>PFWU01000049.1:47109-111621 GCA_002791295.1 Candidatus Uhrbacteria bacterium CG_4_9_14_3_um_filter_50_9
AGTGCGGAGGGCTACTATGAAATCGACTTCTCGCATCGCACGAGTGAGTGCTCAGTCGAGCTCTCGCTCATCAGCAGCACGGGGACCAATGGAGCCGGTCCTGACAGCTCCATGGGCAACTGGTACTGGTGGCAGAACGCCTCGTTCTGTGCCGAGGGCCACGACCTGTGTGAGCTCAAGGACAACGGTACCAGTTGGGAAGAGTGGCTGATTACTGTGAGCTGGAGTCCCACGACGGGACTCGAGGCGAACGGGAACGGCTACACCTCCAACACACAGCTCTAGTCGCAGCTCGAACTCACTGGATGACACCATGGGTGGATAACAACCATAGGTTAGGTGAGACGTGCTGTGACACCGGATTCATTCACCAACCCCTCTGAGGTTCTGGATCGTAAATCCACGATGAACCCACTGGACGATCAGAGGACTAACGAGAGAGAGGACTATGACCGGTTAGCACGAAACGACCCCGTTATTTCAACGGGGTTTTCTTATTGCTCATCCACAAGCGAAAAAACGTTGCGCTGTGCTATAATTTGCGCAGTATATGCTGCAATTATTTATGCGATTGTGGGTCCTCCTTGAGCGGCTCCGAGATCGACTCCTGCAGTTGGCTGCACAACGAAAGACACGTGCCGGTCGCGTTTTTATTACATCTCTCATTGGACTTCTTGCGGTGACCCGTCCGGTGTCTGCTGATAGTCACGATGAACCTGGTACGGCTGCCATTGATTGGATTTTTCAGAACATGGCGGATGTGGCGTACCAGCTTGCAGGTGTGCTCGCAAAAGGTGTGGTCTTGTTCATTGGTGTGATGACCAATGTGATGCTTTACAAAGACTTTTCTACGAATAGGGTTGTGACGGCGGGTTGGTCTATTGTACGCGACACGGTCAACATGTTTTTCGTTGTGGTTCTTATTATCATTGCGTTCGGAACTATTTTTGGACATTCAAAATTTCAGTGGCAGCAGCAGGTTCCAAAGCTCATGATTTTTGCGCTCGTGATCAACTTTTCAAAAACGCTTTGTGGCCTCATGATCGATTTTGGTCAGGTGATCATGCTCACGTTCGCAAATGCCATTCGAGAGATCGTCGCTGGGAACTTCATCCAACTCCTTGGGCTTGGGGAGATCTACCAAGTGAGTACCTCCTCCACACCTATTTCTGAATCGAAAGGGTTTGCGGCGTTCGATTATTTTGCCGCAGGACTGATGTCTGTGGTGCTCATGATCTGGGTTTTTGCCACCGTGGTGATTTTGACGGTGATTTTGATCTATCGCGTGATTATGCTTTGGGTTCTTATTGTTGTCTCTCCACTCGCATGGTTTATGGGGGGAGCTGGAGGTCAGGGTGGAATTGTTTCTTCCAATGCCTATGCGCAGTGGTGGGATCGGTTTAAGTGTCTTGTCGCTGTCGGTCCTGTGCTCACGTTCTTCTTATGGTTGACGCTGGCTGTTGCTGGAGCGGGGAATGTGGCAGCAAGTACGGGGTTTAATCCAAGTGACGAAAATTCCGCTAATTTTATTGGAAAGATTTTTGAACTTGATCGGTTCATGAGTTTCTTGATTGGGATGGCCATGCTGTATGCAGGGTTTGATGCGGCGCAGCAATTTTGTTCATCCATGTCAGGAAGTTTTCTTGGGAGTACATTGAAGAAAGGACAGGGAGTTGGAGGTGCTATGGCAGGGGTTGGTATAAAAGCGACTGCAGCTGGAGCTCGAAAAGTCGGTGGTGGTCTTCGTGCAGCTCCAAAGTATCTTCCGGGTGGGGCGCAGCTTTCTGAGGCGCTGACAAATCTTCCTTTTAATCGTGAGAATCTTTATCGTGGCGTTGCTAATGTTGCTGGAGATGGAATGATTGGTAGAGCTGCGTCTTTGGGGGCTTCAAAGGCTGCTGCGGCAAAAGCCTCAAAGCGACGACAAGCTTACGACAAAGCCGGGGAAACATTTAAAGGGACGACTCGAGAAGACAAGGCAGCTTACGCACGTCGTTTTATGCAAAAGGGGGGTGCTTCTACAGCAGAAGGGCAGCGTGAATTAGTGCACCTTTTAAAGGAGGCGATGGGAGATAAGGATTTGGCGAAGGAAATGAAGAAAGATGGCACACTCGGTAAGTTGCACGACAAGTATGGTGGTATCGTTCAACGAGATTTTGGTGGGGATGACGATACACGAAAGAAAATGGATGCATTTAATCGTGATAATCTTGATTTATTAACGGGGCCAAAGCATGCCAAAGATCGTGAGAAAGCTATTGGAAGTATCCGTTCATGGGATGATGTAAAGGGAATGAGTGCGGAGTCCATGAATCAAAGTGATGTACGGGAACGATTGGAAAAAACTGAGACCAATTTTCGTGGAGAGAATGGTAAGGCACTTTCAGCTGCTGAGGCCCTGGCTGCTGGGTATGGTGGTTCAGAAAAAGCTGCTGCATTCCAACAGCGTACAGATTTCAGTGCTGTTCCAGCTAGCGCTGTGGCGCAACAGGTTGCCGGTGGCAACCAAGAGGCTGCTGCGGATGCCTTTAGTCGTGCACTTGAGGCAGGGGATATGAGTAAGGCAACAGAGATTATTGAGGCGATGGCAGGGACACATGCGAATACGGATGCTCCAGAGGCTGGTGCGGAACGATTCAATCTTTCAGTGGGTATGGATGGAATTGAAGGGAAGTTAAAAGCAGCTCTTTCTAGTGCTGAGATGGGTGGCGCAAGTGAGGCACAGGTGGGACAGCTTAAGAGTGTACTGGAAGTGTTCAATGCTCAACGTAAGAGTGCGGAAGCGTCTACGGCTTTTGCAGGGTCTTATGGAACTGTTCCAGATATTGCTGCGCAATCAGAGGCACAGGAAGACTTTAGTGGGGCAGCATTTGCTGAAGGGGCGTTTGGTGGGGCAAGCAACGAACGGCTTGCGGATGCGGCTGAGCAAATCGCTGAGCAAGTTAGAGGTCTTGAAAAAGCCGTTGCGGATGTCAAATTGAATGCTGGTGGAAGTGCTTCTTCGGGCGCAGAAGAACTTCTTTCAACGCGTATTGATTTTCTGACGCAGCAAATTAAAAATGATGTAGAGGCACGCATAAAGTCTAAGGTTGATGCGTCAAAGGGATTGAGCGTTCGTCTTGATACAGAACAAGATCTTGGAAAGCGACAAGAGCTTCAGGCGCAAAAGACACAAGTGGATGTTGAGATCAATAACGAAATCACTGCCGCTATGGACGGAAGTGAAGATTTGAAAAAGCTCAGGACACAGATGGATGGCATGAAGAAAGCCTTAGACGAAGCACGTGCTGCCTCAGATAAAGTCGCAGAATTAAAGGCTATTCGATCTGGAGGGGATGCTGCGGGAAGAGCAGCCACATAAATTTGAATGAACGATCAACCAAGCGTGAAACCTGTAACAGTGCGGGGGCTACCCACCGAGGTGCGGCAGCTACTTTTTGCTGAGAAGACATTTGAAACGTATTACAACTTGGTAGGGGCTGTCGGAGGAGATAAGAGTCAAATTCCAAAGCTTTTAGTCCTTTTTTCCGATGTGCTTACCGGACGTGAGGATATTCATTTGTTTCCCACCAAGCTTTCTGAGCTGTTTTCCATTGATGAGACAAAAGGGTATTCCCTTGCTGTGCAACTCATGACAGGTGTGTTGATGCAGGTAGACGATCTCTTTCAAGACCTAGATTTTCAGGCGCTGACTCGTGAATGGAGTACAAAAGACGATCAAGAAGAAGAAAGTGCTGAGGAGTTTGCTCATACGTATGTTGAGCAGATGCCTGGAAAAAAAGATGAACGATCTTCACAGAGGCTCGAAGACGTGTTTACCGATTTGGCAGAGGGGGATCTTACGCATGACGAGGCTGCTTCTCGTCTGGCAAAGTCACCGAAAGTTGGTGGGCTTGGTATTGATCCAACTGTGGCAGAGAGCGTAGTGGATGTGTTTGAAACAGAAATGAAAGGCAAGGTTTTTTTGGATGATGTTCCGGTGAATAGACCTCCATCCAAACCCAATCAGCCACAGAAACCCCAAATTGAAGCCTTTACAGAAGAAGACGAAAAAGAAATTGAGCAGATTAAGCAGGAAAAAGAAGCAGCTCTTACCCATGAGCCGATCACGTCTATTGAGGGTGTGGTGAAGCGTGTGTGTGAGGACAAGCGTTTTCAGTTTGATAATCCAGTGCTCACCGAGCGCTGTCAAAAAGTTGTTCACTCTCGTGTGCGAGGGGTGAGAGATGCTTTTGCCACACGTCGTCAGCTTGAACGTTCTGTTGAGCAAGGCGGTGTGGGGGTGACGGGGCGGTCGCTTGCTGAGATGACGCAGCTCTTAGAGCAGGCTGTGGAGGAATACCATGCACATGCCGGAGCTCAGATCGAGCAAGAAAAGGAACAGGCACAGAAGGTAAAGGAGGCGGCTGCCAGTGCGGAAGAGCAGCGTCAGGTCACTGAGCAGAAGGTTATGGACAAGCGGTTTGTTGAACTCACAGGGAAGACACCCCGCACGTCTGTCTCACCAACCGGACCAAAGCGATCTCGTACGTCCGCCGCTGTCTCAGCACAAGTAGAAACACAGCAACGTGAGGGGAAGATTGATGTTGCACGTGTGAAAACAATCATCGAAGCGTCTCAGGCAGCAGCACCAAAATCAGCGCCACGCCCCAAGCCCAAGCGTGTGCAGGATGTCGTCTTTGAAAAGCGTCTCTCAGGTCCCGTAGAGGAATTAAAGCGATTAACCTTAACAGATTTCAGACGTCTTTCATCAGATCCTGTGCAGGCCACCACCAAAATAAAGGACAAAGTGGATTTATTAGAAAATCTTGGTTACGAGCAAAAGGTTGAGGGAATCAAAGCTTGGAGATCATCGCCGCTCAACCGGCTGTACATCGAGCTCGCAGAGCAGGCCGTGTTATCTGGAACAACGATTCAAGCAGCGCTCGAATCACAGCAGGAGCGAGGGGTGGAGATGTTTAAGGATGAGGAATTAAAAGCCGTGATGAAGTTGAACGCAGACCTAAGGTTCTGATCCTGCTATAATAGGACTGTCCCCGAATGAGCGATCTTGCCACGTTCAGGCACCCAGACATCACTTCAACGTCCGTTTTAGGACGTCTTCAGTGATGCCAGCCCGAACGTGACAATCTCATCTCATTAGGGAACAGTCCCTACAATAGGACTATGCCGGAACAATTCGTCGTTCCACAATTTATTGACTCGGAGGATAAAATTTTTGGCCCAATCACCGGCCGTCAATTTATTATTTTGATGATCGTGGGTCTCATGGAATTCGTTTTGTTTAAGCTGCTGACATTCGTTTGGTTTCTTGTTGTTGGCATTCCGCTTATTGCCGTCGGTGGAATTTTAGCGTTTGCAAAAATTAATGGACAACCATTTCACTATTTTATTCTCAATGGCATTCAAACGTTTAAGAAACCTCGGTTGCGTGTGTGGGACAAGCGGCACACTGATTCCGAGTTAAGGGAATACATGTTCGCAAAACCGGAGGTTCATAGTGCGGCATTTAAGCGTAAGATTTTTGCAAATACGTCCCATCTGCAGGAAATTTCGCTCGTTGTTAATACAGGAGGGGTCTACCAGCCTGAGGAATAATTATGCAGTCGAAGAAACTTGCAAAACCCAAGCCAGGAGCATCTACCGTGAAATATCTGGATATTGCGGAGATTCGTGATGACATGGTGCTTCTTAAGGACGGGACCGTACGCGCTGTGCTCCTCGTTTCGAGTATTAACTTTGCCTTAAAGTCCTTTGATGAGCAGGAGGCTATTATTCAGGCGTACATCACCTTTCTGAACTCGCTTGAATACCCTGTACAGATCGTGATCCAATCACGTCGCATGAATATTGATGCGTACATTGATCAGCTCATTGCGCAGCAGAAGAAAACAGAGAACGACCTCTTGCGTACTCAGATCGCTGATTACCGCAACTTTGTTCTTGAGCTTGTCGAGCTTGGACAGATCATGCAAAAAATGTTTTACGTGGTGATTCCGTATGACCCCCTTTCTGATAAACGAAAAAACTTTTTTACCCGCTTGTCAGAAGCCATCTCTCCAGCCGCAGCCGCAAAACTCAACAAAAAGCAATTAGCCGATCGTATTGAGCAACTTTCAAGGAGAGTTGAGATTATTGGTGGCCAGCTCAACAGTATGGGGCTTGCCTCTTCTCGAATTGATACACAGGGGCTTATTGAAGTGTATTACAACGTCTATAACCCTGACTTGTTTGATACCGAAAAGCTAGCCGACATCAGCCAGATCCGTCAGGAGCCGGAACCTAACCGTGTCGAATCATAGTATGCCTATTAATATTGAAAACATTAAGAAGGCGATGCCGGCTTCAGCACCAGAGAAAGTGAAGAAGGTGAAACCAGAGGAGCAACAGCTCCAAGAAGAACGACTGGTGCTTGAGGAAGAGCGTATTTTTCGCAAGGGAACGGTGACGGTAAAGGACATTATTTCTCCTGCAGCGTTTGAAGTGAAACCAACGTTCCTCCTTCTCTCAGGAGTGTATGTGCGGACGTTGTTTATTATCACCTACCCTCGACACATTGGCATTGGATGGTCTTCGCCACTCATCAATCTCAACAAGACGTTTGATGTCGCCATGTATTTCTATCCGATCAAGGCGAGTATTATTTTGAAACAGCTCCAGAAAAAAGTAGGTGTGTTCGAGGCAAAGATTTTTGCCGATGCAGAGAAAGGGGCTCCTCGTGATCCGATTGCGGAAACAGCCCTTCGGGACATTGAGGGATTGCGTGATGCCCTCACACAGGGGACTGAGCATTTTTTTCAATTTGCGTTTTATGTCTCAATCTACGCCAAAGACGAAACAGAGCTGGAAAAGTACACGCAGCAAGTTGAGTCGCTCTTTGGAAGCAAACTGATCTATACGAAGGCAGGTTTTTATCAGGCGGAGCAGGGATTCAATTCAACCATTCCACTTGGGAATGATGAGTTGATGATTACCTACAACATGAATACGTCGCCGATTGCAGCCTCGTTTCCGTTTATCAGCTCTGACCTGACCTCGGATAACGGCATTTTGTACGGCATCAACCGACACAACAATTCACTTATTCTCTTCGATCGCTTTAGTTTACAAAACGCTAATTCCGTTGTCTTTGCCACCTCCGGTGCTGGAAAATCGTACACGATCAAGCTTGAGATTTTACGATCCCTCATGATGGGAGTGGATGTGATCGTGATCGATCCAGAGTATGAGTATAAAGATTTATCTGATGCGGTTGGAGGGACGTTCATTAACGTGTCTCTTGCTTCCGAGGCGAAAGTGAATCCGTTTGATCTACCGCGTGGTGTGGGTGAGGGGACCAAGGTGGAGGACATTATTCGAAGTGCGGTTATTACGCTTAAGGGGCTTTTGCGCATCATGATTGGTCAGCCTGTGGGAGAAGCAGGAAAGATGGGATTTACTCCGTCGGAAGATTCGCTGCTTGACCGAGCATTGATCGAAACGTACGCAAAACAAGATATCACACCAGACCTCACCTCTCTTGCCGATATTGAACCTCCAGTCCTGACAGACTTTCAAGATGTACTTGAGGGTATGGAGGGGTCAGAAGAATTGGTTGCGCGCTTGAAAAAGTTTACAGAAGGAACGTTTGCAGGACTTTTGAACAACCCAACCAATGTGGTCATGAGTAACCAGTTGGTGGTGTATTCAGTGCGAGATCTTGAAGACGAGCTGCGTCCAACAGCGATCTATACCATTATCAACTACATCTGGAACGTGACGCGTTCTGAGCGAAAGAAGCGCATTTTAGTGGTGGATGAGGCGTGGTGGCTGATGCAGAATGAAGATTCTGCGAAATTCATTTTTGCGCTTGTGAAACGCGCGCGAAAATACTTCATGGGGGTCACAACCATCACCCAGGACGTGAACGACTTCCTTCGTTCTGCATATGGGCAAGCGATTGTGACGAACTCAGCCCTTCAGATTTTGATGAAACAGTCACCGTCTGCGATTGATCTTATTCAAAAAACATTTAGTCTCACCGACGGAGAAAAATACTTGCTTCTTGAGTCAGGGGTAGGTGAGGGTATTTTCTTTGCTGGGAACAAGCACGCCGCAATCAAAGTCGTTGCCTCCTATACAGAAGATCAAATTGTCACCACGAATCCTCAGCAGCTGCTTGATATTGAGGAAGCCAAAAAGGAATTTGAGGCTGAACTCCAAAGGGAACAAGGAGAAGAAGGTGATGGAGGAACACCGGCGTCGAGAGAGGTTTCATCAGAACAAGCGCCTACAGAAGTCGCTTCAGAAGGAGCTCCGACAGAACCGCCACTAGACGCTACGGCCTCCAAGGAGGAAGTCTTTGATATCGAGAAAGAAGCTCAGGAGGCTTTAGCACAAGAACAAAAAGATCAACAGGCCGAGGACGCTGCAGCAGCCTTGCTTAAAGAAGAAGATGCTGGAAAGATTGAAGCTGATAAAATTCGTGAATCACTCTCCGTATGATATCCCGACGAAAACGAACGATTTTCATTCTCCTTGCGCTCTTGGTTTTACTCCTTCTCCTGCTTTGGTTCCTCATGGCCTTTCTTTCACGTACGCCTGAAACAGAAAGCGGTCCGACTGAAACCACAACAGAAGAGGAAGTCGACGATGTTATTCCGAGCAACCCAACGATTTCTGAGGAAGCAGTGGAACGAGAACGAGAGACACGTAATGGCTCATCGGATGTTATCTCGCTTTCCAAAAGCTTTGTGGAACGTTATGGCAGTTATTCAAACGAAGCAGAGTTTGCCAACCTTGTAGATGTGCTTCCTCTCATGTCGGACAGCTTTGCCTCTGAGACAGAAGACTTTATTGAATCCGCTGTGGCTCCAGAGGAATACTACGGGGTGAGCACACAGATTGTGACGGTCAGCGTTCTGAGTCAGTCAGAGAGCCAAGCAACAGTGCTGCTGACAACACAGCGCGAGGAGGCAAATGGGTCTCCACAAAACACCTCTGTGTATTATCAAGATATTGAGCTCGTCTTTGTCAAAGAAGGTGGAGAGTGGCGCGTGAATTCAGCAACTTGGCGTTAATGAAGAGGCTCCAGCTCACCCACGGGAGGCTGGAGTTTTTGTTTCTATGCAGGACTTGTCAATAAAACATCAATTCCTTGAATCGCTTTTTCCACGATTTTGTATTGGATGCAACCGTGAGGGCATGCATTGGTGTCACGGGTGTGCAAGCCGTTGGATGCCAGAGCCCCTTTCTGCTCGTTGTCCGTTTTGTCATCGCTTGGGAAGCGATCGTGTGTGCGGTGCATGTAGATCAGAAGTCTATCTTGATGGTGTGAGTGCGCTCGCACCTTACGGGAATCCTGTCGTGCGCAAGGCTCTTCAGACCTGGAAGTATGATGGAGATCGTGAAATTGAAAAGGTGTTACAGCAGTGGTTGACTGCGGGTGCTGCGCACATAACGCCTCCGCTTGCGCCGTTTCATGCCTGTGCCGTTCCGCTTCACGAGGGGAAACAGCGCCAGAGAGGCTTTGATCAGGCAGACGTCGTTGCACAGTGGGCAAGTGGGTTGTATGGCATTCCACACACGTCACTTTTGGTGCGCAAGACAAAGACAGCTTCACAAGCCAAACGGGCTGGTGGATCAAGACAGGTGGGGGAGCTCGACGGTGTGTTTCACATCCGCCGAGATGTGGCTGTTCCAGAACACGTACTCCTCTGTGACGATGTGTTCACAAGCGGGGCAACCATCGATGCCGCCGCTCGTACGCTCAAAGAGGCCGGAGCCAAACAGGTCTGGGGTTGGGTGATTGCGAGGGGACGATAAGCTCATTTCAGTAATACTATGATGACAATAAAAAGACATTCACACGAGGAGCGCATAAAGGTGGCTGAGGCACTCTTACCAAAAATTAAAGAACGGTTTGGCGAAAGCCTGGTGGCCATCGCCGTTCGTGGCTCCACAGCAAAAAAGACTGACGGTCCATACTCTGATTTGGAGCTGTTTGCGTTTATTACATCCATGACCAACGGAGAACGTTATGGAAAGCTACGAAAGATTGTTGACGGATTATTGATTGAGATTATTTGGGTCACGCCGGAAAACTACATTCGTGAGGTCAAAGAAATTTCTCGAGCCTGGTTTGGAAGTGGTGCTGATTATTTATTCCCTCTCTATAACAAAGAAAAAATAGACGAGTTGAATGCGTTTGTCCCCATAGATGCCGAGAAGAAGTGCCTCGATCAAGCCGCCGCTCTTTGGGATCATGTGCAAGAAGCTGCAACAAAAGTACTCAATGCATCAGAGGCCAAAAATAGTTCCGGAATGCCTCTTGTTATGGGTGACCTGTTCAGTAATCTGCTGAAGATGGTTTCGTTTTTTAATGCCAAACCCTACACGACATTCGCTCAACTCATTGTCGAATCTAAACAGATGTCCTATCGCCCTGAGGGTTTTGATGAGCTTACGAATTTGGTTGTAGATGGTAAGTACACAGAATTTGTAAACATCTCGACTCTTGTCCTGAGCGTGATGACTGAATTTGAGGAACGTCTTCTTGGTCATGGGTACACGTTGCAGCACTCCAGTTTTGAGTTTTAGATCTAGATAATGCTTGAGTTGTTTGTTGAGAAATTTTCATTCTGACCCACTTTTTAAATAGACATTTCTGGAAGGAAGATCCTCGTATCTGTTAGATGGTGATTTTGAGGCACATGGATCAAGATTTGTTTGATTTACTGTCGCATTCCGCAGTTGGTGCAGAGCAATGCACGATTCATGTCGCTTCCTGTGAATAAGAGACGGTACATGCTTTTTCTCATTTCTAAAATGAAGAACAAAATGACCCAAATGCCGCCGACTATAGTGGTGAGATAGAAAGAAATCGGTGAACTTATGACAAGCGAAATTACAAGAAATATAAGCGCGGCAACCGAAGAAACTGCCAGAAGTATAGAGATAACCTTAACCCAAATTGGGTAACTCCACTTTCGGATAAATTTGTGCCCCTTACACTGTCGACAACTTTCTTTTAGCTCCTGAACCTCTTGAAGTTGCTGAGTGTGTCCACAAAGTTTACAGAGAAACGGTGTTTGGCTAAAAACCAGAATATTGATCAAAAAACTTAGCGCCAATCCAGCGGAAAATAATGGTACGAATCCAAAGGAGATATTTAATCCGGTTTGTGGTTCGATCACGAGATAAAACAATACTGTGACGACAATCCCCACAAAAAATGTCCACCGAAGAAATGGAATCCATGGATCGGTCGGAATCATCAAGCTTTCTAACTGTGTGGCGTTTGGCTTTGTCTTAATCGGATTATTACCGCAATGTTCACATTTCATACGTTTACGAGTTAGGTTCATTGCATGTATTCTATCTTATCAAAACAACCCCGCGAAGGGTTGTTTACACGAAACGTTTGTTTCTAAATGCCTGTCCTGATCCCGATTTCAAGTATTGTTCAAATCGACGAGCCTGGATTCTTGATGGAAACGCACAGTACCAAATAAGAGTGAGTGGGCGTAAGTCTTTTGTGTATTCAGATTTCCCGGATTCATGTTCATCGACTCTTCGTTTCAAATCCGTGTACATCCCGTGTAAACAGAATCATTCGAGAGTTTTAAGAGGTAGACGTAGTACATACTTGACCAGAAGTTCATTGAAGCTTCAGTTGGCTGTGGGATTGTTCTGTGTCTGGCCGCAGGCCACCCATAGCTTCAACAGGAAACGATACGTCACCCTACGCTAAAGCTTCGGGTGACACCCGTCGCTTCAACAACTAACTATGCTGTTGAAGCGACGGGTGGCGGAGAGGGAGGGATTCGAACCCTCGCGCCGGGTAAACCCGACCTACAGGATTAGCAATCCCGCCCCTTCAGCCTCTTGGGTACCTCTCCGTGGTAAACGATCCAGAATTGGTGATCTGCTTGTGCTTCGGCTGAACGTCGCCTCACGGTAGGATTTACCTACCGCTCGACGACGTTCAGCCTCCAGCACGGCGTAGCTCACTCAATTCTGAATCGTTTACATTCGATTTGTTTTTGAATGGCGGAGAGGGAGGGATTCGAACCCTCGAGAGCTATTAACTCTGGCAGTTTTCAAGACTGCTGCCTTCAACCACTCGGCCACCTCTCCCTAGGTAAAACGTCCAGGATTACACCATCTGCTTGTGCTTCGGTTGAACGTCGCCTCACGGTAGGATTTACCTACCGCTCGACGACTTTCAGCCTCCAGCACAGCGCATCTGGCGCAATCCTGAACGTTTTACATTCGATTTATATTCGCTTTGTGGATCCTATTTTCATTGGACGTGGGGTAGAATACTTTAAAACAGGGGAAAGTTCAAGAGGGCCCTAAGTGCTGTACACAGCTGTCTTTTGACAGAAAACATGATAAACTAGAGCCACTATGGCAGAGGAACAGCTTCAAGTTGATATCGGCCGACCGGTCCTTGAGTGGGAGGTCGACGAATATCCAAAGCATGATCGATCAAAATATTGGTACATTATTGGAGCCGTGGTTGGTGTCTTCCTTGTCATCTACGCCATTTCCACAGCCAACTTTTTGTTTGCGGTCATTATTCTGATGTTGGGGATCGTGACGCTTCTTTCTACGTTTCTTCCACCGGATCGTATCGTTGTTATTGTCACGACCACCGGTGTTGTCGTGGGTGATATGTATTATGACTACGAGGCGATTCGTGACTTCTCCATTGCGTATGATCCTCCAGAGGTAAAGTACTTGTATCTTGAGTTCCATTCTCCATGGCAGCCACTCATTTCCATTCCTCTCGAAGAAATGGATCCAAATGCCATTCGTGAGAATCTCCTTCCATTCTGTTTCGAAAACCTCGACCGTACGGAGGAAAGCTTGACTGATGTCATGCGAAGGATGTATAAACTCTGACGAACGAACGTGCATGTAGCGAACGTACATGTAGCGAACGTACATGTAGCGAACGTACATGTAGCGAACGTAAAACGTTCAGGATTGCGTCAGATGCGCCGCTCTGCAGGGAGGAAAGTTCGTGAGACGTGGGCAAATCCCACGTCGAGCGAATTTCCGACCGAAGAGCAAGCAGATGGTGTAATCCTGGACGTTTTACTCTGTACCCGTAGCTCAGTTGGATAGAGCGTCAGCTTGCGGAGCTGAAGGTCGCAGGTTCGAGCCCCGCCGGGTACACCACCAATAAACACCAGCACGACTGGTGTTTTTTGGTTGACAAAGAGAGGTTAGGGTTGTAGTGTCCTTGCTCATCTTCCATCTGCTACAGGAGGTCAGGATGCACACCGGTGAGAAGATCAAGGCACTGTTCGGTCGGTTCAAGGGCCAGTTGCCCAGTCAGGAGGAGACAGGGTTCGTGTCCGTTCCATTCAGGGAAGAATACGCATTCCTCTGGATCTTCAAGAGAACACGGGTAAGCTGGCTCTGGATCATGGAGCTCGATGATCTCTGGCACGTGGTCGTGGCACCAGCCCTTCCGCTCCAGCCGGTTTTCATGGGTGCCGTCATCAGTGTGGACTACAGCAAGATCGATGGGAGAGGGCAGAAAGCCTGGGACTCGGCCTACCAACGGTATCGTCTGTATGAGAGGTTGGAGGACGAAGTGATCAAGGCTTACGCAAGGAGTATCGACCTCGCTTACGATGAGCACATGCGTGTCGAAAGAGAGGTCAGCGCATAACACCAGACGCATCTGGTGTTTTTCAATTGTCTGGGTTTTTTGATTTTCGAGTGTTAAGATGCCCCTACTATGGCCATTCACTTAGGATCGTCCGTCTCTGAACTTCCTGGCATTGGAGGGAAAGCAGTTACAGACCTCAAAAACCTCGGGGTTACGTCTGTGCGGGATCTTTTGTGGTATGTGCCGTTTCGATATGATGATTTTTCGGTGATTCGTGGAGCCGGCGAGGTGCGAGCAGGGGAGACCGTGACTGTGATTGGGACCGTACAGTCGATTCGTTCACGACCAGCGAAAAGTCGGAATCTTAAAATCATTGATGGAATTATTCAGGATGAAACAGGTGAGTTGAAAGTCACGTGGTTTAATCAGTCGTATCTTGAGCAATCACTCCCACCTGGGACGAAGGTGTCCGTGGCAGGTGAGGTGAATAACAAGTACGGGTTGTCTATGACGAACCCTGTGATTGAGAAGCATCAAGTAGGTGTACACACAGGGCGCATTGTGCCGGTGTATGGGCTCACAGGTTCACTCACAATGAAGCGTCTTCGTTCTGCCATGAACGTCGCGCTTCCAGCCGCAAGTGAGTTTCCTGATTGGATGCCAGGGGACATTGTGTCGACAGAGCGTCTGCCGTCCCTGCCACAGGCACTCAAAGCGATACACTTTCCTGATTCACGAAAGGATCTTGAGACCGCTATTGAGCGACTTAAGTTTGATGAGTTGTTTTTGCACCAGCTCATGTTTGCACATGTTCGAAGCGAACGAGCGTTTAAGCGTGCGGCAGAGATTGAGCTCAATGAAGTTTTTTTGAAAGCGTTTGTCGGTGGGTTACCGTTTACGCTTACCAGCGCACAAAAGAAAGCCGTGTGGGAGATTGTGCAGGACATGGCAAAACCACACCCAATGAACCGCTTACTTGAGGGGGATGTGGGGTCGGGTAAAACCGTCGTGTCTGCGGCAGCCGCAGCGAGTGTGCTTCGTGTGGGTCAGCGGGTTGTGTACCTGGCGCCGACGGAGATTCTCGCAACCCAGCAGCACCAGGCCTTTGTGAAGTTTTTGAATCAGCCCGTCGCACTCTTGACGCGTTCACAACAGAAGTTGGGGGAGGAAGAAGTGTCCAAGAGTGATTTAATTGAACAGATTAACACTGGAAACGTTCAGTGCATCGTCGGGACGCATGCGCTCTTGCAAGAAAAGGTTCAGCTTGGCGACATTGGCCTCATCATCATCGACGAGCAGCATCGTTTTGGCGTGGAGCAGCGACATGCGCTTTTAGATCACGACCCAGCACCACACCTCCTCTCTATGACGGCAACGCCGATTCCACGCTCACTGGCTCTCACGGTTTACGGAGATCTTGAACTTTCAATTCTGAACGAGATGCCAGCCGGACGAAAGCCGGTGGCAACAGCGGTTGTTCCGCATCATCAGCAAGAGGGGATGTGGAGTCATGTGCGTGCTCAGGTGAAGGAAGGCCGCCAGGTATTCGTCGTCTGCCCACTCATCGATCCGTCAGACAAGCTTGGAGCGAAGTCCGTGGCGGAAGTGGCAAAGGATCTGAAGAAAGGCCCTCTTAAGGACGTCACGATTGGGGTCTTGCACGGACGGCTCAAGTCAGACGAGAAAGAACAAGCCATCACAGACTTTCGTGATAACAAAATCGATGTGCTTGTTTCGACGACGGTCGTGGAGGTTGGAGTCGACATTCCAAATGCGAGCGTCATGGTTATCGTCGGAGCAGAACGTTTTGGCCTCGCGCAGCTTCACCAGCTGAGGGGACGTGTTGGGCGGTCGGATATTCAAAGCTATTGCTACTTGTTGCCAGGGGAGATGTTGACCGGAAACGGTGAGAGCCGGCTTAAGGCCATGGAAGAGACGGTAGATGGATTCAAACTAGCCGAAAAAGACCTCGAACTCCGCGGCCCAGGAAACGTCTTCGGAAACGCCCAATCAGGCTTCCCAGACTTCCAATTAGCGACACCAGCGGACGTCGACCTTATGAAGAAAGCAAGAGACTACACCGTGGAATTATTAGAACAAGATCCACATTTAGAGGGGCACCCATTAGTGGCGGAAAGAATCGAGAGAGAATTCGAAGCAGTTCATTTAGAGTGATTTTCGGTACCTTCCTAATCAGGAGGGTTTTTCTTTTTGTCACACATTGATCGATTCGTGCATAGTACTTGTATAGGCCTATTTGATTATGAATGAACAGGAGAAGAAGCAACTGTTTTCGCGGGAATATTCGGAGCTTTTTGATTTTGTGTATCGCTATGTTCGGTATCGTCTTCCGCAGAAGGAGGAGGCTGAGGATTTGGTGTCGGAGGTTTTTTTGCAGGCGTACCACAAGCTGTCGGAGTTTGATCCTATAAAAGGGGGATTGCGTCAGTGGATGACTGGGATCGCGAAGAACAAGTTGTTGATGCATTGGCGTCGACGGGTTGTGAAGGTTGATTTGGATTCTGTCGGAGAGATTACAAATGAAGACGACAAGCAAGCACTTGCATTCCTAGATTCGAAATTACTTGTCGAGAAATTATTGAGTCATGTGTCAGACGACATGAAAGCGTTGTTAGCATTTCGATATGTAGATGGACTTACGTTTGATGAGATCGCTCAGGTGATCGGGAAGGAAGGAACGGCAGTGCGACAATGTTTCTCTCGGCTTCATAAAAAGCTTCAGGAGATTTACGAAGAAATTTATGCTTAATGAAAAATTCGACAATCAATACAAACGAGAGGTTGAGCAGATCGAAGTTAATCAGGATTTGAAACAGAAGATCGCTTCTCAACTCAAAATTGAACCAGAAAAACCTATGGAAAAGAAGACGCCGTTGTTCGTGTTGTTCAGTCCGCTCTTGGGTGTGACAGCTGTCGCACTCGTTCTCTTCTTTGTCGTTTCTCCTGACGCAATCGAAAACATGACAGACCCCATTGTGTATGGAGATCAGATCGATGACTGGGTGTTTGATGGGGTTGATGAGGAAGAGGTTCTCAGTAAATCATATGGATCCACGACGGGTCTTGGGAGTAGCGGATTCGGATCATTGAGTGCATTAGGTTCATCTCCAAGTGTGATAAGCGACATGGCTATGGAGGAATCGATTGGATTCTCTGTCGGTGGATCAAAAGATGTTGATAGTTTCCGAACGAACATCGAAAACGGCTATCTTCCACTTATTGACTCTCTTACCTACGAGGGATTGTTCTACGAATACTTCTTCGACACAGGAGCAGAGGAAGTGTGTGCGGATCTTTTTTGTCCGTCGTATACAAAAGCGGTTTCTCTTGACCCTCTCTCTGGGGAAGAAGAATTCTATCTTGCTGTTGGTCTAAATTCTGGAATGACAGAAGCGGATTTCGAGCGAAAGAAATTGAACCTTGTTGTGGTTATGGATATTTCTGGATCTATGAACTCCTCGTTTGATCAGTATTATTACGATGGGTATGGCAACTACATGGAGGTTGAAGAGTACTCATCAGATTCAAAGATGGAAGTAGCGAATGAGTCTGTTGTTGGCTTGTTGAGTCACTTGAATAACGATGACCGCATTGGAATCGTCTTGTTTGATGACGAGGCTTATGAAGCAAAGCCGGTGCGACTTGTAGGAGAAACCGATATGAATGCCCTGGAAGAACATATCTTGGACATCACCCCTCAAGGGGGGACAGACATGTCTGAAGGGATGGATATGGCGACAAAACTTCTCTCAGAATTTGAGGGAGTGGATGCAGATGAATACGAGAATCGCATCATTTTTATTACGGATGCCATGCCAAATACGGGAGACATTTCAAAAGGAGGGTTACTGGGAATGGTAGAGGACAATGCTGATAAGGGAGTCTATACAACCTTTATCGGTGTGGGAGTCGACTTCCAGTCTGAGTTAATTGAGTCCATTACAAACGTTCGAGGAGCGAACTACTATTCTGTGCATTCATCTAAAGAATTCTCTGAACGCATGGATGAAGGATTCGAGTACATGGTGACTCCGCTTGTATTCAACTTAGAACTTGTACTTGAGGCTGAGGGATATGACATCGAAGCGGTGTACGGATCGCCAGAAGCAAATCTTGCAACGGGTGAAATTCTGTATGTGAATACACTTTTCCCATCGAAGACTACTGGAGGAGAGACGCGTGGAGGTCTGATCTTGCTCAAACTGACAAAGACGTCTGAAAATGCAGAAATGTCTTTGAGTGCTCAGTATGAAGATCGTACGGGCACAGTATTTTCAACAGATGAAGAGATTACGTTTGAGCATACCCAAGCAGGTTCATACGATACAACCGGCATCCGAAAGGGAATTCTTCTTTCACGATATGTCGATGTATTGAAAAACTGGATGATCGATGAGCGAGGGGCAATGGTGTATGCACGTGACATAGAAGTTTCGCTGAACGATGAAGTGGGTATTACGGCTCCAGACAGTATCCCTACAGGAAGTCTGTGGGAGCAGACGTCTGTTCCACTTACCGTGGCACAAGCGTATCAAGAGTTGTTTGTGCAGTTCTTAGAACACTTTAAGTCTGAGATGAAAGAGCTTGATGACGCAGAGCTTGAGCAAGAGATTGAGATTCTGGAAACCCTTGTGGGGGCACCGAGAGGGTTGCTGGAAGGATTCATGGAAGATTTTTTTTGATCATTGCCAGCGAGGAATATGTGTCATTTGTTGCGCGGTTGTCATGAGTCGAGGAGATACATTGCCTGAGGTGATTCGTGCGCTTGGAGCAAAATCTGCAACAGCCAAGGATGTAAAGAAAAAGGCCTAGGAAACGTTTACTCTCCTTGGAGTCGTGGCGAAATGATGTTATTCTGTCTTTACTATGAGCGATCAAGTTTCAACCAATGAAATCATGGAGTTCCTCAAGGAGAACATGGTTATGAGGGAGGAAATCGAGTCCATTGTCGACTCAAGGGTTCTGGCATCTGAATCCAGAGTTATCGAGCATGTGGATCGTTTCGCGAAGCTTCATGAGACTCTCGATCAAGAGCTCATCATGTTGCGCAGCAAGTATGATCGACTCGAGGAACGCCTTGACCTTGTTGAAGCAAAACTTGGAATGACTGTCTGAACACAAACACCCTCCATCACGGAGGGTGTTTGTTTAGACTCAAGCGTTTTTGTTGATACTTGTTTTGATTCGGATCAGTCCGTAAACAATTAGGAGACTTCCAACGAGGGTGTTTAGTGTTTGAATGACGGGTACTGGCACGGATTCTTTTAGGAGTGAAAAAAGTATCACTGCTGTTCCCATGAAAAGAAATGTTGCCAGACCTACAGAGAGTCCAAAAATGAGCAGTTGGTGTTTTGTATAATGGTACTCTACGGCTTTTGCAGAAAAGAGGCCGGTGAAGAAGAGGATTGTCATTGGATTTGTGATGGTGAGCACGAAGACAGAGAGAAAGCTCGAGAATAGGGTTGGTGTCTCTGACAGGGTGGATGTGGGGGCGGAGATCGTGCTTGCTCCGTAGATAAAAAGGACGCCAAATGCAATGAGGATGACGGAGCTTATGATGCCGAATGATTTACGAACATGTTTCTTTTCTAAAAGTTTTCCAACACCTAAAATCGCAAGAGTAATATAGAGATAGTCGACGGCTGTGACCGCAAATACTCCAACCACGCCATCAAGAAATGATTTTTGTAGGGTTAGATTCGCGATAAATAGAAAGACAGGACCGATCGCCAGCTGAAGGGTGAGTCCCGTAACTAAACCCGTCACAAATATTTTAACTGGAGAAGTACGCACACTCTTAAGCAAGGGTCTTTATAGCTCTTTAATGTTACTCACTCGTTTAACTTCGATCTTTTCTGTTTTTATATCTGCTTTCGTTGGGATGGCGGCGCACTCAATGCCGAGTCGGCTGGCTTCAGTGAGTCGTTTCTGGGTGAGGGGAGCGCTGCGGACTTCGCCACCGAGACCGACTTCGCCGATGTAGACGGTGGGGGTGGTGTTGGCTTGGTTTGTGAAGGCGCTTTTGATTGCCGCGCAGATGGCTAGGTCCACGGCGGGTTCTTTGAGCTTCATTCCGCCGATCACGTTCACGTAGACATCTTTATCGCCGAGTTTCAGGCCGGCGCGTTTACTCAAAATGGCGACGAGCATCTGGAGCCGGTTTTGATCAAACCCAGACGCACGACGCACGGGGGTGCCGTAAAAGCTGTTTTCAACCAGCGCCTGAACTTCTACCAGAAAGACGCGTGACCCTTCGATCGTTGCGGCGATCACGGAGCCAGGCGTATTCGCGCGTTCTTCTAGGAACCTGGCAGATGGATTCTCAACAGCGATCAGGCCTTTCTCGGTCATCTCAAACACGCCGATTTCGTCCGTGGCTCCGAAACGATTTTTGTTTGCGCGAAGCATACGGTAGGCGTGGACCGGGTCACCCTCGATTTCGATTACGACGTCGACGAGGTGTTCGAGCGTCTTCGGTCCTGCGATGGATCCGTCTTTGGTGACTTGTCCAACAAGAAGAATAGAAACGCCTGTACGTTTAGCTGTTTCAAGAAGAAGGGCTGTGGCGTAACGCACGAGGGCAGGGGAGCCGGTGGTACTGTCGAGTTCGTCAGACGTGAGGGTCTGCACAGAATCGATGATGACGAGCGCAGGTTTTTCTTTTTCAATGGTTTGGGCGAGTAACTCTACGGGGAGTGGATCGAGGATACGCACATGGTCCGTAGGTTTTTCGATGCGGTGAAAACGTGCGGCGAGCTGGCCTGGGGATTCTTCACCTGAGATGTAGAGCACCGTGTCCCGTATCGAACCGGCGATCGCAGCGACGATCGTTGACTTTCCAATACCTGGCTCGCCTGAGATGAGGACCAGCGATCCTTTTACGATTCCACCCCCGAGCACACGGTTGATTTCCGGGTCGCCAGTTGGAAGACGTTCGTGTTCATTTTGTTTTGCGACATCCTTGAGCGGTTGGCTCGCTGTTGTTTTTACAGGAGTCGAAGAAGACGAGCGTTTTTTGCTCGTCCCTCCTTGTTCTTCTGTGAGGGTTCCCCACTTGGCACATTCCGTGCATCGCCCAGCCCACTTGGGGAATTGCGAGTCACAATTGCTACAGATAAACATACTAGTTACAGGTTGATGACATTTTTGGTTTTTCAAAGTGCCAAGGCTCAGACCGAAGGTTGCAGAAACCCTCAGCACGCATCGCATCAATGAGTGTTCCCTGACAATCATCTTCTCTACAAGCATCTCGATCAGCAAGACATTCGTCTTGAGAAAGACATTGTGCTCCACCCTTGGTTCCCCAGATATCGAGTGCACGGCCTGTTGTATGCGGACAATTGGCTGGATCGTTGTTGCGCAGAATACAGGTGGTTGGTCTCCCTGGTTTTGGATTGCAGGTGGCTGACCCTGCTGGATTTTGACAGTTTTTTGCAATGAGTGCTTTTTGTTTTTCCACACTTCGATAACTTGAGGAAATGGCAATACCATATCCCTTATCAGCCATGGTCGCAGCAGCCGCTTCAATATCTGTGACAAGTTCATCTGGAATGCTCGAAACACCTCCGCCGGTAATATTTGAACCACTGGCTGTGCTCAGGCTTGTGGCCACAGTTCCTGTGACAGAATCATCCTCACTTTCTTCTCCATCAATCGCTTCAAACTTAATGTTTGTAAGAGTTGGGGTTTCAAGTGAGACGAGCTGTGGGTTTACAAGATACAAAATTGAGTAGGTGCTTAACAAAAGGACTAATCCTATGACCGCATTTTTGATGCGTTCTTTCGCCTTTCCCACATCCCCATGACCACCTGCAAAGGCATACTGAAGGCCACCAATCATGATCATGATAATGGCAATAAGAATTGAGATGCCAATCAGATAGACATAGATTGCAGAAACATAGAGTTCAAAAAAGTTGAAATCAAGGACACTGTCACCACCCGCTGTGACACTTTTTGTGACGGAAAAATTACCCACGTTTAATCCAGGAATATCAACATTCAAGGTTGGGGTAATCGTCTTGGCTGTATTTGAAGTCGTAGACGTTGAGGTGGCGGTTGGGTCGGTATTTGACAGACCTGCGCCAGAGCAGGTGGTCGTGCACTCAATAGAGGCCGAGGTGGTTGTGCAGGTACAGAATCCATCATCTCCAACGCTCTGAAGTGTCTCTCCAAACGAGGCACAGGCGGCGGTGCACTCGTCCTCGGAATTTTCTGAGGAACCGACACCATTTTCATCGTAGCAGGAGCAGTCAGCAAGGACGGGGGTTGCGGAAAAAAGGAGTCCTGCCAAAACAACAGAAAAAAGGAGTGTACCGATAGTGAACTGTTGTCGTTTCATATTAGTAGTCTAAACATGTCAGTAAATCTCCTCCACGCTCCCAAGTCATATGTACGTGTGGACCTGAGGTGTTTCCTGCTTGTTGATAATCTTGGCAGCTGCAAGATTGTGCAGCGTAAGGGTCTGTACAGGCTGTTCCACCTACATTACACCAACCGTATTTTGCAGAGTACCAATTAGCCGGTGGGTTCTGGTCGTCACAACAGTTCCCCCCAATGTGACCAATGGTGGCTCCCTGTTCTACCGTGACGCCATCTAATACCTTTCCGCTGTCATTAATAAAGTCCTTCATGTGACAGATAACCAAGCTTGCTCCAGCTGCGTCTCCTGTCCCTGTGATGGTCACACGGTTTCCGCAACGGTTCTTATCATCCGTTTGTTTTTCATACGTGAGTGTTCCACTGATTGGTGCTTTAATTTCAAGTCCCCATCCAGCGGCAAAGTCCAAGTTGTTGATTTTTTTGTAATCTCCGTTTGCCCCATCATCAAACCAGTGGTGGTTTCCACAGTTAGGCTGCCCACCGGTGGGGGAGATCACGGTTTGTGAGATGTCGCAGGTTCCGTCATCCTTAGCTGTTGCGACGATTGCGTCGCATGTGGAGCGACTTATGTTTGAGGGGACTCCTTCATCTCCAGATGCAGCTAAGTCTAATTTGATCTCGTTTACCTCAAGTAATTTGAGCGCATCAAAGAAGACAAGGTTTGGGTTTACGAGAAAGAGAATCATGAACACGCTTAGTAAGAGAGAGAATCCAATGATGGCGTTGTTGATGCGCTTCTTGGCCTTTGCCGTATCTCCACCACCTGCAGCAAAGGTGTACTGGAGGCCACCAATCATGACCATAATAATCGCAAGAAAGGCACCTATTCCGACTAAGTATTGGTAGACACTGGAGACGTAGTCACCCAACCAGCTAATCTCAAGGTTGCCTTTTTTTGAAATAACGTCTGTAAACGAAAAACCAGGAATATCAACGTTGAGGTTTGGTTCAACGTAGTCTTTCGTGTCCGTGACGGTGGGTGGTTCATGGGAGTAGCCTGCTGCAGCACAAGTGGTTTCGCAGGTAATGGTTGCAGATGTATTACTTTCTGGACAATCACAGACACCATCTTCCTCTGTCGCTCCTCCTTCACCACAGGCGGTCACACATTCCGCTGTTCCATCCAGAGATGAGCTTAAGCCACCATCTTCGTAACAGGTGCAAGCGAAGGCAGTATTCGCACTCCCGAGCAACATGAAACCAACCATCAAGAATGTTGCGAGGATGTGTTTAAGAAAAAAAGACATGATCCACATTAAGGAGTGTTTGCAAGCAGATCCTCGATCATCTCGATGAGTTGCTCAGAGCTCACGGCACCTACGAGGATTTCATCTCCGATAAAGAGGGTGGGGGTGGAAGTGAGTCCAAGGCCAAGAGCTTCTTCGTAGTCTTTTTTTACGATTGGAAGGGTCTCTCGGTCGTCGTAGCAGGATTGGAATTTTTCCACATCGAGCCCAAGCGTTGTTGCGATTTGTAAAAACTGACTTTCAGAAAGATAACTCTGTCGCACAAAGAGTTCATCATGGTACCCCCAAAATGTTCCTTGTCGATCGGCACAGTGTGCGGCAATGGCTGCGGGGGTTGATAATTCGTGTAGCGATTCATTTGGAAGATCTTTCCACACCACTTGTACGTCGTCTGGATAGCTGCTGAGAATGGTTTGAAGCGTGCTGCTAAGGGTCTTGCAGGGACCGCACTCAAAATCACCATACTCAATGATGGTCACCGTTGGTTCTTCAGCCCCCTTTGCTGGATTCACAAACGTGACGGTGGGTTCGCTCACCTCTTGGATGTCATCTGTGTACGCATCGTAGTTTATTTCAACAGGTCGCACGCGCAGCCAAAAGAAGATAAATACAAGTGCTGAGAGCATGCCGAAGGTGAACAATGTTAAATAACGGTGTTGCATATTATCGCAGGTACATCAGTTGAAGTTGACCGTTATCGTTTGTGAAATAAAGTTTGGTGCCGTCGTCGCTGACCCAGAGACCACTGATCACTGTGTCATCCTCAGGAATTGCGAGAAGACTTGCGCGACCGGTCTTCACATCAATGTAGTAAATGACATCCGGTCCAACATCAGAGAGGGATCGTTGTAAGCCAGCACTTGATTTAAGGGCTGTGGGGACGGCGCAGTAGACTTCAGAGCTTGAGTGCCATGTACATTTGTCTGCCCACGTGTTGAGTCCGAGGCTATGACGATCATTTCCCATGGTGTTTGACGTTGCCTCTACCAACCAGATGAGAGGCTTGAAATCACTATATTCACCCGCAACGGAATAAAGAAGTTGTTTTCCGTTTGGAGACCAGAGGGAAATAAAATCAAGTCCCTCAACCGTGAGGCCTTTGAAGTTTTCTTCGTTTTTTCCAACAGGAATTATGAAGCGTCGATCAAAGCCACCTTCGCGTGATTCAACGGTGTCTGCGAACGCGACCACCTGGTCATTTGGGGACCAGTTGACGTCCACCTTGCTTTCGTTTTGACCAAGAGCGGCGATGCTTTCTGTTTGTGAACCATCATCACTTGCAATGACGAGCCATCGGTTATTCGGATCAAGTCCAATGCTTTTGGCAATGATTTCGTCTGTGACGGGCGAGAAGTCAAAGTCTTCCCAATGGTCAGGGAGGGTGACCTGATCTTCTGTTTCAAAATCGTAGATAATGTTCGATCCGTCTGGAAATTCAAGTAAGGCTTTTTCTGAGTCCTTGTTCCATACGACTGTTTCTACTTCTGGGAATTGGGTTGAGCTCATGGCAACGACTTCACCGTCTTCGTTGATGGTATAGAAGCGTCCATCTGTTGGATCGTAGTAGTTGACATCGTTTCCGTTGATGACCGTGTCCGTCACTTCTGAAGTGGTGAGAGTTGTGGTGGCTGTCACGCCTCCACGCGCAACGGTGTCTGCCTCGGTAAGACCAACACCTTCGCCTGTTGTGTCATCGTCTCCCCTCACACCACCTTCTCCAGAAGACGGAAGCACTCCCGTGAGTTCTTCTTCCGTATCTTCAACGGTTGCTTCAGGAGGGGCACTGCGGAAAAAAAGAGCATAGAGGATGAAGGCAAAGGCAAAGACGGAGAGAACGAATCCGATGATGAGAAGAATGCGTTTAAGTCGTTGGCTCATAGAAAAAGGTTAGAAGCTCCCAATCATTATAGCAGCAACACAGGAACTTCCTGGAGTTGAAATAACAGAGAGGGCAAAATTGAGGGGATTTTGCATGAAGGCGGCGTAATCGTACATCAGACAAAATCCAAGAAAGAAGAGACAGAAGCCTAGGATGACGATCGCAATATCTGCGGCGATGACCAGCCCATCGAGGATGACCGCGTTTGGATCGACTGGCATTGGGATCGGATCCCAGGAGAGAGGAGAGATAAATGGATCTTTTCCTTTTCGGAATTTTTTTCCATAAAAAAGTTCAAGGTTGAGCCATCCAAACGTAAACGTGTAGATCAGGATGTCTACAATCATTGAGACACCAACGGTTCCGATATCAAATGAAGCTGCAATGAGGTCAATAACCCAAATGACTCCGCGTTTGAATGCCGCTTTTGCTCGTTTTTTTATTGCACTTCTGAGTCGTGCCATTTGTTCATCTTTGAGCTTCTCCAGTTCATCTTTTGCAGATTGGTTCTTCGTTCGCGCCATCTGTAACTTGAGGTTGGAAAGTTGGGCTCTGAGTTGGTCGACCGGGGTTGGGTCGACTTCCTGTGTGCCTCTTGGTCGATTGGATTCTGGCGTTTCATCTTGTCGGCGACGCTCTGCGGCCTGCGCTTCTGGGGTTTGAAGGTCTGGACGTGGACCAAAGGCTGGAGCCTGAGGATCCAACCCTCGGCGGGATCCGAAGGAGTTGCTGACGCTGTTCGCAAGTTGAGTCGCTTTGTTTTTGCTTCGGCGTGCATCCGTCGTTGAACGATTTCTTGATCCGGCCGCACGATCACGTTGGTTTAAAAGAAGTTCTCTTGATGATCCACCCGGAGTTGTCCCACGCATTTCACGATTTCGTTGTGCTGCTCTTGGTGATGAGGTTTTTGCTCTGCGTGAAGCAACGCGAGCTCGTGTGAGTTGCTCGCGTTTGCTTGGGATTGCTGCTGCGGTACCTCCTGCCGGTGCCATAGATTAGGTCTTGGCCTTGGTTACGGTGATCACGTTTCCTTTGAGTCGAATATTCAGTGACTGTGGGCTATCGTTCTTTGTGAGTCGTTCTGCAATCTTGTGTTCAATATGCTGCTGGATATGCTGACGGATATTGCGTGCGCCGTACTGTGTGTCCGCCATACCTGAAAGGTGGGGGACAAGGGCCTTGTGAATGTTGATGTGAAGCCCCTGTTCTTTCAGTCGATGGATGAGTTCATCAAGTTGTTTTTGGGTGATTTGGTGCAGGACATCTTTTGAAAGTGGCTGGAACACGCAGGTGTGGTCGATGCGGTTCACAAGCTCAGGGCGGAAGCGTTCCTCAAGTTCCTTGCGGAGATCTTGGTTGAGGACAATGGTTCGATCCTCTTCCGTACCCATGAATCCAATTCCATCCTTGGTAAAGCGCTCAAGACCTACATTAGACGTCATGACCACAATCGTGTTGCGGAAGTTCACCTTGCGCCCCGTAGCGTCTGTCAGCTCACCTTCCTCAAGAATTTGAAGGAGTAAGTTTTGAACATCACGATGAGCTTTTTCAATCTCATCGAAAAGGACGACCGAGTACGGACGCTGCTTCACCCGATCGGTCAGGTTCGCAGATTCTCGGTACCCCACGTATCCAGCTGGAGCGCCGATGAGTTTTGACATGGTAAATCCTTCTGAATATTCAGACATGTCGAGTCGGATGAGGTTTTTGCGGTTATGAAAGAGATTGTCTGAGATCGATTTTGCAAGTTCTGTTTTTCCCACACCAGAGGGACCCAAAAAGAGGAATGACGCCAATGGGCGATGTGGGTGGGCAACACCCGTCTTGGCACGTTTAATCGCACCCGTCACGATATGTAGCACGGCCTCTTGTCCAAGCACACGTTCAGAGAGAAAGCCCAGAAGGTTACTGAGTTTATTTGCGTTTTCAAGCAAAATATCTTCAACAGGAATTCCTGTGATTCTTGAAACCACTCCAGCGACTTGGTCTGCTTGGATGATGGGGACGCATTCTTGTTCCGCTGGGAGGTCGCCCTTGGCCATGGCGGCATGGGTTCGTGCTTCTTGCTCTTTGAGACGGATGGCATCGATGAATCGTTCTTCGACCACGGCTTGGCGCTTTGAGTTTCGGATCGATGAAAGTTCTTGTTCAAGATGACGTTGTTTGTACTGCGGTGTTGGGTCCGTGCTTTTTACGCGAACAGATGCGGCTGCTTCGTCAATGAGGTCGATTGCTTTGTCGGGGAGTTGCTTGTCTTGAATGTATCGGTCTGACATGTGGACTGCTTGTTCGAGGGCTTCTGGGCTGATACGGACACGGTGGAAGGTTTCGTAGTAGGGGGCAATACCCTGAAGGATTTCTAACGCCTTTTCTTTTGAAGGTTCTTCTACGTACACACTTTGGAAGCGTCGTTCTAACGCACTGTCAGATTCGATATTCTTTTTAAACTCTGTTGGGGTGGTGGCACCAATGCAGCGTATCTCACCGCGCGCAAGCGCAGGCTTTAAAATATTTGCGGCATCCATAGAACCAGAGGCAGCCCCTGCGCCAACAATGGTGTGGATTTCATCGATGAACAAGAGGATGTCGTCATTGCTCTTCACTTCGTCAACAATTTGCTTCAGGCGCCCCTCAAACTCCCCGCGGTACATGGTTCCAGCAATGAGCATGGCCATGTCCACAGCGAAGATGCGCTTGTGCGCAAGCGCAGGTGGGACCGTTCCCTCCACGATCATCTTGGCGAGACCCTCCACAATGGCGGTTTTTCCAACGCCCGGTTCCCCAAGGAGCAGGGGATTGTTTTTTGTACGTCGACAGAGAATTTCCATGACCCGTTCGATTTCGGCTTCGCGTCCAATCACCGGATCAATTTCTTTTTGTGCCTCAAGGGTTGTCAGTTCTCGGCCAAAGTACTCAAGCGCTTGCAGTGTTTTTTCCTCCTGGATCTCTGTGGCCTGTCTGTCTGTTTCTTGCATCATGAGTCCTTTGCCGTCCTGAGTCATCGTGCTTGCAAGGTCAGGAAATTTCGACGTACTTTTTAGCACAATGGAAAGCTGTGAGCGGATTTCTTTGAGGTCTGTTTTCGTTTGTTCAAAAAACGTCGTGAGGACAGGTGTGTTCGTTTGCAGCATGCCTGAGAGCAAGTGCTCAGTTCCCACATAGCGATGGCCGTAGATATTCGCTGTGAGAACAGCTTTCTCCACAATGCGTTTCGCATCATCTGAAAGGTGAAGGGTCAGATCGGAAGGTGTGTTGTTCGCACTGACCTGAGCTTTTGCTCCGATGAGTTTTCTTAAGGCCGTTGCCTTCACTCCTGTTTTTTTCAAGATTTCTGCCGCAATGCAGCCTTTCTGTGTCCCAAGCGCCCAGAGGAGATGCTCAGGTTGAATCGTCTGTTCATTTGTCTCAACAACGAAACAGAGCGCCCGTGTGAGGACGTCCTTTAAGTGGCTGGAAAATTTGTCGACGATGTCATAGCTCATAGCATGCCTCTCAGTTTTGCGATACGTTCTTCGATGGGTGGGTGGGTTGAGAACCAACCTTCAAATTTTTTGGCAACATGCGGATCAAAGGGGTTCGCAAGAAACATGTGTGCAGTTGCGTGATTTGCTTTTTTCATTGGCGCATCATGCTTGGCAATTTTTTCAAGCGCAGAGGCAAGGCCTTCTGGATACCGTGTCAGTAGTGATGCAGAGGCATCCGCGAGATACTCACGTGAACGGGAGACAGCAAGTTTGATGAGTTCTGCAAAGAAGGGGGAAAGAATGGCAAGGATAATTCCCAGAATGAGCAAGGGAAGGGCTCCTTTGTTGTCGCGGCCCCGGCTGCCATAGAGGAAGGTACGCATGAGTACATCGGAAAGGAGGAGTACGACACCGACAAGGACGACCACGATGGTCATCACGCGAATATCGTAGTTTTTTACATGGGACATTTCGTGTGCGAGCACTCCTTCAAGTTCCTGATCTGTCATGATGTTCATGAGACCGGTGGTGACCGCAATGGCTGCGTGTTCAGGATCTCGACCTGCGGCAAAGGCGTTGGCTGATGCGTCCTGGATGACATACACCTTTGGTGTTGGCACGCCCGCCGTGATCGCAAGGTTCTCGACCATGCGATACAGCCTTGGGTTGTCAGCTTTTTGAATCTCCTTTGCCCCCGCAGTTGCTAGTGCGACTTTGTCGCCTTTGAAATACGCAACAAGGTTCATGATGGTCGCGATCATGACAGCGAGAATGATGCCGGCATTGCCTGAGCCGCCGTATTCTCCAAGGACCCAACCGAGTAAGCAGATCACGATCGTAAAGATTGCGATCAAAAACCAGGTCTTGCGTTTATTTGCGTCGATTTGTGTGTACATGTTTAGAAGCTCACCTGAGGTGCTTCATTCACTTCGTCTGGGGCGTCAAAGAAGTCTCGGTCTTTGAATCCAAACATGCCAGCGATCAAGTTGGTTGGGAAAACTTGAAGCTTGGTGTTGAAGTCACGGACGTTTCCGTTATAAAAGCGGCGTGAAGCTTGAATCTTGTCTTCTGCGTCTGTGAGCTCGTGCTGCAGGTGAAGAAAGTTTTCTGATGCACGGAGCTGTGGGTAGTTTTCAGAAACAGCAAAAAGAGATTTCAATGCTCCTGTCAGCATGTTCTCTGATGCGGCGTGTTCTTCCATTGAGGTTGCCCCCATGGCAGCTGTTCGCGCTTCTGTTACTTTTGTGAAGACTCCTTCCTCGTGCTTCGCATACCCCTTCACGGAATTCACAAGGTTTGGGATGAGGTCATAGCGACGCTTCATCTGCACTTCGATATCAGACCAAGCTTCGTCTGTGCGGTTACGAGATTGGATAAGGCCGTTGTATGTTAGAATAAGCCACACAGCCGCAACGCCGAGGACGATCACGAGTATCCAAATGAGTTCCATACTTGTCGAAAATTAAGGCTAATTTACACACGAATTTTACGAAATTTAGGGCATTACGTCAAAGATATGGATTTTCCAAGAAAGATCTTTAAAGCCTATGATATCCGCGGGCTTGTGGAGGAGGAAATAACCAACGAATTAGCGGAAAAAATAGGTCAGGCCTATGCCACTCTTCGTCAGGGTGAGGTTGGGGCAGACAAGAGACATACGGTGGCTGTTGGGCGTGACATGCGTGACAGCTCACCAATTTACCAACAGCATCTCATGAACGGATTAATGCGCATGGGGGTGGACGTGGTTGATATTGGCCTTGTTTCCACACCAGCATTTTATTTTGGAGTCGGTCATCTGGGAGCAGATGGGGGAATCATGGTTTCCGCCTCTCACAACCCAGCTGAATACAACGGATTCAAACTCACACGCGAACAGGCCATTCCTGTAAGTGGTGACACGGGGATTGAAACGATCGCCGACCTTATTGAACAGAATACGTTTGTCGATGCACCTCAGAAGGGACGTGTGCGGGTCGCAGAAGGGATTCCTCAAGCAGCGGCTCAGGCGGAGCGTTTGTTTGCAGGGGGTGATCCTGTGAAAACGTTTAAGATTGTTGCAGATACAGGAAACGGAATGGGAGCACAGTTTTTGGATGAACTGTTTGGTTTTTTGGATACGGATGTCACACGGATGTATTGGGAACTCGATGGTACGTTTCCGAATCACGAGTCTAATCCATTCAAGCCAGAGAATATCGTTGATCTTCAAAAGACGGTTGTTGAACTTGGAGCGGATGTTGGGATTGCGACGGATGGGGATGGGGATCGCATTTTTTTTGTTGACGATAAAGGGCAGCTTGTGACTCCAGCTGTGCTGCGTGGACTCCTCGCACAGATCGCATTGCGTGATCATCCGGGTGCCACGATTTGTTACGACATTCGTCCGGGAAAGATTACTGAGGATATGATTGTCGAGGCAGGAGGGAAACCATCTGTCACACGCGTGGGTCACTCACTCATTAAAGAGCAGATGCGAAAAGAAGGTGCTGTGTTTGGGGGGGAGTCTTCTGGTCACTTCTTTTATGCGTTTGAAACAGGTGTGTACGAGGGGCCTGTGACGGTGGCTATGCAGATGCTCCAAGAGATGACACGACAAGGGAAACCTCTTTCAGAAATCGTTGAGCCGCTCGAGCGTTATGTGCACTCTGGTGAAATCAACTTTACGGTGGAAGACAAGGAAGGGATGATGAACAAAATTAAACAGCATTTTAGAGAGGGGACGCTCAGTGAGCTCGATGGCATCACCCTGACGTATCAGGACTTCTGGTTCAATGTGCGTCCATCAAACACAGAATCCACCCTCCGCCTAAATCTCGAAGCCGTTGATCGAGCAACCATGGAAGCCAAGCGAGATGAGGTGATTGCGCTCATTAAGGCTGGGGTTTAGGGGCAGAACCAACGCAAAACAAAAAACCGCTCTGTGGGACAGACCCCGGTGGCGGGTTAGTCAAATAGATTAGAATGTGAGCCTGTGGCGATCAGTTGAAGAATAAGAATATCATTATCGATTCTATAAATCAGGAGCCAGTCTGGCTCAACATGACATTCTCGAAACATATTTAATGACCCTTTCAACTGATGGTCACGATGTGACACGTCAAGCTCTTTTTTGGCAGCGAGTCTATCGACAACAGATAACAATTTTTTGAATAAAACCTCATCCGATCGCCTTAATTTTTTCAACTGACGTTTACATCGCTTTGTTGGAACAATTCGATACATATCTAGATGGTCAAATCCTTGAGCAGTTCCTTTGTTGATGTGTATCCTTTGAGTTTTCCTGTTTTATACGCCTCAAGTGCCTGATTCGACTCGTCAATGAGCGCTTGTTCCTGTAGAGGGGTCATGTCGTTTTCCGTTGTGAGCGGAAACGGAATACCTTTGCGTAATGAAATCTGACGCAAATAAAGCTTTACCGCCATGCTCATATCCATCCCTAATTGATCAAGGACCTTTTTGGCGTCGTTCTTTGTTTTGTCATCAATACGAATTTGAATATGACCCATATGCTTATAGGATATCTGATCTGTCATGACAATGTCAATACATCCACAACACATCTATTGAAAAAATTCAATCTTTGTGCCTAAATAGGCCCTTCTCTCACAACCCCTGCTGGGACGCAGCGGTGCGGGTGCCCATGGTGGGTACACCAAACTTAAGCGACTGGATCAGGGAGTTCGCGGAGAAGAGGAGAGAGTCATGAGTCGAGTGGAAGCAGAGGACATCTACGCCCTCATGGAAGCACTGCGTGCGCGCAGGGGCTACATCAGTGCCGAGGACCTCCGTGCGCTCATCGAACGCCGCGGCGGCCCGATCATCCCGGAGCTTCAAGGCCACACGGTGGTCGAGATGAAACGGTTGCCCAAGGGGACGAACACGACAGGAGACGGTCGACCCTACACCAACAACCGTGCGATCAGTCAGCTTCAGGTTGACCCCGCAGGACATCCGGCGTGGGTCAACAAAGAGTCGGGCAAAACAGTCGTGCGCCACGACAAGTGTGTGCACGCAAGCCCGAATCCTGACGGCTGGAGCGGGCTCAATGTGGAACTCATCGACTTCCTCCCGAATCCTGATGGATCGTGGACGCCCCGTTGGAGCCGGGGTCCAATGAGAACGATTCATGGTGAGCGGCTGGAGATCTACCATGGTGGCCGACAGCAGCCCGAACGCGACGGACTCATTGACTTCTACCCGCAGCCGGACGGCAGGATCGTGCGTGTGTACAAGATGCCCAAGGACAGTGGCATCGGATACCGCATCATGCTCGACGCAGATGTCCTGCACGACAGTCACCCCGCTGCTTCCGAGTGCAGAAACATCGTCCAGGCTCCCGACGGAACTTGGTACGCCCTGCACGGCACCTACGTGAGGAACGGTTTCATCGCTCGTCCACTTGTGGAGGACAGTGACAGGGTCACCGACATCGCCGCGGTCGATCTCGCCCTACACAGCGGCACCCTCTACCTCATCGCAGACCACACGAAGGTGCCTGACAACACCACTCAGCCCGAGTTCCGCGCTGCCGTGCACAAACGACTGGGTACGGGTGTCACCGTCATCTCTCTTACCAAGATTCCCTACAAGCGCTGGTTCACGCCCGATGTTGCGCAGGGTGGCTACGAGGAGGAGCCGACTTACCTAGGCGAGACCTACGTCGGCCAGGTCGGTGACGGAAACGCACGGTTCGAAACCTGGATCGCCCAGAACTTCTACCCCGACACCCCGCCGCTCCTCGTCGGCCCCAACTGGGACCACGTGAGCCAGACCTTTCAGGATCCCGAGTACGGCCTGTGCTACTGGGCCGTGGCCGGAATGCACCTCTACAAGGTGGCCTTCAGCCCCTACGGCTAGTCCAACGTCCGATCTCCCCGAGAGGTCGGATTTCTTTTTAATGGATTCTCCATTGACAAAACAAGCCAAACTTGATAAAGAAGGGGCATCTTGTGTGTGGAATATGGTGTGAATCCGTAACTGTCTCTCTGCAACTGTGAGGTTACCCAACCCAACCGAGTCAGATCTTCACTCAAGTGCACCCCAAGTACTGCCTCAGAGAGGGCAGTATTTTTATTTCGTTATTCAATGTTTGTTTGATCAACTGCACGTAAACAGGTATCCTTTACTAACTTATGGGAACAATACTACTTTTCATCATCGTTCTTTCTTTGCTCGTTTTCGTCCATGAATTGGGGCATTTTTTAATGGCCAAAAAGATGGGGATGCGCGTTGATGAGTTCGGATTCGGTTTTCCTCCTCGTTTGTTTGCGATTCGAAGGGGCGGAACGGATTATTCGATCAACTGGATCCCGCTCGGGGGTTTTGTAAAAATCAAAGGGGAGTCTGGTGCGCACAAGTTTGAGACAGACAGTTTTTCTTCTAAAAAAGCGTGGCAGCGGTTCCTTGTTTTGATTGCGGGTGTCGCCATGAATATTTTCTTGGCCGCTATTCTTTTTTCAATCGGGTTCATGGTTGGTTTGCCAAGCCAAATCGATGACACCCTCCCAGCCGGCGCACGTGTGGTCGATCAGGAAGTGCTCATCATGCAAGTCTTAGAGTCTTCTCCAGCAAGTGGGGCGGGGATCCTTCCAGGCGATGTTCTTGTTTCTGTTGATGGACGTTTTTTTGAGACGGATGCAGAAGCCCGTGCGTATATTCAGGAGCGTGGAGAAGAACCTCTTTCCGTTATTGTTGAAGGGGAGGATGGAACAGATCGAACGTATGTGCTTTCGGCAACGTACCTAGAAGAGGTGGATGCCACAGCATTGGGGATCGGATTTATTACCACAGGGACCGTCTCTTATCCGTTTTTTACCGCCTTGGTGCAAGGGGTCGGTACGACGTTTTCTCTAACCTGGGAAGTCCTGAAGGCTTTTGTGGATTTGATTCGCAATTTGGTTTCAGGTCAGGGAGTCGGTGTGGAGCTCTCTGGTCCAGTTGGGATTGCAGTGATGACTGGGGAGGTTGCGGCACTTGGTCTTATCTATCTTCTTCAGTTCACGGCGATTCTTTCGATTAACCTTGCGATCATCAACGTTCTTCCATTTCCAGCACTCGATGGAGGTCGCATTCTCTTCTTAATCATCGAGAAACTACGCAGTAAGCCGGTTGACGAGCGTGTGGAGGCCGTGGTGCACAACTTAGGATTTTTGTTTCTCATGGTTCTTGTTGTTCTCGTAACGTATCGTGATGTTGTGACATTCGGGGATGAAATCATTGGAGCGATTAAAGGAATGGTAGGGGTTTAATATGAAAGAGCAGTTAGAACAAATTAGAAGAGATTTTTTAACGCTGGTTAAGGAGGTGCGAGATCGCACACAGCTTGAAGAGTTGAAGAATGAATTCTTAGGTCGAAAAGGACGTCTGAAGGGAGCCATGAAAGAAATGGCTTCTTTGGCTGAGGAAGAGCGAAAGTTAATCGGGGCATTTGCGAATGAAATAAAAGAAGCGATTGAACACGTGTACGGTGAAGAGGAGAAGAAGATTGAGCGAGAAGAAGAAGCAACACGCGCTGAGCGTGAGTGGATTGATATTACAGAGCCAGGGTCTTTTCAGAAGACTGGGCATCTCCATCCCGTCAGTCAGACGATCGCTGAGATCACGGATATTTTTGCACGTATCGGATTTACACGTGTACCTGTTCCCGAAGTGGATTGGGATTACTATGCGTTTGAAGCCCTGAACATGCCAAAAGATCATCCTGCGCGTGATGACTGGGAGACGTTTTTTATTGATGCTCCGGAGGGGAAGAAGGGGAAGATTGTGGCAATACCTCACATCTCAAATGTGCAGGTACGTGCCATGGAGGAGTTAAAGACCCCGTTCCGCGCACTTTACATCGGTCGCGCCTATCGACGACAAAGTGACACATCTCATTTGCCCATTCATCATCAGTTTGAAGTGTTGATGGTTGATAAGGGGGTGACTCTTTGTGATCTCAAAGGAGTCATTGAACATTTTGTACACTCCTACTTTGGCAAAGATCGCACGGTGCGTTTACGACCACATCATTTTCGCTTTACCGAACCAAGTTTTGAAATCGATATTAGCTGCGACGTTTGCAAGGGGTCGGGAGAGAACAACGGAGCCTCATGCCGACTCTGTAAAGAAGGATGGCTTGAGCTTGCCGGGGCTGGAATGACACATCCGAATGTGTTGAAGGCTGGTGGAATCGATCCAAATACATACACAGCGCTCGCCTTCGCCTTCGGAATTGAGCGTACACTCATGATGCGCGAGGGGATTAATCTCGATGATATCCGCTTGCTCTATAAGAATGATCTCCGATTCGTCAATCAGTTTTAGTATGCAAATTCTCGCTTCATACAATTGGATTAAGGAATATCTCGACACAAATCTTTCGCCGGAGGAGTTTGCAACGCTCACAACAGATGTGGGGAATTCAGTGGAGGTGATGGATCGTGTTGCTGACCGTTTCGATCAGATGGTCGTTGGAGATGTGCTTCAGGTAGAGCCGCATCCACATGCAGATAAGTTACACATTGTTTTGACTGACATTGGCAAGAAGAAGGTGGAAATTGTTTGTGGTGGAGCGAATCTTGCAGTTGGTCAGAAGGTTGTCGTAGGTCTTCCAGGCGCCAAGGTGCGTTGGCATGGCGAAGGAGAGTTGGTTGAGCTCAAAGAAACTGAGATCCGTGGGGTCACGAGCCACGGCATGATTTGTGCCGTAGAAGAGATCGGGTTTGAGAAGCTCAAACAACATGATGGCGATATTTGGGATATCACTGCGCTGACGAACACAAAAGCTGGGACATCTGTGAGCGAGGCACTTGATCTGGATGATGTTCTTTTTGATATCGAAGTGACCAGCAATCGTCCTGATTGCAAAAGCATCATCGGCCAAGCACGGGAGGGGGCTGCTGCAACAGAGACGATGTTTACGTGGGTGCCAGGCGTGCCGGAGGGGGTAAGTGGTGATGCAGGGTTTTCTGTTGAGGTGAAAGATTCAGATCTTTGTCCACGCTATACGGCTGTTGTGATTGATGGAATTACGGTGGGGCCGTCGCCGTGGTGGCTTCAGAAGAAGCTTCTCTTGTCTGGATTCAAGCCGATTAACAATCTTGTTGATATCACCAATTTCGTGTTGCACGAATATGGTCAGCCGCTTCACACGTTTGATGCCGACAAACTTGAAGGTCAAAAGATTGTGGTGCGCAAAGCAAAAAAAGGAGAGCAGTTCGTCGCACTCGATGAACAAGCATACGAACTTTCGAGTGACATGCTCGTCGTCGCTGACGGGGAACGTCCTGTGGCGGTGGCAGGGGTGATGGGGGGTCTTGCAACAGGTACAACAGAATCCACAACAAAAGTCGTGATTGAGTGTGCCGCATTTGAGCCGGTTTCTGTACGCCGCACAGCACGAACCCTGAATCTTTATTCTGACTCCCAGCTCTTGTTCGAAAAAGGTCTCTCAACCGAGGCACTTGGGCCGGCCCTTGCTCGTGCCATTGAACTCATCAAGGAATTAGCTGGTGGAGAGGTCGTTTCAAAAATTTTTGATGAACGTCGTGGGGTCTACGAACCGCTTCGCTTTCCATATGATGCTGCGGCCGTAAACCGCTTGTTGGGGATTCAGATAGAAGAAAAAGATCAGGTGGCCATCCTTCATCGACTTGGGTTTGATGTGAAAGGAGGTCAAGCTGTTGTGCCGTACTGGCGAGATCATGATATTGAGGAGAGCGTGGATTTGGTTGAAGAGATTGCACGTGTGTATGGCTACAATAATTTTCCGTCACGACTTCCATCAGGAGAGCTCCCACGAGCCACAGAGCACCCTGGCCTTGTTTGGCAGCGTCGTGTGAAGGAGTTTCTCGCGGGTATTGGATTTTCAGAGGCCTATAGCTACTCATTTGTTTCAAAAGATCAGCTCGAACATTACGGCATCAATGAAGAGACGGCTGTGAAGGTGCGTAATCCTCTCAGTGTTGAGCATGAGTATCTTCGCACTAGTCTGGTGCCAAGTCTTATGACGACCGTGGAAGAGAATCAGGCGCGTGTGACCAGTGCGGATATTTTTGAGCTTGCACCGATTTATACAGCAAAGAAACACGACATCCCAGATCAAGAATTTCGTCTTGTGATGGGAACCTATGGAAAGGATGGAGCTGCATTGTTCGTACGCTTGAAGGGGGCATTAGAGCAACTCTTTAAGCATGTCGGGATTCGTGACTGGTCCCTTGCGCGTGGGACGGATGGATCTCGTTGGCATCTTGGTCGGTCCGCACGTATTTTGGTGAATGGACAAGAGGTTGGTGTGATCGGTCAAGTGAGTCGTTCTGTGGAACAGGCATTTGGAGTCGATGTCGCAACCGTTGTGATTGATCTTGATTTTGAATCCTTAATTCCTCAGTTGACCAAGGCAAAGGTATTCATACCCGTACCGCAATTTCCAGCCGTGAAGCGTGATCTCGCGTTCTTAGTTGATGAACGCATCGAGTATGGAATGATTGAGGAAAAGATTCTCGGAGCCAGTCACTTAGTACAATGCGTCGAGCTCTTTGATGTGTATCGCGGGAAGGGAATTGGTGAACAGCAAAAATCACTTGGTGTACATCTTGACTTCCGTTCAGATGAGAAGACTCTCGAGGCAGAAGAGGTGGACGAGCAGCTATCCACTATTCGAAAGATGCTTGAAAAGGAGTTTGATGCTATACTGCGTTCATAATCATAGGAGGATATGTTCTCACCACTTGAAGTGCTTTACATCGTCTTAGCGTTCTGTGCACTCTGGTTCACCGCCGGAATCTTTTGGATCATTTGGCAAATCGCCACGGTGATTCGTACGGTTAACATGGCTGTTGGGCAAGTGCAAGAAACGATGAGCAAGATGGAGGAAGCGATTACGGGCATTCGATCTAAATTTGACAACACTTCCGCATCGCTTGGAGCGGTGGTGCACACAGCGACAAAGGCCGTCGAGTACATCATGGAAAAGAAACTGAATAAGGCAGCGAAACGTGCCACAGCAAAGAAGTCGACAAGCAGAAAAAAGAAAATGGATAGCTAAATTTAGGCCTCAAAACAGCTTGTTGACCCGCCATAGCCTCAGCGACGGCGGGTTTTGAAATTGCGTAAAGAGGTGGTAAGCTCGAGGACGAATATGTCCAAATTTGTTCACCTCCACACCCATTCGCACTACTCCCTTCTTGAAGCTCTTCCAAAGGTGAAGGACCTGTTGAAACATATAAAGGGAATGGGAATGGATGCGGTTGCCATGACGGACAACGGCACCCTGTACGGCATCATTGAGTTTTACCAGAAGGCCATGGACGCCGAGGTGAAACCGATTATTGGTTGCGATATGTATGTGGCGCGTGAGAGTCGGCACATGAAACGTGCGCACATTGATACGCGACCACACAGGCTTGTCTTACTTGCTGAGAATAATGAGGGGTACGCCAATCTTCTGAAACTTTCATCGATTGGGTTTCTGGAAGGATTTTATTACAAGCCACGTATCGATAAGGAACTTCTTCGTGAATACCGTAAAGGACTGATCGCACTTTCAGGTGGGTATCTTGGGGAGATTGATGAGTATCTCAAACTTGATAAGCAGGAGGAGGCCGAGACGGCCATCAAAGAGTACGTGGATCTTTTTGGAGAAGAAAATTTCTTTTTGGAGCTTGTTGATCGTCCTGAGATTGCCGAGCAGGAGGCGACTAACGCAAAACTGATCACACTTGGAAAAAAACTTGGGGTGCCTGTTGTGGCGACAAAGAACACCTTTTATTTAAAGCCACAGGATGTGGAGGCTTGGAAGATTTTAAATTGCATCAAGGGAGGAAAGACCCTTGAGCATTTCGATCGCATTAATCAGTTTGAGTATGACGCATCCATGGTGAGTGGTGAGTACATGGAGGAACGATTTAAGGATGTTCCGGAGGCGATTGAAAACACACGCAAGATTGCTGATCGCTGCCACGTTGAGTTAACACTCGGAGCGTGGAATTTCCCGAAGTTTGTGATTCCAGAAGGGAAGTCATTTTTGGAAGTTCTGACAGAGCAGGCGTTTGCTAAACTTCAGGAACTGCGCGCGGGTCGAGAGCTGACTCAAGAAGAAGTTGACCGTCTCAATTACGAACTCGATATCATTGAGCAAAAGGGATTCTGTCCATACTTTCTTATCGTGGCTGATTTTATTTCGTGGGCACGCACAAACGGAGTCATGACCACCACACGTGGTTCAGCGGCAGGGTCTCTTGTGGGGTTTTCCATTGGCATTTCAACGATTGATCCGCTGTTATACGAGTTGCCGTTTGAACGCTTTTTAAATCCACAGCGTCCGTCAGCCCCGGATGTGGATGCCGATTTTGCGGATAACCGCCGTGACGAGGTGTTGGATTATGTGCGTGAAAAGTACGGTCACGAACAGGTGGCACAGATTTGTACCTTTGGAACCATGCTTGCGAGAGGGTCTGTACGCGATGTGGGGCGTGCGCTCGGATTTGAATACGGCATGATCGACGAGATCGCCAAGCTCGTGCCAATGGGAAGTCAGGGATTTCCTATGACCCTTGAACGTGCTCTTGAGGAAGCCCCAGACTTGAGGCGTAAGTACGACACAGATGCGAACGTGCGGCGCGTGATTGATCTTGCGCAGCGCATTGAAGGCTGTGGTCGACATGTCTCCATCCATGCGGCAGGAACAGTGATTTCACCGACGGCTCTGACAGACTTTACGCCACTGCAGATTGATACTCGTGAGGGTAAGGTGATTACTCAGTACGAGATGAAGTCCGTGGAATCTGCTGGGCTTGTGAAGATGGATTTTCTCGGGATTCGCAACCTCTCCATTCTTGGAGATGCCGTTCATCTTGTAAAGAAGACAAAAGATGTTGATATTGTCGTCGAAGAGATTCCTGTTGGAGACGAGAAGACGTTTAAGCTCTTAGCCGCGGGTCATACCATGGGAGTCTTCCAACTTTCAGGAGATGGCATGACGAAGTATTTAATGGACCTGAGGCCTGAGCGTGTTGAGGATATTATGGCCATGGTGGCACTCTATCGTCCGGGGCCAATGGAAGTGATTCCAGAGTATATCGATCGCAAGGATCATCCGGAGAAGGTGAAGTATCTTGATCCCCGTATGAAGGAGTTTTTGCAGAAATCTTACGGGCTTTTGGTGTATCAAGATGACGTGATGCTTACCGCGATTTACCTCGCAGGATACTCCTGGCTTGAAGCGGATAAACTTCGAAAGGCCATGGGAAAGAAAATTCCCGAGGAAATGGCAAAGCAGAAAATTAAGCTGCTTGACGGCTTTGTGGAGCATGGTTTGAGTGAAAAGATGGCGCAGAAACTTTGGAAGCTCATCGAGCCATTTGCGGCGTACGGATTTAACAAAGCGCATGCAGCGAGTTACGGCATGGTGGCCTATCAGACGGCCTACATGAAGGCGAATTTTCCAGCCGAGTACATGACGGCACTCATGACGGCTGAATCTGCCGACCTTGAGAAGATTGCGGAGGCCGTGAGTGAGTGCGAGCGCATGGGGATCGAAGTCCTGTCACCAGACATTAACGAGTCACTCAAGGATTTTACCTACATCAACGATACACAGATTCGTTTTGGACTGCTTGTGATCAAGAACTTGGGGGAGGAGGTGATTGAGTCGATTATTCAGGAGAGAAAAGCGCAGGGTGTGTTTAAGGATTTAGCTGATTTTGCTGGACGCGTGTCCCATAGGGCCTTTAACAAAAAATCACTTGAGGCACTCATCAAGGTTGGGGCATTGGATCGGTTTGGAGAACGCAAGCAGCTCCTTGTGAATTTAGACCGGCTTTTGATGTACAACAAGAATAGTCAGAAAGAGAAATCATCAAATCAACAAAACCTCTTTGCTAGGGCTCCCCAAGTGATGGACAAAGCCATTTCACTTCGCCCTACTGAGAAAGCAAGCACACAGGAACTTTTGAGTTGGGAGAAGGAGCTCTTAGGGCTGTATGTGTCTGCACATCCGTTTGATGAAGTGGTGCCTGTGCTTGGGGAGTATCTGGTGTCGTGTGTCGATGTTCCTAGTCTTCCAGAGGGGAAGTTTGTGCGCTGTGGAGGAGTGGTGACGTTTTTGAAAGAGATTATCACCAAGAAGGGAGATCCAATGGCGTTTTTGGGGATTGAAGATGACACAGGAAAGCAGGAAGTGATTGTGTTTCCACGCGTCTATGTGCAAGCAAAGGAATATCTTGAGGAAGGGAAGGTGGTGTTGGTTTCTGCGAAAGTCTCTAAGAGAGAGGGAGAAGAGGCGAAGCTGCTCGCAAATAGTTTTATTGTGATTGGAGAGGGTGAGTTGCCCGATATTACCGGGATGCTTAGAGAGGGACATTGGATTGCGCAGGAAGATCGACATTACAAGCCGATACATGAGGCTGTGGAAGAACCAAAGATCACTCCTCGGGGAGGGCTTTCTATTGCACTCAAAGGCAAGCCGACTCCAGAGATGGTTGAACAACTACGTGCTATTCTTCGATCAGCTCCAGGACCCAAGCCTGTTTGTCTCATGGTTGAGTCTGGTGGAAGGATGCGGCGAATTGAAACCGATTACTCCGTCAATGCGTCAGAGGCAATGGTCGATGCTATTGCACAGCTTGTGGGTCGACAGAATGTCGTTTTAGAGTAAGTTTTGGTGTATACTGGAATTAATTAGGAGGAACTATGCCCACACCAAAGAAAAAAACAACCACCAAAAAACGCGTGGCGGTAAAAAAGTCATCCGCTTCGATTAAAAAGGTGCCGGTGAACAAGCAAGTGGTTGAAGCACCCGAGTATCAATCATCAGCCGTACCACTTGTGATGTATAAGCGTATTGCGCTTACCTTTGTGGTGATTGTGGCGTTTGCGCTTATCAGTGTGTTGTACCTCGCGACCATGCAGGCTGTGATTTATGTGGATGCCACTCAGACAGAGCACGCAGCTGAATTTATTGTGACAGCGGTTGAAACGCCAACAAGTGAGACACAGATTCCAGCAGAACTTGTTTCTGGAACTCTTGGCAAAACGAAGACGTTTGAAGCGTCTGGTGAAGGAGCTATTGAACAGGTGGGTGTGGCAACAGGAACTGTGACGCTCCATAACAACATGAGCACGTCTCAGCCTCTTGTTGAGACCACACGACTTCTTACCCCTGAGGGGGTGTTGTTCCGTCTCGCAGAGCAGGTCACGGTGCCAGCAAGTGGAACAGTGACCGCAAGTGTGTATGCGGATGAAGAAGGATCGAGTGGGGATATTGGTCCATCCACATTCACGATTCCTGGTTTGTCTTCTGCGAAACAGGAGCTTATTTATGCGGAAAGCTCGGAAGCGTTTACAGGGGGAGTCGTCATGGTGTCGGTTGTAACACAGGAAGAATTAGATGCAGCGGTGACGGAGCTTACGAATGAGCTGCTTGAAGACGCAAAAGTGATGCTGCGTGATGAAGCTGCCGGTGAATACGGTGGAGAGATTTTTAAGACAAACGTGAGTGAGCGCGCATTCAGCATTGAACCCAATACCCAAGCTGATGCGTTTGAGGTTACGGTCAGTGTTGAGACATTGGCTGTGTTTTATAACAGTGGATCCCTCGAACAGCTCGCTCTCATCAAACTCTATGAGGGACTTGGGCAAGGTCAGGAGTTTACGCATATTGCGACCGATGAACTTCAAGTAACCCTAGAGGCGTTTAATGAGGAAACCGGGCAAGCGTCTTTACGTGCCACACTGACAGGACGAGCCATTACATCTCGTGCGAGTGATCGTTTAGATGTTGGGCGCTTTGTTGGGATGACCGGAGAGGAGGTCAAGACGCTTTTGCTGGGGGAAGGAGTCGCTGAGGCTGTGCGTGTCGAGTTCTTTCCGTTCTGGGTCAGAACTGTACCGCAATTGAAGGATCATATTTATATCGAAATTGAATAACTTGACGCCCCGTGAAAGCGGGGCTATTGTTTTACTATCGCAGTGAAGAAAGACATGTGTGCCTGTGGTGCCGTACAGAGACAGGGGTCGTGGCTGAGAGCCCCTGCGGATCGATCAGATACATACCACTTTTTGAGCGACCAGGCCCTGGAGGGCATTAATTGAGTGGCCAGGTGGGCGAGACAGCTTACTGGCAATTCGGGTGGAAACGTCCGCTGAGCTTTTAAAAGCGAAGTGGATCCCGAGACTTCACGTGTTCGTGAGGTTTTTTGTTTAATGGGAACAGTCCCCTAACTAACAGTATGGATCAAGACAAATTGCATGCCATGAGGCATACGGCCGCACACGTGCTCGCCGCAGCTGCTGAGCGTCTTTACCCGGGAGTTAAGCTAGGTGTTGGACCAGTTATTGATAACGGGTTCTTTTACGACATGCTCTTTCCAGAGCCTATTTCTGATGAGGTACTGAGAAAGCTTGAAAAAGAGATGCACAAGATCGTTAAGGAGGGGCACCAGATGGAGCGCGAGGAGATGAAGATTGATGACGCTATTCAATTCTTTCGTGACAAAGGGCAGGAGTTCAAAGTTGAGCTTCTAAGTGATCTAAAAGAAAAAGGCACTACGAAGATCAACCCAGAGGAAGCGCAGGATATTGATGTGGAGAATCGAGACATTGCCTCAATCTATAAGACGGGGGATTTTGTCGATCTTTGTCGGGGGCCACACGTTGCTAATGTGAGAGAGGTTGGAGCGTTTAAACTTTGGAAGCTTGCGGGGGCGTACTGGCGGGGGAGTGAGGAGAATGCGCAGCTTCAACGTGTCTATGGGCTGTGTTTCGAAACCCAAGACGAGCTCGATCAACATCTTGTCATGTTGGAAGAAGCAAAGAAGCGTGACCATCGTAAGCTTGGTAAAGAATTGGATCTCTTTGTGTTTTCTGATCTTGTGGGGCCAGGGCTCCCGCTGTGGACCCCAAAGGGGACGGTGCTCCGTAACAAGCTTGATGAGTTTGTTTGGAAGTTGCGTGAAGCACGGGGGTATCAAAAAGTTGAGATTCCGCATATCACAAAGAAAGAGCTGTACGAAACCAGCGGGCACTGGGAGAAGTTTAAGGATGATTTGTTTAAGATTGAGACGCGTGAAGGACATGTGTTTGCCATGAAGCCAATGAATTGTCCGCACCACACACAGATTTTTGATCGCAAGCAACATAGTTACCGTGAGATGCCACAGCGATTTGCGAATACCACCATGGTGTATCGTGACGAGCAAACAGGAGAACTCCATGGACTCTCACGTGTGCGTTCAATTACACAGGATGATGCGCATGTTTTTTGCCGTCATGCACAGGTGAAAGAGGAGATGCTGAAGATTTGGGATATTATTGAGATCTTTTACAAAGGGTGCGGATTCCCGGAGTTGCGTGTACGCCTATCGCTCCATGATCCAAAACATCCGGAGAATTATCTTGGAACCCCAGAGATTTGGCAGGACGCAGAGAATGCGCTTCGTGAACTCGTGAACGCGCGGGGGGTGGAGGCAAAGGAAGAATTGGGCGAGGCAGCATTTTACGGGCCAAAGATTGATTTTGTGACACAGGATTCCATAGGTCGAGAGTGGCAGGTAGCGACCATTCAACTCGACATGAACATGCCAGAGCGGTTTAATCTGTTTTGTATCAACGAAGATGGGGAGCAAGAGCGCATTGTGATGATTCATGCGGCCATCATGGGGGCCATCGAACGGTTCCTCTCAAACTTGATTGAACACACGGCTGGCGTCTTTCCATTTTGGATGGCGCCCGTACAGATTCGTTTAGCAACTGTGAGTCAGGATTTTGTTCCGTTTGCTGAGGGGCTCAGCGTACAGCTTGCTCAGGCGGGGATCCGTGTGGAGCTTGATCGTTCAGACGAGAAGGTTGGGAAGAAGATTCGTGAGGCAGCCACGCAGAAGATTCCATGGATCATTGTCATCGGGAGTCAGGAAGCTGAGGGAGGGGATTATAAAGTGAATGTGTTTGGCCAGGAAGAGGATCTTGTCATTCCTGCGGCTGAGCTTATACAGATGGTTCAGGACATGTCAGAACTTCCTCTTGAATAGCGAGAGAAACAAAAAAACACACCCCTTGCGGGGCGTGTTTTTTTGTTTCCTATAAGTTTCCAGCCATCTTTACGCTAATTCCAGATTTCTGGATTTTTTCCCGTTGTTCCTGGAGTCGTTGTTTCATACGCTCAGGGACGGCAACACTGCCAGCCACCTTTTGCATGTAGGCCTCTTCGAGAGCCTTCATTCCTTTTTTCATTTCTGACTTTCCGCCAAACATACGCTTGAAGAATCCGCTTTCTGAGCTCTTCTTCTGAGCAACGAATGTGGTCCAGCTATTTGGAAGACCATAGGTATCCATCTGTTGACCTTCGGCTTTGATCACACCCTTTACGGTTTCGTAGACGAGTTTCATCTTAGCAAAATCGGAGGCTTCCATTCCAACTTCAGCTGCGGCAGCTGCCATTTCAGCGGAATTAGCTGGAGACTCTTCGATAAAGAATTCTTCATCGAGAGATTCAATGTTTTCTTCCGGAATTTCTCCGAGGACTGGTTCGCCACCGATGACTGTAGCCTCGCCCTCTTCGTTCGTTTCAATAAGCTCAGAATATTCAACTTTTCCAGTTTCAATATCCTTGCTCAGGGCTTCAAATGCTTTCTTTGCAAGATCGCTTGGACCAACTTCTGCCATGCGTCCAAACATGTTCATCATGCTCTCTGCACGCTTCTTTAATCCAAGGGATTGGTACATTCCACGAAACTTCTTATAAAGTGCTGTTGTTCGTGGGTCAAAATCCTTTACAGCTTCACGTGGAGCAACACCTGCTGCTTCCATGCCGCTACGGATCTCTTCGAGTTCTGCTTTTTCTTCTTCGAGAAGTTTGTATTCAGCTTGTGCTTCACTACCCCCCTTACGTTCATCGATTTCACGCATGCGTGCTTCGATTTCCTTGAGACGTGCGGTGTCCTTCATCCAAGGGAGAACAGCGGCAAGCTTGTTGCGTGCGGCTTCAAGGACGCTCCATTTTACTGTTGGTTCATCCTCGGTAGACATCAGTTCCTGACGCTCAGCATTGAGCTTGGCGTAGTTTGCTTCTGCTGTCTTACCACCTTTTCCTGCGTCAATATCACGCATCTGAGTCTCGATTTCTTTAATGCGTCCCATGCGCTCAGCACTTGCTTCAGAAGAAAGAGCATCCATCTGCTCCTGCAAGGAAGCAACTTCAGCCTCCATGTCTCCCAAACTCTTGTTTGAAGTTTCAATACCAACCATTCCCTGAACACGTTCAGCAATTGCTTCAGCCGTTGCTGTTGGATCCATGGATTTATGCAGCTCAGTCATCTGAGCTTCAACACCGTACACTTCTGCAACAGCGTCATTGTACGCTTTAATGTTTGCTGCCGATTCGTTCTTTTTCACAGCGGCATAGGCTGCTTCTGCAGTCATCTTCGTGTCTCGGTGTTTTGTTCCTAAATCTGCTAAGTCTTGGCGTTCTTTGTCGGTAACACCTGACTCTGCCTTAAGAGCCGTCACAAGGGCTGCTTCTGGGCTTTCTTCACCCATGGCAGCAGCAACCATGTCGATCTTGCGATCACTCATGGATGCGAGCCAAGCATCACGTTCAGCTCCATCAAGGCCTTTTACTTCTGCAACGGATTTAAGAGCCTCATCATAAACATCAAGCATCCGGTCCATGGCGTCAGCGGCTTTTTCACGCGCTGGCATTTCAAGTTCTGGCATCACAATAGCAACAGGGCCTTCTTCACCCTTTGCATAGGTTGCCTGTTGGTCAAGGCCTGCAATTTCGACCTTACCAGCTCCATGGAGCTCCATTTTGCCTCCACCAGGGAGACGGAGTTCAAAGACCTCACCACGGGACATTCCTTCAGCTTGTGCTTCAGGAGCCTCCTGCGCACCCATGTCTGGGCGCTCGACCTGCGATTCAGCCCCTTCTGGTGTTGAACGCTTTTCAGCGGCATTTGATCGTGCCATAGAAATTGTACTGTTATTAGATGAATTCACACGAAATTTTAGCAGAAAAATTGTGATTTGTCAATTCACACCTTGACAAAAACCCTTATTTTACTTACTGTTTTTTGTCCACAAGGAGGATCGAATGGCTATCATCAGCCTTTCCGCCCGAGACGGGCGTATCGGTGAGGTCTGTCGACAGGCCCTGCCCAGAACCCCGCGAGTTGCCGAGTACCTCACCCGGCGCCTTGAGGCACTGGGTGGAAGTGAACGTGTGGCCAATCTGATCTTGGCCCGCCTCCCGACAGGTGCCCACGTCGACAGCGAGGTGATCACTCGCTTGTGTGTCGACAATGACCTCGACGCAATGAAGCGGCTCATGGACTGGTATGGGGACACCCTCGATACCTCCATGACGGCCCTCAGCCTTCAGCTCCATGCGAGCCTGGGGGGCGTGGCGAGCGATCGGATCACCGAGTTCATCCGCGTGTACGTCTGCACGCGAAGCATGCTCAGCGGGGTCGAGTTCGACCCGCGGGCGATCGCGGCCTGACGACGGTACAACAAACCGACTCATACGGAGTCGGTTTTCGAATTTCATAAAGGGGAAAGCTTCGGTAAACGAACTTATGAGATCGGCTGGATTCTCATTGAGCCGACTCAACGTTGTTTGCCTCAGTTTCCTGACTCTCGTTATTGAGCTTCTCATCATTTCCTGTTACGCTCTGCCCGTTATGAAATCCAGATATCACATTATTACCTTCGGCTGCCAGATGAACAAAAGTGATTCTGAGCGCATGGAGACTCTCTTAAAGGGGGTGGGGTTGGAGTCGACCGATGATCAGGAAGAGGCGGATGTGATCTTGGTGAACACCTGTTCGGTTCGTCAGAGCGCAGAGGATCGGGTGTATGGATTGGTCAAGGGATTTAAGAAACTCAAGAAGAAAAAACCTGAGTTGATCATTGGCGTCACAGGATGCCTGCCTGGTCGAGATCGTGATGGAGCACTGAAACGCACACTCGAGATTGTCGACCTTTATTTTCCCACAAAAGAAATGGGGCAGTTACCACGTTGGATTGGAGAGATCCGGCCAGAGCTTGTGAACAGTACGGATGCTGTTGAGGATTATTTGAAAATTAAGCCTGAGTATCACACCAAGCGTCAGGCGTTCGTTTCCATTCAAACAGGCTGCAATAAGTTTTGCACCTATTGTGTTGTTCCGTTTGCTCGAGGCCTTGAAAAGAATCGACCTGTCGCTGACATCATGGAGGAGATTCAGGATTTGGCTGCTCATGGATGTGTGGAAGTTACTTTACTTGGGCAGACCGTAAACAGCTATCAAGCACCAGACGCAGAGAACTTTTCAGAAGGGAACCCGTATGAGGATCATTTTGCCAAGCTTCTATGGGAAGTGAATCAGGTGGAGGGGATTAATCGTCTGCACTTTACTGCGCCACATCCGCTGCACATGACCGATGAGGTCATCGACGCCATGACCCTTCCGGCTCACCTAAACTTTATCCATTTGCCCGTTCAGGCGGGATCAGATGATGTGCTTAGACGCATGAATCGCCGGTATACCTCCAAACAGTTTTTAGATGTTGTGAAGCGGCTTAAGGCCAAGATCCCAGAGTTAGCCATTGGAACAGATATTGTTGTTGGGTTCTGTGGGGAGTCGCCCGAGCAGTTTGATGAGACTGTGGAATTGTTTAAAGAAGTTGATTTTGATATCTCGTATACCGCACGCTACTCCACACGCTCGGGCACCGCTGCTTGGCGGGCGTTTAACGATGATGTGAGCCACGAGGAGAAGAAGCGTCGGTGGGAGGTGTTGCAGAAGCTGATGGAAGAGTCCGTGTATAAAAAGAATCAGAAGTTTGTTGGAGAGGTAGTAAGCGTGCTTGTTGATCGTCATGAGCCACCCAAGGTTACTGATGAGATGCTCACAATGCCAGAAAAGATTCAGGAACTCATGGCGCAGCAACCCGGTACTTGTTATGGTCAATCAAGAGAAATGAAACTCACACGGTTTGCAGGTGGAGAAGAATATGTGGGTGAGATCGTAGAGGTGCGTGTCACACGTGCGGACAAGTGGATTTTGGAAGGGGAGATCGTATGAAGCCAAAGGTGATTGCCATCTTAGGGCCAACAGCCTCAGGGAAGACTTCCCTAGGAATTGCTATTGCAAAACAATTTAATGGAGAAGTGGTCTCCGTCGATTCGAGACAAGTTTATCGTGAGATGAATATCGGGACGGCGAAACCAGAAGGTGTGTGGGTGGAACATGAGATTGAGAAGGGGGGAAGCATCAATCAGCTTTTTGGTGCGCGCAAGATGTTTGTTGTAGATGAGGTTGTTCACTGGGGAATTGACCTTGTTGATCCAGATGAAGATTACAGTGTCGCTCAGTTTAAGCAGTACGCTGAGCAGAAAATTAAAGAGATTGTTCAGCGAGGGAAGTTACCGATTCTGGTTGGTGGAACAGGGCTTTGGCTTCAGGCGGTAATTGATAACTTAGATCTTGCAGCGACTCCTGCTGACGCTGATGTACGTGCGGAACTTGAATCACGACCACTCGGAGATTTATTTGCCGAATATAAACGGCTTGATCCGGCTGGAGCAGAATTTATTGATCGAGAAAATAAGCGTCGTGTGGTCCGTGCGCTCGAGGTGACGAAGCTCACAGGCAAGCCGTTTTCTGAGCAGCGTTCCGCAGGGGAGCCGAAGTACGACGTGTTGCAAATCGGTCTCGATGTCCCACGCGAGGAGTTGTATGAGCGCATTAATCAGCGTGTTGAGGAAATGGTGGCCATGGGCCTTGTCGATGAGGTGCGAAGACTGAAGGGCAAGTATGGCTGCGAGATTGATGCGATGACGGGGATTGGATACAGGCAGATTTGCGAGTTTTTAAACGGAAATGAAAGCTTGGCGGAAGCGATACAGGCAACAAAACAAGCAACCCGTCGCTACGCCAAAAGACAGATGACATGGTTTAAACGCGATGAGCGGATTAAGTGGATTACGCCAGGGGAGTCCGTCGACGAGCTCATCAAGACATTCCTAAAAAAATAAAAAACTTCTCATGTTGAGAGGTTTTTTATGAATGATGCTATTTACTCAACTGTGTCAGTATCTCTAGTGGATACCCTGCTCCTGAGAAGTAACTTTCAAATCTTGCGGTGGTGGTTTCTGAGCGGTGTTCTTTTTTTCGGTTCATGATTTCTTCCCGCGTGAGCCAGAGGGTTTCAATAATTTCTGGTGCCTCGATAGGATACTGTTTTTCATCGACAAGTTCACAGCGGAAGAGGAAATAGATTCCCATGTAGTCCCGAGAGGAGAGGGTGGCTTGGTGGACACCTACAAGTTCAACAGATTTTACCTTGTACCCTGTTTCTTCCATGACTTCTCGGACGACGGCATCTGTCAGGAGCTCGTTCTTCTCGACATGTCCTGCGGGTTGGTTCATGACGGAGGCATGGTCTTCCGGGAGGTCTGCTGGTCGTTCTCGGATGACCAGAAGTTTGCCATCACGTTCAATAAAACCAGCCACGATGACGCGTGCGGTGTGTCGTTCTGACATAGGAGATTAGCGAGATTAGCTAGATTAGCGGGATTAGGCTGATTGTTGCGCATGAGTTACTCCTAATCTAGCCAATCCAGCTAATCTCGCTCGTCCAGCTAGTACTCTAATTATCAATTTCTGGTTCAAGGAGTACGAGCAGGAGGTTCTGGGCCATGGCTGCGTCGGCGGTTCCTTCAGAGGCCTTCATCACCATTCCGATCAGGAACTTGAGAAGCTGCTTTTCTCCTGCCCTGTAGCGTGCGACTTCCGCTGGATATTCTTCGACGACACGACTCACAATTTCGCTCAGAGCTCCTTCGTCGTCCATTCTTCCGAGTTGCTGGTCTTCCATGATGTGTGATGGGTCAGAGCCATCGTCGAGCATGGCGCTGAGCACCTTGAGTCCGCCAGCATTGTTGAGTTTGTGTGTTGCGATAAGGGTGATGAATTCCGCAAAGTTTTCCGGGGTGATCTTCATGATACGGATATCAATACTACGCTCAGAGAGAAGTCCGCCGAGCTTTGAGAGGAGCCACCCGGACACTGTGCGTGCGAGTTTGGCCTGTTCTTTTTCGAGTGCCTCCCCAGCCAGCTCATCCATTTCTGGGAGCGCATTCATCCATGCATGGAGCTCTGAAAAGACGTGTTCAACAAAATCAGCGAGCGCAGGATCTTCGCAAATTTGTTTTGCGTCAGACGGTTTCAATTTGTATTCACTCGCAAAGCGGGCACGACGAGCTGCTGGCAGTTCTGGAATTTGCGAGCGCAGTTCGTCCGCTAGGTCTTTGAGTTTGAGAGGGGGAATATCTGGTTCAGGGAAGTAGCGGTAGTCGGCGGCATCCTCCTTTGAACGCTGATCCTCAGTCACACCCTTTGCATCATTCCATCCACGGGTTGTAGAGGTGAGTGGAGGAGTATCTGCTTCCCAGAGTTTGGTTTGGCGCTGAATTTCGTGTTCGAGCGCACGTTCAACGTGTTTAAAGGAGTTGAGGTTTTTGACTTCTGTTTTTGGATTGAAATGTGGGCCAACAAGGTTTCCCTTATCGTCATACCGCCGCAGCGAAATGTTGGCGTCGCAGCGCAGGTGGCCTTTTTCCATGTCTGCATCTGACACACCAAGATAGCGTGCGATCAAACGGAGTTCATGTAAGAAGATGTTTGCCTCACGAGGGGAGCGGAAGTCTGGCTCGGTCACAATCTCGACGAGGGGCGTGCCCCCACGATTGAAGTCGACAAAGGTGTTTCCATCTTCATGGTGGAACGATTTTGCTGCATCTTCTTCAAGGTGGGCACGCGTAATGCCGATACGTGCTGCCTCTCGTTCACCTCCTGGGATTTCAATATCGAGATGCCCTTTCTCCGCAATCGGAAGATCGAATTGAGAAATTTGATAGGCTTTTGGAAGGTCTGGGTAAAAGTAATTTTTGCGATCGAATTTTGAGTGATTGGCAATCTGACAATTGAGCGCCAAGCCCACCAAGACGCCATAACGGATGGCTTGCTCGTTTGGGACGGGGAGTACTCCTGGGTGCCCGAGACAGATGGGGCAGACATGTGTGTTTGGAGAGATCGCAGAATCATGGGCTCTGCACCCACAAAACATTTTTGATTTGGTTTTGAGCTGAATGTGGATTTCGAGTCCAATCACGGGTTCATACATCATACGTGCCACAGCTTACGCTACCTGTTTGTCGTTTTCAACCGGGGGAGTAACAGGGTGATTTTTGAGTTCAATATAGAGAAGGGTGAAGTACATTAACATCATCGGCGTGACAAACATGTCTGCAATGCTCTCAAGGATTCCTACCCACAGTGGTGCCCCTTCTTCGAAGAGCGGTTCAATTTGAGCACCGGTAGCAAGACCGATGGTTGTGATGAGAGCCACAAGAATAGACGTGTAGATGAACGTGATAATGATGGGGCCTGAAACAAGTTTCCATGTAACGATCCAAAATCTTCCCTGCACGAGTTGCTTACTTTGACTCAGACTTTGTAGGCCTCGAGTCCCATCGAGGATGAGGGCGAACTGCGCAAAGGCGTACCACACAAGAAAGATGAGGCCAGGGATAATGAAGAGCAGAGCTCCACCTGTAACAATGATGGTTTGCAAGAAGGTGACGGCAAGCAACGGAGTGATGAGCATCCAGGAAGCGTGTTGGAGTGTTTTTAGGTCGAGGGTTTTGCCATCGATGATGACCGCACAGAGTTTTGTCAGGATGATGGTCAGCCAGAGACCTAGGAAGATGACAGATGTTGCCACAAGGAGCACGACAGGGATGAACCACACGGCGTCTTGATAGGTTTCTCGACTAAACTCAAGAGCCAAAAACGCCGCTGATGGCAGAAGAAGCCAGGCGGCGTATCCAAGGAGCGTCCAAACATGTTTACGATACAGTCGGTATGAGCGTAGAAGGAGTTCCGTAACAGTGAGCATAGATTAACTTCGGTTGTCTTTGAGAGATTGGTACAAAAGGACATCCGAGATAATGATGAGCGGGTTGATAAGGACAACGATCATAATTGGAATGATCGTGTTGGTCATGGTAGTGAGGCGCAACTGCAGATCAAGATTCAGGCCACCACTTGCATCAACAAAGAAGGTTGCCACATACGAGAACATGGTCATAGCAAAGACACCGAAACTGAGAAAGACGAGCTTAGGCACAATGATACGTGCCAGCACCTCCCAAAATTTACCAGCCACTAAGCGACGGCTTGCCTCAAGAGCTTGTCGTCCTTTTAAGTTGTCATTAATCGTTGCGATCGGAGCAAAGAAGTAGTACACCATCCACTGAACAGAAAGGTAGAGCGCAAGAAAGAGTCCAAAGATAAGTAAGAGATTCCCAACAAAGATGAGACCACTCACAGAAAACCAGGCACCGATCCCTGCAATGATGGCTGGTGGGCCGAATCCGATCACGATGGCCAGCACAAGCATGAGAAGCACCATGATGGTTGTAATGAGGGCAGGGATAAATGCTTGACGTCCTTCTTTGATCGCAGACGCATGATCCACACTTCGGCGCGCAAGATGGGCACGGACCATGCGTGTGAGAGAGATATAGACCCAGAAGGTAATAATTGGGGAGATGATAAAGGTGTTGAGGGCAAAGAGGATCACACCAATAAATTCCATGTTCGACAAATCGCCTCCAAGCCCCAGTTTGGTTGCGGAAGGATAGAAGGAGAGGGCAATCGCGTAAAGAATGGCTGTGACAAGAACCCAACCTGAGACACTGAGAAGTTCTACAAGTCGCCCGCGGAAAATATCCCAGGATTGGTCAATGAGTTGTCCGACGGAAATGAGCGGTTTGGAAGGCATAGCCTTGTGGTTATGTGGTGAGAATAGATTGAATGAGTTGAGTGGCCTGTGTGTTGGTTTCTTCGAGGGTGCCGGATGTGTCTAGTGTGTGGAGGGTTGTTCCTCGCGTTTCGAACAATTCTTTCAGCCAGGGTTCCTGGAATCGCTCTTCAAGTTGTTTCAGGAAGTCGAGTTGTGCAAAGACACCTTTTGCTTCGTCAGTGCGTGCGTGGATGCGGGCGTGAGCTAGTTCTGCGGGGATGCGCGTTAGGATGAGTGCGTCAGGAGCATACGCAAGCGCAAGCTGATTTCCCGGAAGATTCATGACCTCTTCAAGGGGAACGGATTGAGGCATGATGGGTTGGTAGACAAGAGAACTTGAGACACCTCGATCTTGAATCACGATTTTGCCCGCTTCAAGTGCTGGGATGATCAACCGTCGATACATGATTTGTCGGTCCAGTGCGAATGCGTCGGCAAGTTCTGTGCCCCCATAGGGGTGATCCTCTCTTGAAAGTTCATAGCGTATCGCACCACCGACCCAGTTCCGTGTGGGTTCGTAGGTGAAGTAGAGATCGTAGTCTGATACGTCTTCGTAGCGAGGTGGGGCTGGTTCATTCCAATCAATCAATCGAAATATGCGGTGATCGCTTTCCTGCGCCCATGTGTGTACCGACTTAAGCACAGTGGATTTGCCGCTGCCGGCAATTCCATCCACCATGATAAAGCGTCCGTTTGTCTTCATAAGTATACCAAATTCGCCATGATTACTTAAGCGGTTTTGGTGGACAAAAGATGTCCACAGGCGATCGAGCTTCGGACGTATTTTAGCGGAAAATGTTTGGTGGTGGAAACGAAAGGTGGGTGGTAAAGTGAACCTTGCTATGACACAGTTTGATCACATTTTTCGTGAAGCGATTGGCCGCGTGTACAACGAAGGGGCTGACGTCTTTAGTGAACGTACAGGCTATTCAACCAAGGCGCTCCCAGGGCTGACGTATGAGATTGAACCGGCACAGGGATTCCCGCTCTTAACGCTTCGAAAAATTCCCGTGAAATTGTTTTGTGCAGAGGTTGTGTGGATGGTGACTGGCCACAAGCATCTAGATTTCATCAGACAGTTTACAAAGATTTGGGATGATTTTGCTGAAGAGGATGGCACGATGGAAACAGCCTATGGCTATCGCTGGCGTCATCACTTCGGCCGCGATCAGCTTTTGGAACTTATTGAGCATTTGCGGCAAGAACCGTCTTCACGCCAGGGGGTGGTGCTTATGTGGGATCCTGCAAGTGATGGGCTTACAGCTCCTAAAAAGAAGAATGTCCCATGCCCGTTCACGTGGACGGCAAATATTATCGCTGACAAGTTGAATCTTCATCTCATCATCCGATCAAATGACATGATGCTGGGGAATCCTCACGACACCGCTGGATTCGCGCTCCTGCAGGCCATGCTTGCGCAGGAGCTCGGGGTCCATGTCGGAAAGCTCACCGTATCGATTTCTCACGCACACATTTACGAAAATCATTACGAGCAAGTTGAAGAGATGCTTGCGCGTGAGGATCACACGCATGATGAAATCTTCTGTCGATTACCAGAGCATAGTTTTCAACGTGCACTGAGTGAAGACGCAGAACTCGTGAACGAACTCTTCCAAATGTTTAAGTCTCAGTACCAGCCAGCCCCGCCGGTTAAGACGATGCAGATTGCGCTATGAAGGTCATTCTTGTTGCGGCCATGTCGGCTGATGGAAAAATTGCAGAGTCCCCCGAGCAGAATTCGCTCGATTGGACGAGTAAGGAAGACACGGCTTTTTTTGTGAAAAAGACGAAGGAAGCAGGTCTGGTGATTATGGGGCAGACAACGTTTCAGACGATAGGAAAGCCGCTCAAAGATCGTCGTCTCATTGTGCTCACACGCGAACCAGAACAGTATCCTTCTCAAGAGGGGATCGAGTTTGTGAATGTGCCTGTTCAAACCATTTTAGACACCTTAACGCAGGAGGGGGTCGAACAAGTCGTGATTGCTGGCGGCTCATCTGTCTACAGCCAATTCCTGCAAGGCGGACATGTGACAGACATTTTTCTCACTGTAGAGCCACTCTTATTCGGCGAGGGGATCCCACTCGCCTCAGGATTTGATCGGGTACATATGGAGCTCGTAGAGGTGGGGCGCATAGGGGAGCATGGTGTGTTGATCCATTATCGAGTGAAATAATACCATCTCCAACTAACCATTCCACACTATCCCGTACAAAATTGGGCTGCGACTTTGGGAAAAGTTTTCATCATATCTACGGATATGTTTCAAACTTTTCCCTTCGTCTCGCCACAATTTTGAACGGGCTATGCGGAAGCGTTAATTGGAGATGGTATAAAAAACAAAGCCGTAGGACAGCCCCTACGGCTTTGTTTTTTCTTATCCTCTTTGCTCGCGGGTCGCATCGATGCCGATGCGTCCGAGCTCTCCAGCAATGATCTTGTTTTCGTCAGCGATTTTTTCGGCGAGCATTCTGAATTCTGGTGTTCCAGAATAACCCTCCTGGCCCATCTCTTGAAGGAGACCGGTGAAGCCTTCTAATCGTGCCATGCGTCTGACGAGGCTGTCTGTGGCGTTGTTTGGTTCCTGATTATAACGAACCCCACGAGCGAACTGATCTGTGGTCATGGGCGCATCAGGGGCTGGATGAACGATAGGTGTTCCTTCCCCAAGGAATCCCTGATTGATTTGTTCTTCGGTGAGACCCCAGTTCTCTAGGGCTTGATCATTAAATTTTGCTTCACTGAATCCAGGGAGGAAGGCATCCCATACTTCTTTATTCCCCGCTTCATTCTTGTGGTATTGGAAACGGATTTTCGCATCTTCACCTTTGAAGGTTTTGAGAGGCTCTCCATCGGATGGGACTTCTGGTGCGTTCTCTGTGTCTTCTGTGGCCCATACATCGGCTGTGCCCTCTGCCCCACGGGCAATACTTGGAACATCGATCTTCGAAGCGGAAGTAATGACTCCATCTTCATAACGTACTTCTTCAATGATTCCGTTTTGATCGATCATGTTTAGAATCAAGGTGTCTCCATCAGTCCCAACAAGGATTTCAGCAGGTTTGGAGACGAGATCACCGTTTGCATCGACGATCTGACTCATGAAGCTCAGAGAGGTATCTGGTTTCCCTGAGAAAATTCCCTGACCATTAAGCTCTAGTCCTTGTTTTGCTAAGAGGGCTTGCACATCTCCTCCAACAACTTCAACACGAGGGGGTGTGTCGATGTCCGTGTAGTGATATTCGCCACTGATAACTTTCTCGTAAATTCCCCGGATGTAGGGATCACTTTGTCTTAATACTTCTGAGCGTTCCGTGATAGCTGCGTCGCTGCCCCGCTCAGCAGCCCCCTCAGGTGACTCCGTAGCTGCTCCACCTTCCGTTTCAGTTGTGCCTGTTTCCGCATCAGTTTCAGGAACTTCACGAGAGACGTCCGCACCTTCCGGTGCCGATGGGGCTTCACTCTCAAGCAAAGATTCATTCAATGATCCATGGACATAGGTGAGTCCAGCGTCTGGATCGAGCAGTTGATCGGTTGGGATGATGTCGTTTGTTTGTGTGTCAAAGAATTCAATCACAACACCTCCCTCACCATCTGGAGAGGCAAGGACGGCGAGTCGATCAATCGCATTCGTTCCAAGTCGGAGGTCACCACCACTTTGAACGATTCCAGCTTGCTGGGTGGCTTCGAGAGCCTGCTGCTGCGCCCAGGCATCCACTCCAGATGGGTCGCCCGTGTACCCAAAGTCTGCTGAGTTGGCTTTGAGCTGGTTTACGAGAAGGGCTGTGATGCTGTTGTGTTTGTTGTCAGCTTTGACGACTGCTTGTTCCACGAGCTCTGGTGACAGTTCATGCGCTGTTTCCGGTGTTGCATCGAGAGCGGCTTCAACAGGGATACTTTCTGGGTACTGTCCTGACGTATCGGCTTCTGTCATGATGCCAGGTTCTGCAGCCTGTTCCGCCATCATGGCTTGCATGGCACTTGTTTCAGTGGCTTCTGCTGTTGCTTCTGTGATGTCTGGTTCACCTTCTGAACTGGTAAACAACGAAGAGGCACTGTCCCACATGGGTTTGTACTGATCCTGAAGATTGGAACCCGCGTAATCCATGAGACCATCAGACTCAGACCATTTTTCAGAAAGTTTTTCCATGAGACCAGAAAATCCTTGACCCCCTTCAAAGTCACCTTGGGCAATTCCCGCTACCGTGAAGGCACGCATGAGCACTCCAGCGGCTTGCATGCGATTGAGATTACGTCCCGTGCGGGTTTCCGCGCCACCACCACCGAGTTTGCTGATGGTTTCGGTGACTCCTTGAACCACATAGCGATTCAAGTAGTCTTTGGCTCCTGTCGTCTCTTCTTTTTTACGTTCCTTTGATACTTTTTGGTGTCGTTCGTACATCGCAACAGCTGTGTATCCAAGTGTACGTAGTGAAGCAATGCCTGTTGCGACCATGGCGGTGTTGAGCCCCTCTTTTAAGACCGTTGTGCCTTTGACGCGCGCTTGGATGGCTTCATCTAACAGTTGAGCAATCTTTTCGTTTCGTTCCTGTTCTTTTGATTCAAGATCCGAGTTATAGGTTTCTACAACAAGGTTTATTTGTTCAGTGAGTTTTGTTTTTTGTTCAGGAGTGAGAAATTTGGATGCCTTGATGCGCTCAGCAATGGCTGTTTGTTTGTGTTCAACCAGTTTGTTACTTGCAATCGGTGCCTCTCGATTAAAGGCAGCGTCTGCATCCTCGACCGCCTTCAAGAGACGTTCTCGTTCTTTCCCTGTGTAGTATTTTTGTGTGAACCAACGAGGAAGATCTGCAGCGATTTTGGTGCCGGTGTAGGTCATGGCCATACTGACGAAACCAGTAGCAACCATGCGTGCATAGTCTTTCTTTGAATATTCGCCCGTCAGTTCCTCTTCTTGCTTTTCACCACGAAGATCCCGCATGAAGCGGCTGTCTTTGAATTTATCGTAGGCGTTCGCAAATGCATCAATGGCACGGTTGCGTAGTTCGGTTGGGCTTTGTGGTGTTTCTTCCTCTGTCTGCTCTGTTCCTACCTCAGGGCCTTTTTCCGTTGCCTCAGCTGGTGCTGTGGATGCTTCTGGTGGTTCGGCTGTGCCAGTCGTTCCTGGTTCTGGTGTGGAAGCAGGTGGTTCTGTGGCTGGGGGAGCAGTGCCGGATTCTGGTGCAGAGGCTTCGGGAATCTTTCGGTATGTATTAAGGGTCGTGTTAATTTTTGTGCGAAGTTCAGTCTTCTTTTCCCCTGTCTGTCCGTCAGCACCCAACGCATTCCATTCCGATTGAATTTTGTGAAGTTCTGTGATGAGCGAATTAAGCTGTTCTTTTGGGACATCCTCACGAATGCGCGTCATTTTTCTTCGAACAGCAAAAATCATTCGAACGTCCTTGTCCAACGCTCGCAGGATTTGTTCCGCATCCTTTACGAGTTTTTCGGTGCGTTCAGCCTCAGAATCAATGTTTTGAGATGCTTCACTTCCAGTGTTTTTTGGAGGTTCCTCCTCTCCAGGACCTGGACTTTTTGGTGCTTCTTTGCTCATAAGGTTTCGATTTCATCACGAATTTGTTTGATACGTTGTTCACGCCCGACCTCATCGGCGAGCTTGAGTGTTTGTTTTGCGGCTTCTGTCTCGGCGGTGGCTTTGCCCTCCTCGTAGCTTCCCTGCACGTTATCGAAGTTGTCTATGAGGGCATCAACAATGGCTGTATCAGCCGCATGCCATTTAAAAACAAGCTCAGAGATTTGTTCCTCCAGTTCAGGTTCGCTATTAAGCGAGAGGAGATCAATAATCATGAGCTTCGTCTCTCGGTCTAACGAGCTATGTTTGAGAATGTCGGTGAGCTTGTCCCAGTCGGGCATACTTAAGATTCAGCCTGATCGAGGAGACGTTCAATTTCCTTGAGATCATTTATGGCCTTTTCCTGGAGCGCTTGTGCTTCTGTTTGATGTCTTTCCTCAATCACCTTAATGTTTGCCACAAATTCCTTGGCCTCGACTTCGGCTGTTCCTGCGATGTTTTGTTCGAGCATGTGTGTGAGTGCGTCCATTTGCTCTGGAGTCATTTCAGGGAGCATGACAATGATGGCTTCCTTGACGTCTTCAGGAAGGGAAGAGGATGCAAGTAAAAACCCGAGGCGTTCACCTAACTGTTTTGCCTGTGTTTCAAGGTCTTGTTGTTCACTCATAGGGGGTATGCTAATTTTAGGTAGTATAACACTTCACCCCCTATGCTAGATATAAGTTATCCCTACATGCCAGAAGGCCGATTGTTAACGTATGTTTCGGCGGATCACCCGTTGATGCAGGAAGCGGCAAAAGCGCGTGCTGAGTGTGCGGGCGATCCGCTGTATCCCGTTGGAGGTGTGCTCGTCAAAGATGGGCGTGTGATTGCGCGTGCTGGGAATGGCTACAACCGAGGCCCTGGAACCGTGCATGTGTGTCCTCGGATTGTGCTTGATTGTCCAAGTGGAACAGGGTATGACCTGTGTGATCTCCATGATGCCCCAGGGCACGCTGAACAGATGACTATCAAAGCCGCTCGTGAGGCAGGAGAAGACCCTACCGGTGCAGATTTTTACATGTATGGGCATTGGTGGGCTTGTGAGCCGTGTTGGAATGCACTGATTGAGGCAGGGGTGCGTGACGTGTATGTTACAGACGATGCACATGAACGTTTTAGTCGAGACCGGGTGTATGGGGAAACACTTAAGTCGAGCGTAAAGAGTGCGTACATTGCAGGGCCCATAACGAACGTGGAAGATTTTGCATCGCAGGCAGCGTTTTACGAGTCGATTGGTGCTGTCTGTGAGGAAATGGGGTGTAAGGCGCGCATTCCGCATCGTGATAACACACTCAATGAAGATCGCGATCAGGGAAACTCCCGTGGGGTGTTTGAGTGGGCAGCAAATGAATCTCGGGTGAATGATGTGGTGGTGGCTGAGGTGAGTGATCCGTCACTTGGAACCGGTGGGGAACTCGTTGAGGCTCATAACCACGGAACACCCATTGTTCTTCTTTCACGAAAAGGCGCACGGGTCTCGAGATTTGTGTTAGGGAATCCGTCTGTGGTTTATCATATCGAGTACGAAACCCAAGAAGATGCTCTCAAACAGATTAGGAATGTTCTCAAACAGTTATAGTTCGTGTTATCCACATTGCGAGTTTTATACAACTCACTCAAAATGAAATTAACGTTCAATTCAATTTGAACCAGGAGGCACCCATGAGGTGTCTCCTTCTCTTTTTATTAAGTCATGAAGCCAAACACTATGTCTCACACCATTGCCGAGTACATTTGGATCGACGGGCATGAGCCGACCAAGGGTCTTCGTTCAAAAGCAAAGATCATCACAGGTCCGGTGAATCGACTGGAGGATTTGCCCGATTGGGGCTTCGATGGTTCAAGTACTGAGCAGGCAGAGGGACATGCGAGTGATTGCAGACTTAAGCCGGTTCGGTTTGTGCGCGATCCTTTTCGTGGAGGTGATCATGTGCTCGTGATGTGTGAGGTGTTTACAGAAGATGGGCGAGTGCATCCGTCGAATACCCGTGCACGTCTTCGTGAGGTGTCGAGTGCCTATGCCGATCACGAACCGTGGTTTGGGATTGAGCAGGAGTACACGCTTTTTCAAGATGGTCGGCCGCTTGGGTGGCCAGAGCACGGATATCCAGGGCCACAGGGTCCGTACTACTGTGCCGTGGGAGCGAGGAATATTTATGGACGTGAACTTGTTGAAGCACATCTGCAAGCGTGTCTTGATGCAGGTCTACGGATCGCTGGCATTAACGCCGAAGTCATGCCATCTCAGTGGGAGTTTCAGGTTGGACCTCTTGGACCATTGGATGCAGGGGATGAGCTCTGGCTTGCTCGATGGATGTTGCACCGATTGGGAGAGGAACTTGATATCGAGGTGTCGCTCAGTCCTAAGCCGGTGAAAGGGGACTGGAATGGGGCAGGAGCACACACAAACTTTTCTACAAAGGCCATGCGTGCACCTGGCGGGATTCGCGTGATTGAGGAAGCCTGCCAAAAACTTGGTCGTACTCATGAGGCGCACATCAAGGCGTATGGGTATCGGAATGGCGATCGGCTTACGGGGAAGCATGAAACGTGTGACATCCACACCTTCCGATATGGGGCAAGCGACCGTGGGGCCTCTATTCGCATTCCAATCGCAACCACGGATGCTCAAGCTGGATACCTTGAAGACCGTCGGCCAGCAGCAAACATGGATCCGTACTTGGTTGCCCGTGCCATCATTGAAACAACGTGCGGGAACGGGTTTATTGCTTAATTTGAAAAGGCTCCCGACTTCCAACCCTGAGTGGGAAGGAAGCGGGAGCCTTTGCGTTGTCCTGAGTCTGTCAGGACGCTTGGGACGGCTGAGTTCAGGTCATCTCGACGAAGCCGAGGGGGTCGATGATCGCACGGATCGTCTCCATGATCTCGGGTTCGATGCCGTCGATCTCGGGGAAGAATCCACCCACGGCGCCGATGGGGGTCTGGCGCAGGATCTGGTTGGGCCAGATCATCAGGCGGTAGAGTGCAGGTTCGCGCCTCGGGTCCACCGTGATCTGGCGGTGCACGGCGATGAAGCCGGCCCAGTACTGGCCATTCCCCTCACCACCCCGAGACCAGAAGCTGGTCGCAATGGTCAGTCGACCATCGAAGAGCCTCAGGATGCGGAAGTCGTCGTGGTAGACGAAGCTGCCGGTGTCGTTGAGCTCCTGTGCCGGAGCCCAGTCGTCGTGACCGGTCAGGGTCTCGACCCAGCACTCGAAGGCGGATCTGGCTCGATCCATTTGATACCGACCACGGCGGTCCATCCGCTCATGGATTTCGATCCGCTTCTCTCGGCCTAGGCTCTGGTTCACCAGGCTGACCCACTCTCCCGGTGTCCGCTCGCTCGGGATGAAACCTCGCAGTTCCCGGATCTCGTCGATTGGCTTGACTGGCAGAAGCCCGTAGCAGGTGTAGGGCTCGGGCTGCTGGGTGCGAATCTCGAATGAGGGTGTCGGCGTTTCTTGTTCACCCGGGATGAACCCGAAGCGGGAGAGGATAAGGATGTCGCGGGCCCAGGCCATGGGGATGAAGATCTTATCTATTGGCCACTTCTTGAGGTCTATGTTCCTCTGGAGCACCTTCCAGTCGGTCGTATCATAGCCCCACTGAGTTGCACCCGAGCAGTCGCCGTCCTTGGGAACGGTTTCGTAGATGCGGAAGCGGCCGGCCGCCGACCAGATGGCGGCGTTGGGCTCGTAGTAGCTGGACGGGGAGACCGGCGCAAAGGCACGCAGACACTTGATCGGTTCCATGACGATGGCCGTTGCGACGTCCGTCAGGCGGACGTAGCGGACCGGCTTCTCGCCAATCTTGAGGTTGGTCTCGATACTCTCGAGATCGACCGGATTGAACGTGCGGAACAGTTCGTCATTGAGTGCCTGTTGGGCGACCCGTACGCAGTCGCGCCGGTAGCCGCTTTGGCTTGGGTACTGCTGGTCGTCGGCGATGCAGATAGCTGCGAAGGGCTTGTCGCATACGAGCAGGAGGTCGACTGTGTTGGACCAGGCGTGCGACTCCCGCCTGTGCATGTCGCTGATCTGGTGGACCATCACCTCTTCCTGGGTGACACCTAGTACACGGATGAATCGCGTCACGACCTGGGTGTGTGGGCGCAGTCGTACGTCCGAGTGACCCTCCATGTTGACCCCGACGCGCTTGTCCTCGGGGTGGGTGGTGAGGGAGGCTCAGAGCCCACTTGCCGTCCTCGACGACAATGTTGACTATCTTCCACCCGTCACCCGGCTTCTGGCCGGTATAGGTCTTGAACTTCATGGTCACCTCGATGCGATAAGGGTACACATGGGAAAGCTATCGCCACTCTCCCTGTGCCGCCGTTTTCTGATCTGGCGAAATCAACGTTGTAAGCGCTGGTTTCACAAGATCAGAAAGAAAAGCGAAGGCGATAATGTATCTGAAAATAGGCCTTTTGTCAACGGTTCTATGTTCGATATCACGAGGAAAAAGAAAGGCTCCCGTCCTCCAACCCTGAGAGGGGAAGGAGGCGG
>PFWU01000036.1:0-5643 GCA_002791295.1 Candidatus Uhrbacteria bacterium CG_4_9_14_3_um_filter_50_9
TCCAGACACTCGGGATCTGACGCCGTCGACAGACGGCAAGATAAAAGCCACCAGCGTTAGCTGGTGGTCTTTTACTAACCCTCAAAATGGTTTGGTTTTAAATTGACACAATACAGCGTTTGATTTAAAGAGTTTGTGTCGTGCCTACTTTTTCTGGAGGTGAATATGGACACGATGATTCTTTCGCAGATCTTTGAACAGGTGCTTCGAGAACCATACTGGTATCGCTGCATGCTCCCTCCTGTGACGGTGCGTCTTGTGCTCGAGCACGACCCCATCAGCATCAGGGAGGCGATCACGGGTGTGGACGGCGACGAGGTTGTCCTCGAAGAGGAGCGTGTTCAAGCACTCGCAACCAACATGGGTCTCGAGGGTGACACGGAGTATCAGGCATACCTCGAACAGGAGCGGGTCACGGACGTCTGCAACAGGGCCATGAGGGCCTGGCTGGAAGTCCTACGTCTCCTTCTGGAACACGGTGGACGCCCCATCGTTCTCCATGGCCCACTGCCGCTCATCAACCAGAAGCTCAAGCAGGCCTGGGATACAGTGGCGGCGGACATGGGTGTGTCTGGCGGCAACCTGTACGCCTTCGTCACCCAGGTCTACATGAAGGTCTGTCGGCAGTTTGGCGATGAGATTGGTGGAGTGGGCCTCGACTTCGCGGGCGTCGGAACGCTTCGTCTCGTGGAGAACCGGCTCGAGCTCTGCGCACTGACCCACCCGTCCTGACACCTCTTGTGTCTGGGCAATTAAACGAGATCTGCTGATAAGGCGGATCTTTTCATTTTCGTACCCCTTCTGTGCACAGGATTCCGGATTGATCGTGCGCCATCTTTTTGCTATTCTGCCCCCGCTATGATGAAAACAGTTGAATCAGTCACCCAGGGTCAGCCGGACAAAATATGCGACCAAATTGCTGATGCGATTGTCGATGAATATTTGCGTCGTGACCAAGGGGCACATGTTGATCTGTCGGTGATGGGGTCTCATGGAATGGTCATGATTGGTGGGGAAGTGAATGCGAAAGCTGATTTTGATGTTGGGGCACTCGCCAAGCAGGTGTATCAAGAGATTGGGTATCAAGATGACATTGAGGTGTTTGTAAATGTTGAAGATCAAAGTGAAGAAATGAAACTTGCAAATGGAGCGAGTGACACGGTTGTTGTGAATGGCTATGCCACACGCGAGACACGGGAGATGTTGCCACGTCCTGTGGTGTTCGCACATGCACTTGCACGCCGACTCGATGACTTGCGTCGCACGGATCCTGCCTTCTCCTGGCTCAAGCCAGACGGGAAGGTACAGCTCACCATGGATCAAGATCAGATTCATGCCGTGACGATCCTCGCATCTCACCAAGTGAGTGTTGATGAAAAGAAAGTACGCGAAACGATTTTAGAGCGCGTGGTGATGCCGATTGTCGGGGAAGAGGGAGTACAAATTTATATCAACCCCATTGGACCGTTTACCTATTGCGGATTTCGCGCAGATTCTGGTGCGAATGGGCGTAAGCAGGGGGTGGATACCTACGGAGGTCTGATTCCACATAGTGAGAGTGCACTGAGCGGGAAAGATCCTGGCAAAGCTGCGCGAGCGGGCACGTACATGGCGCGCTATGCCGCACGGTATCTTGTTGAGCAGGGTCTTGCGTCCGCCGCACTTGTGAACATTGTCTACACCCTTGGTCGCAGTGAACCTCTGTTGGTGCAGGCAACTGGGATGGGAGAAAAATCACGTGGAGCAAAGATGGATCTGACAAACTTGTTAAAAGAAGCATTTGATTTCCGGCTTGAGGCGATAGTGGAACGGCTGAATCTCCTCATGCCAATTTATCGTGGGACGTCGGCTTACGGCCACTTTGGTCGCCCTGGATTGCCCTGGGAGGCAGAGCAGGTATGAGATCACTATTTTTGTAGAGATCCCGTGTGATACTATTTACAGGTATGGTAAGGAGGATAAAAAAGAAGAGTGACTCTTGGCTTGTGGCGGCGGTGGTTGTGATTGTGGTGGTGACCAGTTTGTTTTTCATCTTCACTCCCGCTCCAGAGGAGGTGTTTCTGCGCTCAAGTGATGGTCTCGTGACGTTTGAAGGGGTTGCACGTCCTGCGGCAGGTATTCAACTCCTCACGCATGAGGCTGTTGCGGTCGAAGATGGGATCGAGCTCCCACTTTATGAGATTGTGACACCAGAGGGGGTGGTGGTTGTGGGCGGAGAGCTTGCGATTGTGGTTGATGTGGGAGCCGTCGACCTGACGGAGCTTGTGTTGTACCGCTATAATGTCACATCACTGAGCTGGGAGGTTCTTCCAACGGTGTATGATCTCGCAACAACTTCTGTTTCAGCACAGGTGGACGTTGCCGGGAGCCTGTTAGTCGGATTTGGAATACTGTTGGGTGAATAACTTTTTGGGTCCCTTGACATTCTGTGTTATAGTTAACACAGAATTTTTTTATTAGGCCTCAGTGGGGGTCGCCTAACGTTCATTTTTACCTTGGGGGATCCAAGGAGAGAGACATATGCCAACAAAGAAAAAAGCTTCATCCACGACGTCCAAAAAAGAGACGTCAACCAAGAAGACGGCTGCTGTAAAGAAGACTGCGGCGAAGAAACCAGCTGTAAAAAAGAAGGTGGAAAAGAGTAGAGCTGTCGCAAAGAAAAAACCAGTGGCGAAAAAGAGTCTCACGACCACCACGCAGCCTGCGGCTGTGAAAAAGGAAGTGGCGAAGGTGCGTCGAGAGGTTGCGGAGGCGATTGCTCAGGCACCGGTTGTCACCATGACGGAAGAACGCATTGAGCATGCACACAAACCAACAGAGGTACATCGTCGTATCGTGTTCGTTGGAACGTGTTCCAACTGCGATCACGTGCCCATGCGTGTGAACAGGTTACTTGCCATGTTCTCTGTCATCATCTTTGTTCTTTCAGCAATGGTGCTCTTAAATAGTTCAGGTCTCGGGCTTCCTTCGATTGAATTTGCGGGAGACGTCGCACCAATCGAGATTCGGTTCCAACGACTCAATTAGTATGAAACGATTTTCAGTACTTGCCGTCACCCTCTTGCTCGTGGGTGCTGGCTGCTCTGGGGGAGATCTAACAACGAGTGATGTCACTTTTAGTTATCCTGATCAAGAAGATGAGATTATGACGGACGAAACACAGCTCCAGTGGGAATTCCCAGGTGAGCTTTCTGAGGAGGAGATTGCGAACAAACAGATTCGTATCCAAACAAGTAAGGGCGATATCGTCTTTGAACTTTATAACGAAACAGCGCCACTGACGGTTTCAAACTTCGTCTATCTGACGACAGGTGGCTACTACAACAATCTCACCTTCCACCGACGTGAAGAAGGATTCGTGATTCAAGGGGGAGACCCAAATGGGAATGGCACAGGAGGTCCTGGGTATAAGTTTGAAGATGAACTTGTTGATGACTACAGCTATGAACGCGGCATTGTCGCCATGGCGAACGCTGGGCCTAATACCAATGGTTCTCAGTTTTTCATCATGCTTGCAGACACACCCCTTCCAAAGGCTTACTCGATCTTTGGTCGGGTCCTAGAAGGAATGGATGTGGTCGATGAGATTGCCGTCGGGGATGTTATGAACGCTGTGAGTGTGGAAGACAAAGAGTAAACAGAAAAACACAGGATGCGTCCTGTGTTTTTTGAATAAGAAAACCTGACCGGCGTAGGTCAGGCTGATTGCGCTTTGGGGACGGGTTGGAGGATGACGATGCCGGTTGCTTCGTAGAGGATGTTCCAGGACGTACAGGATGCGTTTGCGCAGTGTGTGCGTGTGGCTGGAACGTCCTCTGAGCATTCAAGGCACCGCCACGGACTGTTTCGCAGACCGGCCATTTCTCGACGCCATCGCCAGTCGAGATACCAGGCACAGAGCCGGAGTGTTTCGAGGGTTCCTTCAGGAGCACCTTCGAGCGTTCGGTACTCGCCGTCGATCAAGAACAGGGATCCGGGTCTGCACGTAAGTTCAAGACGTTCCAGACGAAGCTTCATGAAGTACTTGATGATCGGCTCGAGTTGCTCTGCAAGCTTGTCCGGGAGTTCTTGGTAGGTTCGTACGAACTCCATGGCGCCGAAGAAGTGTACCCACTCAATGCCGTCGTAGTCGACGACGATACGGAGTTGGTAGCGGCAAGGATACCTAGGGCCTGTGTCGGGGTTGTCCAACGCTACTCCTAGAGAGGGAAGGAAGCTGCTATACTTAGTATACATGCAAGGACACATTACTGAAAAAACGTTTTATCAATATCTCAAGTGCCCGAATTGGGTCTATTTTGACGCCCATGCGGATGAGTATCGTCCACATGAGCCCCTCATGGAACAGCTACAAGACGAGGGATTGATTCATGATCTACAGCTTGAACTGATTTCTGATCGTGAAGATCTTGTTCAGGTCACGGCGGAAGATCCTGATGAAGCGTTTAACCAGACGCTTGCATTTATGCGAGAGGGGCGTCAAACGATCTACCACGGAACCCTCATTGACAAGCATTGGGTTGGACATCCTGATCTTCTCGAGAAGGTCGAAGGACGATCCACATTGGGAGATTATTATTATGTTGCGGCAGATATTAAGCGCACACGTTTTCTTCGCGAGGATCATAGATTTCAAGGGTGCTTCTACGCAGAACTTCTTGAACGCATCCAAGGCACCAAGCCGGTGCAAGGGTACATCATCACCCCTGATAATGAAGTCATGCCGTACCTGATTGAGTCCTTTGAGTCGGAGTATCGTTTGAATCTTTCTGAGATTGAAAAAATTATTGCAGGAAAACGCCCCCCGCATTTTGTGACGTCGGGGTGTAAACAGTCTCCCTGGTTTAAGGAGTGTCGTACCGAGTCTGAGGAGTGTGATGACTTATCCCTTTTGAATCGTATTTGGCGTGCGGAGGTTCATCGACTGCAGGCAGCCGGGGTGCAGACAATGAGCGAGCTTGCGCTTAAGTCCGTCCCAGAGCTCGAGGATTTGGCACCTGACTTAAATCCAGGTCGGCTTGAGACCATGCGTGACCAGGCGATCGCCATTCATGAGCATCGTTACATGATCCGTCACGACGTGGAGATGCCAGAGGCAGATATAGAGCTCTTCTTTGATATTGAGAGCGATCCACTGCGTGATTTTGATTATTTGTTTGGTGTGTTGAAAGTGACCAAGGATGGTCAGGAGTACCATCAGTTTTTTGCGGAGTCTCCAGAACAGGAAGGAGCTATGTGGGAGGATTTTGTAAGTTTTATTGAGCAACATCTTGAGGCACCGATTTATCACTACGGTTGGTTTGAGCAGGAGGTCATTTCAAGATTTTCAGCAAAGTATGGGGTGAGTGAGATTGCCCGTGAGGCTTTTGAACGCAACATGATCGACTTACTTTCGATTGTACGTCCAGCCGTTATTTTTCCACTTTCATTTTACTCTTTGAAGGACATTGCAAACTATATTGGATTTACCTGGCGCAGTGCGGATGCTTCTGGAGCAAATTCGGTGCTGTGGTTTGAAGAATGGCTCAAGAAAAAGTCTCCCAAGATCCTCAAAAAAATTATTGAATATAACGAAGACGACGTGATTGCAACGTACAAGTTGCAGCGTTGGGTGCGCGAGCACGCCTCTTTATGAAGACATCA
>PFWU01000036.1:5670-29244 GCA_002791295.1 Candidatus Uhrbacteria bacterium CG_4_9_14_3_um_filter_50_9
GGTGGTTCTGATTGTGTTTGATCAGAATGATTCACTCCCTTCACCAGAACCTTTGATCGTGGATGAAGTGGATGAGGTTGTGGAGGGGGAGGAAAAAGAGTTTGAAGAGGTGGAAGAACCGGGGGGACTCACTAAGGCATCGTGTGAGGGGACTGGGGGAAGTTGGGAAGACTGCGGCTCTGCGTGTCGTGGGATGGATGCAGAAGTCTGTATTGAACTTTGTAGAGCGTACTGTGAGTGCGAAACGTCGGATCAATGTCCTGCGGGGTACGCTTGTGGTGAGTACATTGATAATGTAGGCATCTGTTTATGAAGACGATTAAACGTGTCATTGAACTAATCATCTTACTGATCGCCCTTGGTGCGGCACTGTACACACAACGGGTTCCCATTTTGGATTGGGTGCGTGAGATGAGTGAGCCACCACTTCCAGAGGCTATAAGCTACGAGACCGTCACGGAAGAGACGATCGAGGGAGAGGTTGGTATCGAAGAGGAGGGTGCTGAGGAAGTGATTGAGGAGGCGTTGCCTCCCACTCAGGAAGAAGCGAGCGTGACTGAGGTGGGGGAGGAGGAAGAAGTGGTGGTTGAGGAGGATCCTGAATCAGATGAAGAAACATTGGAGCCCACGTTAGAGGGAACGATCCTTCCAGCCTCCATTAATTTGGCTGTGCCATTTACTTCTCAGGCACCGCATGGAAGTTGGACTGAGCCTTACCAAGAGGCTTGTGAGGAGGCGAGTGTGTACATGGTTGAGCAGTATTATGCTGGAGAGCGAGAGGGAGTGATTAATCCAGATAAGGCTGACTTAGATCTGTTGAATATTGTGGCCTTTGAGGAAGAACTCTTTGGGTATTACGAAGATACAACAGCAGAACAAACAGGCACCTTTGCGGAATTGATGTTCGGCTTCTCTAATGTGATCTTGATTGAAGACCCAACGGTTGAAGATATTAAGGCGCAACTTGCTGCTGGGTATCCTGTGATTGTGCCAGCTGCTGGTCGTTTGCTTGGGAATCCCTACTTCACGGCTCCGGGGCCGGTGTATCACATGCTTGTCATTCGTGGGTATACGGTGGGAAATAAGTTTATCGTGAATGATCCAGGTACCCGTCATGGGGAGGCCTACCTCTATGATTTTGAGACCATTATGTCTGCGATGCATGATTGGAATGGTGGAGGGGAGATTACGGGGGGAAGGAAAGTTGTTTTAGTTATTCAGCCTTAACTATGGATTACTTACTCGGTGGAGCCCTTGGAGGACTGGTGGCGTTTTTCTTCGCACTGCCTGCGATTCTGCTAGAAATTAGCGAGCGCGGAAAGGTGAAGAATGCGCCCATGCTGATCGATGTCAAAACAATTTTCGGCCTCAAGATTCGGCATACGCATGAGGTTTTTTTCATTGGTCTCTTGCTTCACATTGTTATCGGGTTTTTATTTGGACTGATCTACATTGTGTTTGTACGCGAGGGGTGGCTCTTTGTCACCAACGCCCCGTACACCCTACTTTCACTCGTGGTGTATGCCTTGTTAAGCTGGATTGTGGCTGGAGTTGTGGTCTATCCGCTGCTTGGGATGGGGTGGTTTGGACTCAAAGAAGGACGTCATGTGTGGATGGAAACGATTGTGGCACACTTAGTGTTGGGACTCGGGCTGTGGCTTTTGGTTCAGTATTACCAGCCGTTTTTCTTTAACCCACCAATGTAATGGATTCAAACGTTTATTCCGTCAGTGGCTACTTAGATCTCGTCAACGACACGCTCCAAATGATTCCATCGAGTGAGGTGGTGATCGAGGGGGAGGTGTCGGATTTTCGTATTGCGCAACAGAAGTGGATCAGCTTCGATTTAAAAGACGAAAAAGAACAGGCTGTGCTTAAGTGTTTCATGACTGTGTGGCAACTCAAGGTGGAAGTGGCTGATGGGATGCGCGTTCAGGTGAAGGGGCAACCGAAGATTTATGAACGTTTCGGCACCTTTAAGATGAACGTGCAGGAGTTATCTCCGGTGGGAGAAGGAGCGTTGCGGCAAGCGTATGAACTCTTGAAAAAAAAGTTGCAGGGGGAGGGATTGTTTGACGCAAGTCGCAAACGTAGCTTGGAACGGTTTCCAGAACGGATTGGACTCATTACGTCACGAGATGCAGCTGCGTTTGGTGACTTTGTGCGCATTTTGAATAACCGATGGGGTGGGCTTGTTGTGCATCACGCACATGTCCACGTGCAGGGACGTCAGGCGGTACAGGAGATTACTGGGGCCTTTGGATATTTTAATACTCTTCCAGAAGAGGAACGGCCGGATGTGCTGGTTCTGACACGTGGAGGAGGGGGGCTTGAGGACTTGCATGCGTTTAATGATGAGTCTGTGGCGCGTGCGATTTATGCCTCACAGATCCCCGTGGTGGTTGGGGTGGGTCACGAACGTGACGAGTCACTCGCAGATTTTGTGGCAGATGTACGTGCATCAACGCCATCGAATGCTGCGGAACGGGTTGTTCCGTCACGCACGGATGTGTTGTATGAGTTGCAGACGATGACACGTCACATGGAGGAGCGCCTACAAGATCGTGTGAATGGTTATGGTCAAGTGATTGAAAAGGTGACGCATCTTGTGTCGTTTGTTCTTGAGCGTCAGAAAGAACGTTTTCGTTCCGGGTATGAACGACTACTTGTTTCAAGCCACGACTGGCTTCCACAGATTCGTACGGATTTAGAGAATCTTGGTCGAGTGTTGCGGCAAGTCGATCCACAACGTGTTCTTGCGCGTGGATACAGTATCGTGACTACAGGTGGGGTGGTGGTGAAGGATGCGGGGAGTCTTGATGTGGGACAGGAGATTACGGTACAATTCGCCGCAGGTTCAGCAGAGGCTGAAATTAAAAGAAAGAATGGTCACGGTCAGCAGAAGCTTGTTTAGAGGGAAAGGGTTCGCGTAGCGGGAAAGCTTCGACAAACAAACTTATGAGATCGGCTGTTCAATACTGAGCCGACTCAAAGTTATTTGTCTCAGTTTCCCTTAATTCGCTCCAGAAAATCCTTATGACGGCAAAGAAGAATACTATCAATTTTGGAAAAGCATTTGAGGAACTCGAAGAGATTACCGAATGGTTTGATTCAGAGGAGAATTTAGATCTTGATAAAGGTCTCAAGCAGTTTGAGCGTGGACTAGAGCTTGCAGGTGAGTTGAAGAAGAAACTTGCCGAAGTTGAAAACAAGGTCCAAGAAATTAAAGAAAAATTTGACGCATAAACATATGAGCAGAGACCAGCTATCACACCCAGAAGGGGCTGCGGAATTTCAAAAACCTCAGAAGAAAGAGGTTGGTCAGGAGTATCATGAGGGTTTGCCTGTGGTGTCTTTGGAAGATTACAAGCGTTTGTATAATACAGATATTCGGGAAGCCGGTGTTGATTCAGCAGCAACGTTTGATTTTCAAGGGTATGTAAGAGTGAGTCAAGATGGGGTTGAGAAGCTTGTGTATCAGGATGTATTGGCAACAAACGGCATTCAGCGAGCAGGAGACCACGACGGGATTCACGTGGGAATTGATGGAATTCGTGATTACTCTGACCTCATGGGGCATTGGACTATGCAAGATGCGAGCGAGGTTGGGGAGTATGATGTGTATATTACGGTACCAAAGGCACTTCAACAGGAACAGCAGATTATTTGTTATGGTGACCGGTGCATTTCTTTGGATGAATATCGTGAGTTTTATCTCATGGATGGTGATGAAACGAGTGATGTTTATGAGAGTCAAGCTGACAAAGGTTGGATTGTTATGAGACTTGACTTGGAGCCAAAACAAGATCCTTTGGCCAGGAAAAAAGTTGAGCTGGTTAGTATGGCAATCGTTAAGTATCTTGAGGAAGGATCGCCCATTCCAGAACTTAATGAGTTGGTCTATGGGTTAGTGTCGCGTTTGAATGAGGTGACTCACGAGGCACAACTTGTGCCTTCTAATTTTCTAGAAGGATAGAATTGACGTTTATATGGCTTATATTCTCTTTCGTTGGGTGATCAATGCGGTTGCTCTGATCGTGGTTGCGAATGTGGTTCCTGGGTTTGGGGTCGAGTCGTTTTACAATGCGCTCATTGCTGCGCTTATCCTTGGGCTTGTGAATGCGCTTGTGCGTCCACTCTTCTTTATCCTTACCCTTCCAATCACGATCCTGACACTTGGTCTTTTTACCTTTGTCATCAATGCCTTCATGATCTGGCTCGTGTCCACCATTGTCGAGGGATTTGTGGTTGAGGGATTCGTTCCTGCCTTGTTCGCGGCATTGCTCCTCTGGGCTATCTCCCTTGCCACCAACTGGCTCGTTAAACAAGCAAAAGAATCGTAATGACATGGACCGCTTCGGCGGTCTTTTTTTATGACCCACTCAAATTCACTGACCCCGTCAACACTTGTTGTATCCGTAGGAGGATCTTTGGTCGTGCCGAATGGAGGCATTGATTATCAATTTTTGAAAGCGTTTAAAAAGCTCATCCAAACACATCTGAAGCGCGGGTGGCGATTTGTGATTGTTGTCGGTGGAGGAGGAACTGCACGTCAGTATCAAGAAGCCGCTCGCAAGGTGGGGCAGCTGGAACGAGAGGATTTGGATTGGCTCGGAATTCACTCCACACGTTTAAATGGTCACCTCATGCGTACCGTCTTTCGCGATGTGGCACATCCAGTGATGATTAAAGATCCAACACGTGCTCCAAAGAATCCAAAGCAACCTGTGCTCGTCGCCGCAGGGTGGAAGCCAGGGTGGTCAACAGATTACGTTGCCACACGGCTCGCCAAACGCCTTGGGGCCAAGGTGGTGGTGAATTTGTCAAACATTGATTACGTTTACGATAAGGATCCAAATAAATACAAAGACGCAGAGATTATCTGTGATATTTCTTGGAAGGATTTTCGGAAGATGGTGGGGAATGAGTGGGATCCCGGAATGAACGTCCCGTTTGACCCTGTGGCGTCCCGCCTCGCGCATCACTCGGGAATGAAGGTGGCACTCTTGAACGGAAAGAATATTAAGAATCTAGATGACCTGCTGCGAGGGAAGCGATTTGCTGGGACGGTGATAGGGGTTTAAGCAAAAAAAAGATCACCCGTAAATCTTGTGGAGAAAAGCTATTCGGTTTCTCAAAACAGTGCTCGCAAATAACTCTTACCTCTCGTCATTGCGAGCGACAGCGAAGCAATCTACGGATGTTCGAAAGATTGCTTCGTCGCTTTGCTCCTCGCAATGACGAGGGTACTCGAGTCCCTTTTCTTACCCCACAGGATTTACGGGTGATCCCAAAAAAAGCGAGTTTATGCTCGCTTTTTTTGATTTTGTCGGTTTCACCCTTGATTAAAGGTCTTGTGTGTGTCAGGGTATCTCACTGGTGGGTTTTCACATGGAGGACATGTTCATGACCAAGCCGATGATCATAGCAATCGATGATGATGAACTGATACTCAACATGCTCCGGCGGATGCTGGAACGGGCCGGCTATTCGGTCAGGTTATTCCCGGATGGAGAGTCTGCTCTGCAGGCCATCACTTCTGACCCAGAAGCCTTCGCAGCGATCGTCTGCGACTGGCACATGCCCGGCATCTGGGGTCATGAGGTGTACCAACGCTCCAAACCTCACCTCAGGGATCGGCCGTTCATTTTGTTCACCTCAGAACCCGAGCCGTTTCACAACGCCCATCCCACTGTGGCTACCGAGATCCACGTGCTCAACAAGAACCCCGCTCAGCTCATCGACCTGCTCCACACCCTCCTCACCTCGTAGCCACGTGCTATGAGGTTTTCTGTTTTTTGGTGAGGGGGTTAGGGGTCAGGTCGTGTTATGTGTTTTTATCAGTTACCTGAAACATTCTCGCTTACTATTTATAAAAAATCAGGTCTTAAAAAGCACATAACACGACCTGCCCCCTTTACACCCTCCTCACAATGAGGGAGTTTAATGATAATGTTTTTGAATATGGCATTTTGTTTCATTTAAGAGTCTTTAATGTGTTTAGATTTAAATCCTTAACCGAATAAACACCTTTCATCTTTTTTAAAAAATCTCTTGAATTATAAACTTCATCTGCAACATAAATATAGATGTTATGATTTCTTATGCTTTTAGCCTTTTCTTCGTTCAGATCTAGTCCAAGTGTTATTTCAATCATTACATCAATTTTGCTCATTTGAGCGGTTTTTATAAACTGTTTATATCGCTCTCGAAGTGTTCTTTTAGCTCCTATTCCATAGGTCTTTTTACCCAGCTCAAAGAAAAAATCAAATTCGGTGCTTGAGTCGTCTTTGTCATGGATCTTTGTTATTTTTTCTTCTGGTATTCCGATTTTTGTAAGAACTGATAAAATTCTGTCCTCATAATCCGTCCCAGAATCAGAAATAATAGATTGATTGACACTTTCTGAAAACATCAACATGAAAATTTGATTTGGTTCAACTCCATTCTTTTTGAGTTTAACAGCAAATTCTGATATTTTTTTAATGAATCTATGCGTATCGTCTGACATGAAGTTTGTTTTTCCGGCCTCTATTTGGGAAAAGAAAAGCAATGCTAATAAAGCTCCGTTAACTCTTGTTGCATAAGGTCTATACACGGAAACCTTGTCGTATTTTAATGATAGTGGATCTAGTTTTTCTAAATCTGAAATTCCAATAACATCAGTCAGTTTTGCTTCTTGTAAAAGAAGGTCTTTTATTAAATACAATTTCAAGCTGAACATAAACAAATCTAAATCAATTTCATTCTCCAGTGTTTCAATAATTGTATACAAAATATTTTGCTTGTCTTGGCCTTTGATTTGCTGAATCAAATCTAAAAATTTTTCATTGCAAAGATCGGTTTTAGAATCTTTGAATAAAGTATAAATTTCCAAAAAATTAAATGCTTGTTTTTCTGATAACTTTGCTTTTACTAATTGTTTCAATAAAAAGTAAAATTTTAAGTTAATATCCAATTTTCCCTTGCCGATTTGTAGTTTTTTTATTTTCACAATGATTTTTTATTAAATGAATCCAAAGCTTTCTTGATTTCTTTTGCCAATGCAATAATAACTGGAACAGCAACGCTATTTCCAAATTGTTTATATGCTGATGTGTCGCTAACAGGGATTTTAAATGTTTCGGGGTAACCTTGAAGTCTAGCGGCTTCTCTTGGAGTCAATTTTCTAGGATTTTTATTTTTTTGTTTTATTAAAATTTCAGATCCATCTTTATAATATCTTGCAGAAATTGTACTAGTGTATTCTGAATTTTCATCAAACATAGAGTACCCAAAACCATTTCCTTTTTCTTTATGTTCTTTTTTTCGTCTTTGATGCCCAGCCCACAATTTATCAGATAGTGTGTATTTATCGTCAACTTTTTTTTCCAAAATATCACCAACCCTTACTTTTTTTGTTGGCTTTGGAAATTTGAAATTCACATCATCTAAAAATCCCAAAATATAAACCCTTTCCCTGTTCTGGGGTACTCCATAATCCTTAGCATTTAAAACTTGGGCATATACGTTATAGCCTAGCTTTTCTAGTGTTTCCTTTACTACCTTAAATGTATTTCCTTTGTCGTGATTCTTGAAGCCTTTTACATTTTCAAGAAATACAACTTTTGGCTTATGGTATTTTACTATTCTAGCAATATCAAAAAACAAAGTGCCTCTAGAATCTTCAAACCCTTTTTTTAATCCAGCGTTAGAAAATGGCTGACAAGGAAACCCAGCACAAAGAATATCAAATTCTGGTATGTTTTTTTCATTTACCTTTGTGATATCACCTTCAAATAAATTAACTCCTTTTGAAAATAAACCTACTTCAAACACTTTTGGTGAAAGTGTTTTAAAATTTTCTTCATAAGTTATGCGTGCTTTATCGTCCCATTCAGATACAAAAACACATTCACCGCCAATACTGTGAATTCCTAAATGAAAACCGCCAATTCCTGCAAATAAATCTATAAATCTCATAATGTTATTATATTTCATTTCCCCTAATGAATAAATTGTTTTCGTGGCGATTAGAATTTATCTCACAAAACTCGTTTTTATCCGTACTGTTTTCAAATAACATTCCCAATCACGCAGGTTATCTGATGTGGCAAGTGTACGTTGATTCTTTTTAAGAAACAATTTTGGGAATCCTTTTGGGAACAGTCGCCCTTTCTTGTTTTTTAATGTCCCTATTTTCACAATCGGTTTATTTTGAATGTATTTCTTGATATTGACAAAAAAAGTCAGATTTACTATTATTTCATCGAACTACAGATTTGCCGTAGAACACGGGCTGCGAAAGCATAGGTCCCGTCGAGGTAAGATCGATAGCATCTTGTGTTATTGACCTTTTTCCTGCGGCGCGAAGCTGCAGTTTTTTAATAAAGGTCGAAACCTAGGGCTGAGATTACTCAGTCCCCAACACACAACTATGCCAAAAACACGACAAGAGAAAGAAGAGATTGTCGCAGAACTGGCTGACAAGCTTGCTCGCATGAAGACGGTGGTGTTTACATCCGTTTCTGGATACACCATGGAGAATGCGAATGATCTTCGTCAGAAGGGAATTGATCTGGGTGTAGAATTACTCGTGGCGAAAAAGACCCTCTTGGTCCGTGCGCTTGAGAAAAATGGCTTCACGATCGGCAAGAACGATCTCGAAGGATCCATTCTTACAAGTCTCGGATACAATGATGAGGTTGCAGCAGCAAAGCTGATGGCTGAGTTTGCTAAAGATCGCGAGGACATTCAGATTGTTGGCGGAATTTTGGAAGGAGAGTTTGTTGGTACGGACGCCATCAAGCAGCTCGCAACCTTGCCTAGCAGGGAAGAGCTCTTGGCCCAGCTTGTTGGTTCCATCAATGCTCCTGTCTCAGGATTCGTCAATGCCCTCGCCGGCAACCTGCGCAATTTCGTTTATGTCCTTAACGCTGTTAAGGAAGCTAAGGCGTAAGCCTCTAATTATCAATACGTTATGTCTGAAGAAGCAACAAACGCTCCTGTAGAGGAGGCCGTAGAGGTTCCTGCAAAGTTCCAGGATCTTGTTTCCAAGATCGAAGAAATGTCTGTTCTTGATCTCGCTGAGCTCGTAAAGATTCTTGAAAAGAAGTTCGGAGTCAGCGCAGCTGCTCCTGCCATGATGATGGCTGGTGGTCCTGCTGCTGCTGGTGAGGTTGCAGAAGAGAAGACAGATTTTGACGTCATCCTTACTGCTGCTGGTGACAACAAAATTGGTGTCATCAAGGCTGTCCGTGCGATTACTGGTCTTGGTCTGAAGGAAGCAAAGGCTGTGGTCGATGCTGCTCCAGGTCCCGTAAAGGAAGGTGTGCCAAAAGCACAGGCAGAAGATATGAAGAGTCAGATCGAAGAAGCTGGTGGTTCTGTAGAACTCAAGTAATCGATTTTTCCTTCAATCAAAAAACACCCCATGATGATGGGGTGTTTTTGTTTACTCAACACGCTCTAGGCGCACGCCTTCGACGTAGAGTGCATCTGGTTCTTCTGGATCTAGACGGACCGCCATTTCATGGACCTTTTCTCCGCCGTAGAATGTTTTTTCAACGAGACGAGATCCGTCGAGGAACTCTTCCGTAATGCGATAGGTTCCTTCTTCACTGTAATCTGTGCCTGTTTCAAGTGTGTAGGCACCATTGTCGAAGGTGTATTGCATCCACCAGCTGAGTCCAGTGTCACTCGTGTCTCCAGCGTACCAGGTGCCTGTGAGTTCATCGACGACCACGGGATCTTGGTTGGTCCAGGTCAGGAGTCCGATTCCAATAACGACGACAGCCAGTGTGGTGAGAATAAGGTAATGTGTCTTCATAGTTATGTTTCAATGTGGCTTGCGGCAATTGAATAGAGTTTCGATCCAGCTAAAAGATAGAGGCTATAGTCGGCTTCGTCAACCACGATACCTGTCAGATCACTAAAACTCTCCGAACGATATTGGACAACGAAGTCTCCCGTTTCCTTTTCAAAGACAACGATGCGTTTTGTGTCTGGTTCAAGGACATAGACATACGCACTTTCTCCATCCGTATAGATGTGTGTCGCAGCCGTGAGCGGGGGATCAACGGTCCCGGCATCCCAACCCACCTCGCTTCCGCTTGAGAATCTAGTGATGACTCCGTTTTTGTTAAGAACGAAGACGGTTCCATCAATGGCGAGTGAGACAGCTGTTGAAAAGTCGGCTGTGCGCTGGCTGATCCAATCCGTTGGTTCTCCAAAGGTTGAACCGGTGCGTCCGGAACGCAGTACCTGACCCTCTTGGTCGTCTGTGGATGGTCGCAAGAGATAGAGTCGGTTGGCATAGGCCACGAGATCAACCAAAGATTCATTTGTTGTGAGAACTTCATCAAAGGTTTCTGTTCCAGCTGTATAAACTTGGGATCCGCCATCGTTACTGAGAAGATACATGGCTCCATCTTCCGCTGCCGCAGCAACGACAGAAAGTCCAGTTCCGTTGACACTGACGGTAAAACGCTTTTCTGATTGTAAGAGTTCGTAGAGGCCTCCATCGCTTCCGACAGCGTAGAGGGTGTCGTTTGTTCTAATGAGCGCATTTCCCTTGAGTGATTCATTGAGTTCTGCCAGATCGCCTAAGAGTGGTGGGTTCGGAATGGTGACGAGGTGACTTATTTCATCAAGGGCCACTTGAATATCTGCGAGATATTCTGCGGCTGTGGCTGTGCGTTCCTCGGTGTCTGTAGGTAAGTTCTCAACGAGTGTGCGTGCATTGCCATACAGGCTTCGTGCCTGATCCTCGTCCTTATAGATGATGGCTCCGGCAGCACGTTCAATCATATCTTCAATCTGTTCCACACGTGCGACATAGGATTCTTGTTCCGCTGAACGTGTTTTTGATTTTGAGAGTGTTGAAACACCAATGGAAAAGACAATAAGTGCAATCACGAGTCCTCCGACGAGATACTTTGTGGAACGGGGGACTTCGTCGATACGTCCAAAGAGTTTTTTGAAGCGATGGGTGAGTCTTCCACGTGTTCCCTTTAGGTGGGCAACAAGTTCATCACGTCCACGTGCTGAGGAAAGTTTTTTCCCATGAAGCAGACTTGTTTTTCCAAGTCGTTTTGTATATTTCCAGGTCAGTGTGAGTCCTTTTTTTGCTAGGCGTTTCCAACGGTCTTGAGGCGCTTGCGTACCCACTGAGAGATGTGATGTTGGTTGTTCTTTACGCACGAGGCCAACCAGCAGTGCCACCACTTTTCCCACAAGGGCGACAAAATTTGGTCGTTGGTCCTCAAGGAGTAGCTCTGTTTCTTCTTCTGTTTCTGTAAGTTGGGCCACAGATAGATTGGATCGATGTGTGAGCTCGTCACTTGTGGCTTGGATGTCCGCTCTAAGATCTGCTTTTAGCACAATGAGCTGCAAGGCATCTTTCAGGGGGAAGTACTGTCGAATTTTATCAACGGCACTCACAGGCGGGAGTTTTGCAAGGATGTGGTTGAGATCTTCCGGTTGAATTTCGCGTTGGAGATCCTTCTCTGTCACACAGAACACGTCCCCCTCGTGGAGATCTCCATCAAGGACAACAGCAAAGGCTTTTTCCCAGGTGGGAAGTGATTGTTCTGTTTGGATGCTGCGAAACAGGTTGTAGACCTGGTAACGTTGTGAAGGTTTTCTGTGCAGGAAGAGTGATGTGAGTTCCCCACATCCAGAAAGATACATCTGAGATCCAGTTGCGATACCAACAATTGCATCAAATTCTTCAATAGGGACCTGCCAGTGCCCTTCGCGTACGTGTTTAGCAAGGGTTTCATTCAGTGCACCAAGAAATTGTTCAAAGCGATGCTGCGCATTGGCGTCCTTTCCAAATGATTCAGCGAGTCGATGGACATGATCAGACAATGTCTGCAATAGGAGTTCAGAGTCCCCGTTTTCCTTCTTTGTTTGTGCCAACAAAAAGACAAAACCATTCCTGCCTTGCAGCGGAATGAGCTGTGACATTCCATGGATTTTTTCTGAAGGAGACTCCGGACGATAAGAGGCCGCCTTGATCAGTAGTGCCATAAGGAATAGGGTCGTTATTGCCCTCCAAAACCTATTTGTGTACATTATACCCCGTTAGGGAGGGTGTGCAACAAATGGAAGAGACCTCTCAAAAAGTCGCGATCTTGCGACGTTCAGGCACCCAGGCATCGCTTCAACGTCCGTTTTAGGACGTTTTCAGCGATCGCCAGCCCGAACGTCGCAATCTCATCGACTTTTAGAGAGCTCTCAGAACTATGTCTAAAAAAACCTTCAAAGTTGAACAGATGTTTGGCTCAAAGACGCGTGCGCGTCTCATGAACCTTTTTTTACAGCATCCTCAGGAGGCTTTCTTTGTTCGTGAGTTAACGAGGCGCATTGATGCACAACTCAATTCTGTGAGACGGGAACTCAAGAATCTCCTTGAAATTGGACTTATTGAGGAAAAAGAAGGAGATCAACGAAAGAAAGGGGGAACGCTTGCTGACAAGAAGAAGTACTACACAGCGAATACAGATTTTATTCTTTTTGAGGATTTACGAGGGTTGTTTAAAAAGATCTCCATTCTTTTGAAACAGAACCTTGTTCAAGAGATTGATGAGAAAGGGGACATACACTATTTTGCTTTTACGGGACGATTCGTTGATACACCTGAGATTCCAACAGATATTCTGATTGTTGGAACGATTAAACAAGCAGATCTTTCTAAAGTGATTGGGAAGTTTGAAGCAGAGATTCCTTACGAGATAAACTATACGTTGATGCCGAGAGAGGAATTTCTAGATCGACGACAAGTGGCAGATAAGTTTTTGACGGAGATTCTCGGGAACGAGAAGGTGGTCATGATTGATCGGATGTCGTAGTATCGCCCCCACAAGACAAAACTTCAGATTTCTTCACATGTTTTTTCGCCCATCTTACCTATTCAAAACTCTCAACATATCTATGGATATGCTTCGATTTTTGAATAGGCAATCTGAACGAAACTCCATATGAATAAAAGCGAAGTTTTGTCTTGCGGGGGCGATATGCACTTGTTTATTTCATCACAAGATATTCGCGAACTCACCCTTGGGTTGATTCAAGAAGGGACGTTTATTCACCTGTCGAATCACACGGTCTCTCCAGAGGAGCATCTTTCTGTGTTGGATGAGCAGCTGACTCAGTGGGGCTGTGACCTCGATCAGCTTGAGGGCTTGTACGTGGTGACGGGTCCGGGATCGTTTACCGCAAGCCGAGTGAGTCTCACTATTCTAAACACGATCGCATTTACAAAACAGATCCCCGTTTTTGCTTTAGAGAATCCTGAGCGTTTGTCTCCAGAAGTGTTGCTCACAACATCTCAAAAAAAGGGCTTGAAATCTCAATCGTTTGTTCTCCCTATTTACGACCGTCCACCAGGAGTAACAAACAATCAATTAAATCACACTTGAGGGGAGACTGAGGGAAACAACGTTGAGTCGCCTCAGTGTGTAGCCAGGCGATCTCATAAGTTCGTTTGCCGAAGGCTCCGCGAAATAAAAAATCTATGGCCACCCTCGATGTTCACATTTTTGGTTACGTGCAAGGCACTGGATACCGCTATAGTGCCAAACAACAGGCAGATCGTTTGGGGATAACAGGTTGGATACGCAATCTGGATGATGGTACCGTAAAAGCACGGATTCATGGTTCAGATGATGACGTTCAGGTTTTTTTAGATTGGTGTAAACAAGGTCCGGTACTCGCAAAGGTTGAACGAGTTGAAACGAGTGATGTGTCCTCGTTTGATGCAGACAGCTTTTCCATACACTATTAATCGTGAGCGTTGCTCGCTTTAATCACACTCTATGGATTTTTTTTCTAATGAAGTGCTTCAAGGTCCGCTCTTGGAGCTTTGGGATACGATCATTGCGTATCTCCCAAACGTACTCGGTGCTCTCCTGATCTTCCTCATTGGAATCATTATTGCTCACGTGTTGCGCACGGTTGTTGTTCGTCTTATTGCTCTGCTCCGCATTGATGAGCTTGCTCAACGTCTCGAAATTAAATCTCAATTCGATCGTGTCGGTATTCATCTTCATATTGGCCATCTTCTTGGTTGGATTGTGAAGTGGTTCTTCATCATCATTGCCCTCATTGCGGCAACAGACATCCTTGGATGGGATCAAGTGACCAATTATCTTGAGGAAGTTGTACTCTTCATTCCAAACGTGATTATTGCCGTCATCATCCTTCTGGCTGGTATCTTGCTTGGTAATTTCGTCCAAAATATCGTGAAATCAGCTGTCGAAGCAGCGAAGTTGGCATCGGCAGATTTTCTTTCAGGAATTGCAAAGTGGGCAATCCTCATCTTTTCCTTCATGGCTGCTCTTGTACAACTTGAGATTGCTCCTGAACTGATTCGTGTGCTGTTCACTGGTCTCGTGGGGATGCTTGCTCTTGCGGGTGGTCTTGCCTTCGGACTTGGTGGAAAGGAACATGCGTCTCGTTTCTTAAATCGTCTCAAGAGAGATATTTCCTCAGAGCGATAGGGGTTCATGAAAGAGCGCTACCACTACGGAATGATGCGTTTTTGGGAAATGTTCCCCGGCCTATTGGTTTGGGGGACTTTTTTCCTTGCGCTTGTTCTCACGTTCGTTCAGCCGCTCTGGGTCATCGTGTTTATCATCGTCTTTGATTTGCTGTGGTTGTTTCGTGTTGTGTATTTCAACATCTTCGTCTTTATCTCGTGGCGTCGCTACCACAGGGCGACAAAAACAGACTGGCAGAAACAGCTTGCGGACACTCCTGGATCAGAAAAGATTTATCACCTGATCTTTCTCCCAACGTATAAGGAGGGTTACGACATTATCCGTACAACCCTAAAATCCATTCGAGACAATTCATTTCCGAATGAACGGATGATCATTGTCTTGGGTGGGGAAGAGGGGGATCGGAAGTCGTTTTTGAACTATGCAAAACGTGCTGAGCAAGAGTTCGGAAAAACGTTTGCCTGTCTTTTTTCAACCCTTCACCCTAAGGGGCTCCCCGGAGAAATCCAAGGGAAGGGGTCTAACCTCAGTTGGATGGGGCATCGTGTAGAGGAGCTGCTCGAAGAGAAGTTTCCGCATATTAAGGATCGCGATCTTATCGTCTCTGCGTTTGATGTGGATACGATTGCCCATGAGCAATATTTTTCCTATCTCACGCACCTCTATTGCACGGTTGAAAATCCTGAGCGGAGCTCCTATCAACCCATTGCACTCTTTTCAAACAATATTTGGACCTCCTCGGCTCCGGTACGCATTGGAGCGTTTGGGACAACCTTTTGGTTGTTTGGAGAGCTCGCACGACCAGAACGTCTTTGGACCTTTTCTTCTCACTCCATGCCATGGACCATGCTCAAGGATGTGGGGTTCTGGCAAAAAGATATTGTGAGTGAGGATTCACGTATCTTCATGCAAGCCTTCCTACATTATCACGGGGATTATCGTGTGACTCCTATGTTTCTCCCTGTTTCAATGGACGCGGTGACGGGTGAGGGGTACATGGCTTCACTCAAGGCGTTGTATCGCCAGATGCGACGATGGGCTTGGGGGGTTGAACACTTGCCGTTCATTATTGATGGATTTCGACGTGATCCGCAAATTCCTTTTCGTAAAAAAGCTCAGTATATTTTTAATCACATTGAGGGAATGTTCACGTGGGCCACAGCCCCAATCATTATGTTTGTTCTTGGGTGGCTCCCGCTCCTCATTGCCTCAAAACAGACCAACGCACTCGTTCAAGCCGCACCATTCACACTTGAACAACTCATGCAGCTCGCCATGATCGGGATTCTGGTTTCTGCCATTATGTCGCTTGCATTGTTGCCGCAACGACCTGAGAAGGTGCGTAAGCACACATGGCTTGTCATGCTCCTCCAGTGGATTTTGCTCCCGATCACGTTTATCATTTTTGGATCATTCCCAGCTATTGATGCACAAACACGTCTGATGACGGGCAGATATCTCGGATTCGATGTCACAAAAAAGAAAAGAACCTAATCTTCTATGAAATACTTTTTTTGTCTCACCTTCTGTCTCTCCTTCTTTGTATTCGGTGCGTCTTCTGCAAAAGCCGCAACCTTCGAGGAGCGAGTGCAGGGACCTATCTTGGGAGTCCTGAGCAAGCATTTGAGGTAATGCGATCGTATAGATTGGTGAACCGCTGCCTGATTCTGGGTTGAGCCATTGGAAGGTTTATCTTTTTCTTGAAACTGAGTCAGAAACAGGTCTTTCGATTGAGTTCGTCCTTGGACAAGAAGACGTTGGGGTGGCTCGAGGGGTATTTGAGACAATATATTTTGCAGATTAGTTTCTTTTCAATCAGAAGACCACACCCGAAGGTGTGGTTGATGCGTAGATCCACCATTGATAGAGGAGGACCAGGACCGAGATCAGGCCGATGATTTCGGTTGGGAGCATGTACCAGGTGCGTTTGCCTGTCAGGTAGGGGATGCGAACGAGGTACATCAGGAGTCCTGCAAGGATGATCACGATGCTCAACCCGCAGGTATGTTCTTGGTAGTTCTTGTAGATCTGGGCGGGGAAGCCTACAAGTCCGATGACCAAGGAGAAGAGGAGCGTGAGTCGACCCAGGAGTCGTTCGTGTGTTGCACAGCGATCAGCGATTCGTTCCAAGAGCTTTTTCATGAAGGCTTTCTCGGATACATCAGGGACGTGTACTGGCCCGCTTTGATGTAGAAGCAGTCTTCACCAATCACCTCACAGATCTTAGCTAAGACTTCGAGCAGCTCAGGGATCCGTTCCTTGCCTACGAAGGAAACTTCGTAGCGACGGCACTCGTCGTAGTCCACCTTACCCCGACCATTGCGCCAGAAGCCGAAGTAGGGGACGGTGGTCGTCGTGAATGCACCGTAGTGCTCCATCAGATAGTCGTGCAGATAGTGCTCAACCGTATCCTCACCCATGGGAGTGCGCAGCTTGTGCGAAGGAATCAGGAAGACCGCGGGTCGACCCAGGTTCGTGAGTGTGTAGGACGGTCCATCGAGACCATCCCACTTGTCCTCTGTACGACTTACGCCAAGGAGGCGTTTGATGAGATGTCGGATCATGGTTCCTCCAAGGTTTGGAGGGTAGGGGAAACGATGATCAAAGTCAATGAAAGACGAGGGGATACAGGATTGAAGGGTAGACAAGATCCTGTTGTTTTTGCTAGGTTTCATTGTCGTCTATCACATGCGACCCTGCAGCTGGGATCAGCTGAACACACTCCTGAGGTGAACTGATGAACACCGCCATCGTCGCTCTCGATCTGGCTCTGGCCGTCAGCGGCCTGCTGATCGTGCTCCACTCCAGAACGAAGGACAACATCACCTGGTGGAGCCTACTGGCCTACCCAGCCTATTGGGGAGGTGGACTCGCGCTCGGACACCTTTTCATAGTCGTGGGTCTCAGGCCGATGCTTCGGGCTGACGATGCTGGTCTCGTTGCCTTGCTCATCTACTACCTCTGCTGCGCCTTCTGGGGTGGGCTCATGGTCCATCTCTGGTACAGGCTCGATGGGAGATGACGGTCATCCCCTGGTGATCTGTCGCGCCTGACGCCTCGCCGGTCCACATCTCAACGGATCGGCTTTTCAATTACAAAAACCACCAAGTCAAAACACGCCTTTGCTGGCGTGTTTTCTGGTAGGTGTGTTTGGTACTTAGAACCGATTATCTCCCGATGGTTTTGTTTCTTTCAAGATCACCCGTTGTGAAAATCCACCTCGTTCTCTTGCTTTCTCTTTTTGAATTGTTTGCAACTGTTCGCGTGGTGTTCCTTCAAGGGCCGTGAGGCTATGGATGACTTCCAAGATGTCTGCAAGCTCTTCTGTTTCACCGCTCTCGAGATATTCCTCAACTTCTTCGACGAGCTTCGCACGTAGTCTTTGTCTGTATTCAAGAGGATCTGCATGATACACAATGGGGATGTCGCCATGTGAGCGAATGATGTGTGACATTTGGTCACGGACCAGTTTGTTATGACTCGTCCTGAGAGGATGGAGCCCTTGGGTCACAATGGTCTCGAGTGGTTGGAAGAGGGGTCGGGGGAGATCTTCCCAGGCAAACCATTCCCAGCGCTCACATTTATGCGGTTCTAGATTTACCACCTCACCACCCGCATACTCACTTTTCATAAAAATGGTCACGTAATGTGTTTCTTCCTTTACATCGTTCGTGACGGCAAACAGCTCGACGTTCTTGATCTCGATCCCGGTTTCTTCTCGTGTTTCTCGCTTTGCGCAGTCCTCCCAATTTTCTCCAAATTCGAGGTGCCCCCCAGAAGGACTCCAGGTTCCTTCTCCGTGTGTGCCGCGGCGTTTCCCAATCAAAATTTTTCCGTCCCTCACGACGATAACTTCCACCCCAATTTTTGGTCGCTCGTTTAACATCATTGAGATCTCTAGAGTTGTCTTAGAAGACTTGATCGCTTACCATGTGAGAGCTTATGACGATCTACCATCAACCTCGGGTTTCCATCAATATCGTTAGTTGGAATTCAATGGAATTTCTGCCCGATTTGCTTGAAACTACTATGCGTCAGACGTTCAAGGATTTCAATGTGCTTGTGATTGATAACGGTTCAAATGATGGGATTGAAACCTATTTGCGAGAGCAATATAAAGAGGTGACGTTTTTGCGTAATCAACGCAATCTTGGTTTTTCTGCCGCTCATAATCAAGGGATTCGTTATGCGCTTGATCATTGGGATCCAGCGGCTCGCAGTCAGCAATACGTGTTGGTCTGCAACCCAGACATGTTGATGTCAGAAACGTTTTTGGAGGAGTTAGTGCAGGGGGCAGAGGCGCATCCAGAAACAGGTTCTGTTGGGGGGAAGTTACTCCGGGCCTTTGGTGAAAATTTGGCAGATGAGGTGTTGAAAGAGACAGTACGTTCAGATTTGATAGATTCAATGGGTCTGAATCCCCACAAAAACCGAACCGTGACCGATATGGGGGCAGGGGAGAAAGATGAGGGGCAGTATGACTCTGTAGAGGAGGTCTTCGGGGTCAGTGGTGCATGTGTCTTGTTTCGTGCGAGTGCACTTGAGGACGTGCGCTTTGAAGATGAGTTTTTTGATCATGATTTTTTTGCGTACAAAGAAGACGTCGATATTGCCTGGCGCTTGCGCCATCAGGGCTGGACAGCACGCATTGTTCCCGCAGCCGTTGCCTATCACTACCGTGGAATGTACGGAAAGGAAGCAAGCGGGTTATTGGCGAAGGCTCTCAATCGTCGCAAGAAGTCGAGTCAGCGCAATTACTACTCGACACGCAACCACTGGTTGATGTTGATAAAGAACCTTCGAGTTTTCAATGGATTGCTTGCGTTGCCACGAATGGTCGTGCATGAGTTTCTTAGGGTTGTGTATATTTTTGTTGTCGAACCCTCCACACTGAGAGCTGGTCTGGATGTATTCAGACTGCTGCCTCGTATGCTTACAAAGCGCAGGGCTGTCATGGAAAAGGTTCGTGTCAGTGCCAAGGATGTAAGAACATGGTTTGTATGAAGGACGTATCCATTTTAATCGTGCATTACAACACTCCCCGTCTTCTTCGGCAGACATTGAAGGGGATTCGTCGGGCTGCTCCCAAGGTTGATTATGAAGTGATTGTTGTTGACAATAACCCAAAGCAGCGAGTCAAGGAGATGATTACACAAGAGTTTCCGGAGGTCGTGGTCCTCACAAGTGAGGCAAATATCGGCTTTGGGCGAGGCATGAATCTGGCGATGGAACACGCAGTGGGACGCTATCTGTTTGTTTTTAATCCAGACATGATTCTTGCTCCTGGTGCCGTGGAGCGTTTAGTGGACTTTATGGATCACCACCCAAAGGTTGGGATGGTTGGGCCTCGTCTGAATAATCCAGATGGATCGTTGCAGCACAGTTGTTATCGGTTTATGAAACCGATAACGATTTTATATCGTCGTCTTCCTTTTCTGCGTATTTTTCCGAGTGCGAAACGCGAAGTGCGTGCGTACCTCATGGTGGATCAAGATCACACACAGTCCCAAGAAGTTGACTACATTCTTGGAGCCGCCATGCTGGTGCGTCGTCAGGCCTTTAAAGAGGTTGGGGGGTTTGATCCTGAGTTTTTTGTGTATTTTGAGGATCAGGATTGGTGTCGGCGGTTTTGGAAGGCTGGTTGGCGTGTTGTGTATCACCCCGCTGTTGAACTGATTCATTACCATCGTCGTGAGACGGCTGAAGGAGGGTTTATCAAGCAGCTTTTAAATCCATTGACCCGCATTCAGATCAAAAGTGCGCTATACTATTACAAGAAGTATCAAGGAGAAGATCATCCAAGATCACATGTCTCATAGCGAATTGTTTCTTCATTCAACGGAGCCGGCCCTCGAGCAATCACGGCAGACACTCTGGAGGAATCTAAAAAGAGTGCTTTTTGCCTTGTTGATTGCTCTTTTGGTTTATGGGGTCATCCTCGTAATTGTTGGCGTACAACTTGTGGCGCACCTCTACGATGGACAAGATGCATTGTTTGAGGCTCGCGGGGCAGCACTTGAGCTTCAGTTTTCAGAGACACGTACAGATCTTGAGCGCGCACATGAGGCGTTTTCTGCTGCTGACTCGCGGGCACGTTGGCTTCTGCCTGTGACGTTTCTCCCTTTTGTGGGAGGGGCAGTGGATCACAGTCGTGAATTGATTGTTTCCTCGGTTGATATTATTGAATCGTTTGGGGAGCTTCTTGAACTGGGAGAAGATCTTCTACAGCTTTCTGGTCTGAGTACGGAGTACCTCGAGGATGTGCAAGCGGGTCTTGAGCCCTCTGTGACCTTCGACGATCTTTCGTCCAACACAAAAAAAGCGATCCTTGAGCGCTTCGAAGCTTCAGCAGGTGATCTCGAGCTCCTTGTACAACGCATGGGGATTGCCGAGGAAGAGTTGGCACTTTTAGAGTCCGATGCCTTCCTTGCGCCCGTGGCCTCAGTGACACGATCCTTGCACACAAATCTTGTTCAAACGAAATCCTATTTAAAAAGTCTTGCGCTCGCAGCAACCATTCTTCCTCAGCTCAGCGGTCTTGAGTCTGAGAAGACTCACCTTCTCCTCTTTTTGAACAATGACGAGATGAGACCAGGTGGGGGATTCATTGGAACGTATGGAATTCTCAAAATGTTGAGTGGAGATATTCGGTCGCTTGAAACGGTTGACGTGTACGCACTTGATGATGCTGTCGCAGATGATGTGACGAAGTCCGCACCAAGCCCACTACAAGATTACAATGCCACCTCTCAGTGGTTTTTTAGGGATAGTAATTGGTCGCCTGATTTTGCGACCAGCTCTGTGTGGTCTATTGAACGGTTTTTAGCAGAAGTATCTGTGTTAAGTGCTGAGCAGCAGGAATTAATTCCTTCGAGCACGCGTATAGATACGGTCATTGGGTTTACGCCAACCTATGCGGCCAGCCTGCTTGAGATCATCGGAGACGTGACCGTATCTGGACAGACATTTACTCCCGAGAACGTGGCCGCACTCCTCGAGTATCAAGTTGAGCTTGGCTATGCCAGTCAGGGGGTACCTGCAGAACAAAGAAAAGAAATCCTTGCTGACTTGGTTAACGAGGTAAAGACTGCATTGTTCAGATTGCCAATTTCTCAATGGGGGGAGGTGGTTGACGCTTCTTCCAAGGCTCTTTTAAACAAACAACTTGCCCTCTACAGCACAGATCAGGCACTCGAAGACATATTTACATCCACTCTGTGGGGTGGTCGTATTCTGCCAGAGACGGTTGATGTCCAACTGGTGGTTGATGCAAACCTTGCGAGTTTAAAAACAGATCCAGAAGTTCAACGAACCATTGCTTACGAACTTGGTCGTAACCAAGAGGGTATCTGGGTTGGGAGAACAACCATTCGTTACGAACATACAGGATCGTTTGATTGGCGCACGACGAGATACCGAACGTACACACGACTCTATACACCACTTGGAACAGAGCTCCTTCGTGTACAGGGTGCCATGAATGATGACCTCTTGAATGATCCAAGTGGTACCGCTGGTGCGGCGGATGTGTTTGAGGAGCTCGGTTTGTCGACATTCGGGGCGTTTATCTCGATTGAGCCTGGTTCAATTGGTGAGCTTGTTTTTGAATATGTTCTTTCAGATGAGGTGGTGGCTGCTATTGAGGCAGAAGGTTATGAGCTTACGGTCTTTAAACAGATGGGGGCACGTGATCATGCATTGACGCTTGACCTGGATTTTGATAAAAATGTGTCACATGCAGATCCTGCAGAAGGCTCTAGCCAGTGGGGGGATGACACATACAGCTTGAACACAATTTTAGATCAGGATCTGATGTTCCGTGTAGATTTTTAACGAACCACATGTTTCAGAAGAAGATTGGAATCGACCTGGGAACAACCACCGTCCTCGTTTACTTGCCTAAGCGAGGAATTATTATTCATGAGCCATCCGTTGTGGCGGTGTCCTATACAGATAAGAAAGTACTTGCGGTTGGAAAAGAAGCGAAGGACATGATTGGGCGTACGCCAGACACGATTGTTGCAAGGCGTCCGCTCAAAGACGGAGTCATTGCCGATTATCGAACCACCGAAGCGATGCTTCGTTATTTTATTAACAAGGCGCTTGGGGGAATTCGTATTTTTAGACCAGAGGTCATGGTGGCTGTTCCTGGTGGAATTACCTCCACAGAACGTCGTGCGGTGATTGATGCCACGCTTGCCGCTGGTGCACGTGCTGCTTACATCATTAAAGAGCCGATCGTGGCTGCGATTGGTGCCAATATTCCGATCGGGTCACCATCAGGTCACATGATTATCGACATCGGTGGTGGGACAGCCGAAATGGCCGTGATTTCACTTGGCGGAATCGTCGCATCTGAATCTGTGCGCATTGGTGGAGTGAAATTTGATACTTCTATTGCTGAGTACATTCGACGTAAATATGGGCTTGCGATCGGTGAGCGTACTTCTGAAGATATTAAGATTCAGATCGGTGCGGCCATGTATCTTCCAGATAAGCTCTCCATGGAGGTGAAGGGTCGGGATATGGTGACGGGACTTCCAAAAGTTATTGAAGTAACGAGTGATGATGTGACCGCAGCCATTCAGGATGAACTTGAGGGGATTATCAATACCGTGAAAGAGGTGCTTCATAAAACACCTCCAGAACTTTCTGCGGACGTGATGGACAAGGGGATTGTGCTCTCGGGTGGCTCCTCACAGCTTCGAAATCTTGATACACTCATTGCAGAAGCAACAGGTGTCCCAACATTTTTAGCAGAAGATCCTCAACAGTGTGTGGCAAAGGGAACAGGGATTGCGCTTGAAAACCTTGAGGCCTACAAGCGTTCCATCTTTACCTCGTAATCAAGTTTATGGGGATTGATCGTTCAAACGAACTTATGAGATCGGCTGTACGATACTGAGCCGACTCAAAGTTGTTTGAACGCTCATCTCCCGACAGTTTACTATGAAAGATCCCGAATTGAACCTTTTGAATAAAAGCAAAGGACAGGTGCGTTATGGGATCGACGCAGAGTCCGCAAATAAAGAAGAACGCACGGGGGTAGAGAACTACGCTCGTCACTTGATCCAGGCAATGAAACAACACC
>PFWU01000026.1:0-4071 GCA_002791295.1 Candidatus Uhrbacteria bacterium CG_4_9_14_3_um_filter_50_9
TGCCATACTCTAAAATGAAATTCGCCATTGCGAAGATTTTGGAAAAGGAAGGCTACATTGCAAAAGCTGAACAAGTCACAGAAGCGAAGTTTCCTGTTCTAAAACTTACACTCAGCTATGAGGGGAACGAACCACGCATTCGCATGGTGCGTCGTGTGAGTAAGCCAGGACGTCGCGTCTACGCAAAAACAACAGAACTTCCTGTCGTCCTTGCCAATATTGGTATCGCAATTATCTCGACACCAAATGGTCTTATGACAAACAAGGAAGCTCATGCCCGACGATTGGGTGGTGAGATAATCTGCGAAATTTCTTAATTCTATGTCACGCGTTGGAAAAAAACCCATTATCATTCCAAGCGGTGTCGAGCTTACGCTTGAAGGAAACACCGTGACGGTCAAGGGGCCTAAGGGCACCCTCACACGGACGATTCATCCGTTGATTCAGATGAGCTTGATTGATGGTGAGGCAGGAAAAGAAGTGACGATGACGGTAGGAAATGAAACTGAGAAGAACGAACGAGCCCAATGGGGAACCGCTCGATCATTGATTGCCAATATGGTTCAGGGTGTCACGGAAGGGTTTTCGAAGCAGCTTGAGGTCAATGGTGTTGGGTATCGCGTGAAGCTTTCTGGGAAGACCATTGTGCTCAACGTGGGTTTCTCTCACGAGGTTCCGTTTCCGTTGCCAGAAGGAATGGAAGCTCAAGTGGAAGGAAATATCATTACGCTTACAAGTACGGATAAACAACTTGTGGGTGAAGTGGCAGCGAATATTCGTAAAATTCGAAAGCCAGAACCATACAAGGGGAAAGGAATTAAGTATATGGATGAAGTCATCCGCCGCAAAGCCGGTAAGTCTCAGAAGGCCGGTGAATAACGTCTATGAGTAAAGCAATGACCACAAAACGTGCACATGCACAGAGACGTGCACACCGCACACGTGCCCGTATCCACGGGACAGCTGTCACCCCTCGACTGACGGTGAAGCGAAGTGCGAAGCATATCTATGCCCAGCTCATTAACGATGATGCAGGAATGACACTTGTTGGTGTTTCTGATAAGCATGTCGATGCTCATGGAACACCTATGGAAATCGCTAAGGCTGTTGGGACACTCCTTGCACAAAAAGCGAAAGATGCCGGTGTGAATTCGGTTATTTTTGACCGAGGTGCTTATCGATTTCATGGACGCATCGCAGCACTTGCTGAGGGTGCACGTGAGGGAGGATTGACTTTTTAAATGTATGGCAGAAGAACAAGCAACAACCAAGCCGGTAGTTAAACCAACAACCAAGCCGGCAGCGAAGAGTAGCTCTGCTTCAGGTCAGCGCAACAGCCGCAACAATGACCGTGATTCAAAGGGTCAGGGCGGTCGACGTGGCGGACGAGGGCGCAAACGACCAGAACGAGCTCCACGCGAGTACGAGCAAAAGATCCTTGATCTTGCGCGCGTCACACGTGTGACAGCCGGTGGAAAGCGCATGTCCTTCCGCTGTGCGCTTATCATTGGTGACAAGAAAGGTCAGGTAGGTCTCGGTGTCGCGAAAGGAGCGGATGTACAGATTGCGATCGAAAAAGCATATAAGCAAGCGAAGAAAAAAGTGATCACTGTGCCCCTTGTCAACGAGACGATTCCTCATCCTGTGACAGTGAAGTTTGGCTCGGCCCTCGTAATGCTCAAACCAGCTCCAAGCGGTACTGGATTGAAGTCTGGTGGAGCGATGCGCATGGTGCTCGAGTTTGCTGGTGTGCCAAACGTCGTTTCTAAGATCATGAATTCCAACAATAAAATCAATATCGCCAAAGCCACATTTAAAGCGATTGAGCAGCTTCGTGTGGTCGAGGGGGCAGGGCAGTCAAAAAAGCAGAGCGCAGTCCCAGCTAAGATGCCTGCCGAAGCTAAAACCGAGTAAGTATGAGTCTTTCACTACACTCCCTTCAACCAAAAAAAGGATCCCGAAAATCCAAGAAGCGTATTGGACGTGGTTTAGGATCAACAGGTCGTTATTCTGGCCGTGGTAGCAAGGGACAGCGTTCACGTTCTGGTGGAAAGTCAGGACTCCAACTCAAGGGTATTCGTCAGGTGATGCTTGCAACACCGAAGAATCGAGGATTTAAGAGCGGACGGCTTAAGCCAGAAGTGGTAAACGTCTCAGACCTCTCAAAGAATTTTGCTGACGGTGCTAAAATTACTCCAAAGACTCTTCTCAAAAAAGGATTGATTACCAATGGTGATCAAGGTGTGAAGATTCTTGGCAACGGCTCCATTTCGATCAAGGTGACTGTGTCTGATTGTGCTGTCTCCGGTGCTGCGAAGACCAAGATTGAAGCCGTAGGCGGAACCGTTGTGATCTCTTAACCCTCAATTTCTATGAACACGCTCCTTCGCATCTGGAAGACAAAAGAGGTTCGTCACAGCATCTTGTTTGTGATCGCCATACTTGTGATCTTCCGTGTGACAGCGCATATTCCTGTTCCTGGGATTGACACCTCCGCCCTTGAAAGCATCTTTGCAGGCAATCAGTTCTTTGGCCTGTTGAATATTTTCTCCGGTGGGACACTCGAGAATTTCTCCATTGTGGCCATGGGGGTGATGCCGTATATTACCGCATCGATTATCTTCCAATTGCTTGGCATGATCGTTCCTCAGCTTGAGGAGATGCAAAAAGAAGAGCAAGGACGTCAGAAGATTAGTCAGTGGACCCGTCTTCTTACCATCCCACTTTCAGGTGTTCAGGCGTACGGATTAATCCTTTTACTCTCTCAGAGTGGGAATTTTTTCTCAGGCTCGTCTGTCACCACACTCCTATTCGCCATCACTTCCATGACTGCTGGAACAATCTTCTTGATGTGGCTCGGTGAGCTCATCTCAGAGAAGAATATTGGAAACGGTATCTCGATTCTGATTCTGGCAGGAATCATTGCTGGTCTTCCAACCACACTCAGTCAGTCGTTTGCGGTCTATGACCGTAGCCAGCTGGTGACCATGATTCTGTTTGCAGCCGCAACGATCATTACCGTTGTGAGTATCGTCGTCATGAACGAGGCACAGCGAAATATCCCCGTACAGTATGCTCGTCAGGTGCGTGGATCACGTCACAGTGGGTCTGTCACATCACATATTCCTCTTCGCCTCAACATGGCTGGAGTGATCCCGATCATCTTCGCGATTTCCTTGGTGCTCTTCCCAACGATGGTGGCTCAGTTCTTTGTCAACGCACGAACCGCCATCATTCGCGATCTCGCCAATTGGACACTTCAGATTTTCCAGGATCAGTTGATCTACGGCATCATCTACTTCCTTCTTGTATTCCTCTTTGCCTACTTCTACACAGCTGTTATTTTCCACCCGGAAGATGTCGCTGAGAATATTCAGAAGCAGGGAGGATTTATTCCAGGAATTCGCCCCGGTAAGAATACCGCTGACTTCCTAGGATGGGTGGTGAATCGCCTCCTCTTTGTCGGAGCGAGCTTTCTCTCACTGGTTGCTGTTCTTCCGCTGATTGTCCAACAGTTTACAGGGAATAGCACACTCGTGATTGGTGGAACCTCTATCCTCATCATTGTTGCTGTGGTGATTGACTCGGTGAAGCAGATCGAGGCCCAGCTCATGATGCGGGAATACGATATCTAAAACAATGAAAAATCGCTCTACCGAGCGGTTTTTTGATTCTCGACGAATCGGGAATCTCTGTTATACTGAGTCCATATGCACTATAAGATTCTCCTGATGGGTCCGCAGGGAAGTGGAAAGGGTACACAGGCCGAAATTCTTTCTGAACAACTTGGCATTCCTGCTTTTGGGATGGGTCAGTTGATTCGAGATGAGATGAGAGCTGGATCAGAAGAGGGACAAACACTCAAGGCAATTGTTGAAAGAGGAGATCTCGTTTCTGATGAAGCTGCCGCACATCTCCTTAAGTTGCGACTTGCAAAACCAGATACACAAAATGGCTACATCCTTGATGGGTATCCACGAAACATCGAGCAATATCGTGCATTCGATTTCGACACCCCCACCCATGTCCTCGTGATCGACATCCCACGAGACGAGTCGCTTAAACGTCTTG
>PFWU01000026.1:4137-6110 GCA_002791295.1 Candidatus Uhrbacteria bacterium CG_4_9_14_3_um_filter_50_9
ATGTGTGTCCCTGTGGAGGAGAGTGGTACCAGAGGGCGGATGATACGCCAGAAGCCATCACAAGAAGACTAGAGATTTACGAGAACGACACACAGCCGGTGATTGATATCTATGGCGATCTTGTGCATCACGTGGATGGCGTTGGAAGCATTGAAGAGGTTACGGAACGATTGAATGAAGCATTAACCTAGTATGGCACTTACGAAAACACCACAAGAAATTGAAAAGATGCGCAGGGGTGGAGCCCTCCTCTCAAAAGCTCTCGGGGCAGCCGTGGCTCTTGTGAAACCAGGAGTCAGCATCAAGGAACTCAACGACCTGGCTGAGAAGGTGATTCGCGAGGGTGGTGGAGAACCATCGTTTTTGGGTTACAAGGGGAGTCCTGATGACACACCGTTCCCAAGCACGGTTTGTATCTCCGTGAACGAGGAGGTAGTGCATGGCCTTGGGAATCGTGAACGCAAACTTAAAGAAGGAGATATTGTTGGTCTTGATATTGGGCTTTGGCTCGAAGGTCTTTGTACAGATATGGCCGTGACGGTACCTGTTGGAAACGTTTCTGAAGAGGCAACGAAGCTCATGCGGGTCACACGTGAAGCACTCATGAAGGGGGTGGAGGCGGCTCACGTGGGCGGAATGATTCGCGATATTGCCCAAGCGACGGAAGAGTATGTGAAACCACACGGCTACGGGATTGTGCGTGCATTGGTCGGGCATGGTGTGGGACACAAGGTGCACGAGGCCCCTCATGTGCCGAACTACGTTTCAGAACATTACCCAGCTGTTCAGATCCAAGAAGGGATGTGCCTTGCGCTTGAGCCCATGCTTGGGCTCGGGGGAGATTATCGTGTGGATACCGCACAAGACGGTTGGAGTATTGTGATGCGTGACGGCTCACTTGGCGCACACTTTGAAGTCACGATTGCCGTTACGAAGGATGGCACAGAAATCCTGACACCCCTACCTGTCTAATATGCGTATTCTTGGGATCGACTATGGGGACAAAAAGATTGGGCTTGCCTTTGGAGACACAGAGGCCCGTATGGCGGTGCCGCTTGATGTGGTGTTAAATAGAGGAGAGGAAACGATTCAGATGTTTGCGGACCGGGCACGCACAGAAGATATTGATTTGATTGTTGTGGGTGTCCCGCTTGCAACAGGTGGTCACCATGGCCCCGAACAACTCAAGAAGACCCGTGCATTTATTGCCGCACTCATATCAGCTGTGTCGATTCCGGTTAAAGAAGAAGATGAGTCGTACACCACCTCTCAGAGCATTCATCTTCAAATGGAAGAAGGGGTCAATGCGGAGGAAGATGCCCTTGCGGCTATGCTCATCGTCCAAAGCTATTTAAGTCGTCTAAACGAAGAGGTATGAGCAACTATTTACGCGTCATTTTAGTCGTCCTCATTGTCGCTATTGCCTTGGTGGTTTATCAAGAGGCGAAGCAAGATGTTGAGACGATCGAAGAGGAGGAGATCACCATAGAAGAGGAAGAGATTGTTGAAGAAGAGACAGAGGTTCCCTCACTCGAAGCAGTCACTTCTGACAAAGGGGTCACACTGTACTTATCGAATCCAACACGTGAAGGAACTATTTTGTCTCCGCTCATGATTACAGGAGAAGCCCCAGGCTACTGGTTTTTTGAAGCAAGTTTTCCTGTCATTCTCACCAACTGGGATGGACTCATTATCGCAGAAGGGTATGCCACTGCCACAGAGGACTGGATGACAGAAGAGCTGGTTCCGTTTACAGCGGAACTTGAATTCGAAACGCCAGCGTACGGAGAGAATGGATTCTTTATTCTCAAGCGTGATAATCCTTCTGGCCTTCCTGAGAACGATGATGCCGTGGAGATTCGGGTGTTCTTTGGGGCGTATGAGGGATATTAAAAAGTTGACGGAGGCGGTTGTGCTCTCTTAGGTGAAAAACTGGCACACATAAAAAACAGGCTCTCAAAATGCCTGTTTTT
>PFWU01000004.1 GCA_002791295.1 Candidatus Uhrbacteria bacterium CG_4_9_14_3_um_filter_50_9
AGGAGACATTGGGCGATGGAGAGGGACATTTGTTCGACGTCATCGGGATCAACATAGATCGCAGCGTCCCCGCCAATCTCTGGGAGTGATCCTCTTGAGGAAGTGATCACGGGTGTGCCAACACTCATGGCCTCAAGCACAGGAAGTCCAAATCCTTCATCAAGTGATGGGAACAGAAGCACTGAAGCACGGGCCATGAGCTGCCATTTTTCTTCCTCTGTCACTGGACCCAAAAACTGGACCACACCGTTTGGCTCCACATCCTTCCATGCGTGATTCACACGTAACAACTCAGCCTCAATCGCTTTTGTTTTCCATCCGCGCTTACCGGCCACGATAAACCGTACGGATCCAACCAACTCAGGATGCCCCTCCAAAAAAAGACTGAACGCCTCGAGCGCATGCGCAAGATTCTTTCTTGGTTCAATCGTTCCGAGATGTAGGACATAATCTTGATCAAACGGAAATCGCACATTCCCTGCATCAAGTTGATCCAGCAATTCTGTTGGCGGACGTACCCCCTCGTAGACGACGACGGTCTTTCCTTTTGTGTGTGGAAATCTCTTCTGAAGACGATCCGCTGTCGCCTGTGAAACCGCAATCACCCTCGTTGCGCGATCAATGCTTTTTGGGACGACCACACGGGAAGCAAAATCTTGTCCCTCTGGAAACCATTCCGGGTGGTCGTAAATGGCAAGGTCATGAATCGTCACCACACTGTTTCCTCGAAAAAAAAGTGGAGCTTGTCCTGCTGGAAAAAACGTCACGTCTGGTCTCCACAGTGCAAACCGAAGTGGCAACAAGACATGCCGACTAATAAACGAAACACGCGGTCCATAGGACCTAAGAATACGCACGTGTTCACACCCTTCGGTGAGTTCCTTCACCCGAATTTCATTAAACATGGGTGGCACATATACTAAAAATTCGTGCTTCCCGTCTCCAGAGCGTAAAAGCTGCCGAACCAAAGCCCAGGTGTAATGTTCGACTCCCGCCCCAGCCCGTCCTTCTGCATCACAAAGTGTTGTCCCGTCAATCAAAATTCTCATAGTAAGAAGCTCAGTGCTCCAAGAACCCCCTGGATGATTAATAGAACGATAATACCAGCAACAAGCAGTCCACCAACAATGGCTGAAAGAGCACGTTTCTGCTCAAGACCAAAGAGAATGGCAAGGACGCTCCCCGTCCACACTCCCGAGCCTGGAAGTGGAATCGCCACAAAGAAGAAAAGAGCGAGCGCTCCATAGCGTTGGAATCGATCATGATGCTTACGCTCCAATTTTGCAAAATAATCATCCAGCACATGCTTGAGCCAGGGGCTCTGCTTCCGTGCCCATGCAAGTGTTGGAGGCAGAAGCCAAAAGACAAGGATGATTGGCACGAGATTCCCGAGGACCGTCCACGCATACGCCGCTCCAGGCTCCATGCCAAAAACGGTTATGGCAATCGGAAGCGCAGCACGCAGTTCTGTAAGTGGCAAAATCGCCAGCAGGGCTGCGGCGATCTCTGGTGGAAAAGTTGAAATGTAGTTAATGAGTGCGTTCATCGTACGTTCGTCCAGCTGAAGGTGTCGTAGGCCCAAACAGCAAGAGATTTAACATCTTGAAAACGACCTATCTTAGAGTCTGACCCTAAGACCACCACAATAATTTCCTGGTCGTCATTATAGGAGAATACCGTGCTAAGACAATACCCTGCCTCTGGAAGATACCCAGTCTTTGCGAGCTCAATCTTGTAAGGATCTTGATTGACAAATGTTGTGAGTAACTCGTCCGTGCTCTCTAGTAAGTAGCTCCGTCCGGAAGCTCCCACAACGGTCGTGCTCGCCACCTGTGTAAACGCACGTAAGGTGTCATTCTTTAAAAAGTGATCCAGCATGATAGCAAGATCTGTCACCACTGACTGATTTTTTGTGGAAAGTCCCGTCTCATCCGCAAACGTTGTGTGTTCCATTCCGATTGATGCAGCGACTTCATTCATGCGCGCAACAAAATCCCCCTGACTCATGCCAGAAAGACGCACTAAACTGGTTGTGGCTGAGTTGTCCGAGCTTACGAGACTTGCCATAAGTAAATCGCCAACGGTCACCGTATCCCCGATAGAGAAATTCAAGCGTCCCCCTGCGCGATAATCAACAGATTCAATCGCCGCAAGAGCGTTCAAGTCTGGGTTCCCCTGCAAAAATACATACGCCGTCATCAGCTTCGTGATACTGCCAATTGCTCGTGGCTCTGTCACGTTTTTTTCAAAAAGAATTTCTCCACTCTTCCTGTCCATCACAACTGCACTCTGAGCCGTCGTCATAACACCAAGACTGTTTGGATCCAGCTTTTCAGGAACAGTAACAACATCGGAAGACTGCGGGAGTTGGCTCATGAATTCATAAGCCTCGAGCAAATCAAACGATCGATCCGGCGCATCCGGTAATGTCGCAAGTTGTTCCACCTGTCCAGCGTCTGCTGGAAAAAACTGAAGCATCATTCCTGCGACCATGAGTTGTGAAAAAAGTTTAATGATCATACCTCCTCGGAAAATTCTTCTGTCTGCCCCTGTAGGAGCTCTGTAATTTTTTCGTTGTGAATAAATGTTTCGTAATCAGGCAATTGATCAATGGATGTGAGGCCCAGCGCCTGCATGAACTCGTTTGAAAGTGTGTACACAGGTTGCAAACGTTCGCGGTCCTCTTCCTCATTCACATACCCACGAATCAGCAAGTTCCTAATAATCAAACTGCAATTGACGCCACGAATCACCTCAATCTCTGGTTTGGTAATCGGTCCTCGGTACGCAATGATCGTGAGCGTCTCGAGTGAAGGACGTGTCAATGGACCAGAGGCCTCTTTTTTTAAAAACTTCGCAACGTCTTCCCCAAGGACGGGATTACTCACGAGCTGCACCTTCCCATCATGATCCAACAGATGAATCCCGGATCCTTCTACATTTCGCATTGTTCGTAGTTCTTCAATCGCTTCTTGAATCACTTCTTTTGACACATCAAGATTCTTTGAGAGATCTCCAATGGCAAGAGGTTTGGCAGCGGCAAACAAGATTGCTTCGACAGTGGCAGTAATCATAACTTAATCAACTCGAGTAATTTCAATATCGTTAAAAGTGTCTTGTTGCGTCACACGCACAACGCGTTGCTTTACAAGCTCGAGAAGTGCAAGGAAACTCACCACCACGTCAATCCGTGACGCTCCCCCTTTTACGACATCTCGAAAGGTCATCTTTGCTCGGCTTAAGACAGCATCGTGAATCTCTCTTAAGCGTTCCTTCACGCTCACCACACGTTCAAGCGCTGTTTGCTGAAGTTTAAAAAAAGGTTCTAACCGTTTCAACAAACTACTGAACGCTTCCTGTAATGCGCTCACTGTCAGGCCTGGCGACACCTCCACACCCCCTGCCTTCACCACATCTGCTTTTCCACGTGGAAAACTTTTCACATCCCCTTCAAACAAGAGCTCCAGATGTTTCGATGCGTCCACAAACTCTTTGTAGAGACGAAGTTGCAATGCAAGTGTGGAGGCATCCTCCACTTCCTCTTCTGTCTCCATAGGAAGAATCGCCCGAGATTTAATGAGGAGAAGACGGGTTGCGAGGATGAGGAAATCGGCCAACTCCTCTGGTGGAGGGACATGTTCATCAATATACGCAAGGTACGCCTCTGTGACCTGTGAGAGCGAAACTTCGGTAATCGGAAGCTCCTGCGACTCGATCAGCTCGAGTAGCACATGCATGGGTCCATCAAACTTCGCGAGGTTCACCTCAAAGCCCATAGGTACAAGTAGTATAAGCGAAAAACGCCCAGCTCGCAAAACAAAACATGGACAACTTGTGCCCACGTTTTTGACTAAAGTTAGTCCTTTTTTGTGTCCAATTTGATATGCACATCCCGCAGGCGTTTCTCTTCAAGTTCTGATGGCGCATGCATCATTGGATCACGTGCATCGCCCGTCTTTGGAAAGGCAATGACCTCACGAATATTTGGTTCTCCTGCAAGGAGCATCACGATGCGATCAATCCCCGGAGCAAACCCCCCATGTGGTGGAGCACCATAGGTAAACGCATCAAGCATATGTCCAAAACGATCTTGCTGTTCTTCATCACTGATCCCAAGGATGGAGAAGATTTTCTTTTGAAGTGCCTGCTCATGGATTCGGATACTTCCACTTGAGAGTTCATAGCCGTTCAAAAACAGATCATAGGCATTCGCACGGACGCTCAGGGGGTCAGAATCGAGCTTGTCGAGATCCTCTGGATGAATGGAACAAAATGGATGATGCTGTGACTGGATCGATCCATCTTCAAGCGTCTCGAACATTGGAAAGTCCACAATCCATCCAAAGGCTAATTCGTTTTGATCCTCTTTGTTCTGTCTCAGATCAGGTTTGTCTGTGCCGTACTTCTCCATCACTTCTTGATACGTAAAGCGTGGAAACGGTTTGGTCGTGATCTTCTTTTCAGGGAAAAGCGTCTCAACCAGTTGAATAAACATTTCCTCGGTGTAGGCAAGAACGTCTTCACGCTCCACAAACGACATCTCGAAATCTAATTGAGTGAATTCAGGCTGACGATCTCCTCGCTGGTCCTCATCACGAAAACAGCGTGCGATCTGAAAGTAACGTTCGAACCCTGCCACCATACACAGTTGCTTGAACTGCTGCGGAGACTGAGGCAACACATAAAACTTCCCCTCATGAATTCTGGACGGCACCACAAACTCACGAGCCCCCTCGGGCGTCCCCTTCATTAAGATCGGTGTTTCAATCTCGATGAAACGATGCGCATGCATGTAGTCTCGGAAGAAACGAATAATCTGATCACGCAGACGGATGTTGCGCTGCATCCGCTCGGTGCGTAGATCGAGATAGCGATAAGTTAATCGCAATTCCTCATTCACATCTTTTGAGTTCTTGTCGATCTCAAATGGTGTGGTCTTTGCGGTGTTCAAAATAGTAAGTGCCTTTGCCCCAAGCTCAACCGTCCCTGTTGGCAGATCTGCATTCACTTGCTTCTCTCCGCGCTTTTGCACAACTCCTTCAATTTGCACACAAAACTCGGGCCTGAGTTCGTCCACCAGAGTGGCGATCGTCTCATCGAGGTCTGGTTTATAAAACACGACTTGCAGAAGACCTGTGCCATCGCGCAGATCCACAAATACAAGCTTGTCCCCCATTGTTCTAATGCGATGCACCCAACCGCTCACCTGAACGGTCTCGTCGATGTGATCGACAGTTTCACTAATCCACGTTCGTTTCATATAAATGACACTCTTCAGAAACTTCTGATAATTAAAGTTACGGAGTTATACGGTTGATCATGCGTGGAAACGGAATCGTCTCACGGACATGATGCAATCCACACACCCAACCCACAATACGCTCAAGACCATACCCGAATCCAGAGTGCGGTACAGAACCATAGCGACGCAGATCCAAGTACCACTCAAACGGTTTTGGATCGAGATCATGCTCTTTCATGCGTTGAAGAAGTGTTTCGTAATCATCTTCACGCTGTGACCCCCCAATAATTTCTCCATAGCCTTCTGGTGCGAGGAGGTCGTTGTTGAGTGCCACGCTCTCATCGTTTGGATCGCGCTTCATGTAAAACGCTTTCACTTCTGCTGGATACTTCTCGATAAAAATTGGTTTGTCGTAGGCCTTCGTAAGAATCGTCTCATCATCTGCTCCTAAATCATCACGCTCACCAATATCACTTCCCATTTCACGGAGCTTTGCTACGGCCTCCGCATGCGTCATACGTACAAACGGTGCCTGAACCTTCTTTAGGGCTTCTGTGTCACGCTCGAGTACCTTCAGTTCATGCTCGTTCTCCTTCAAAACCGTTTCTACGATGTGACAAATAAGTCCTTCCTGAATCTTCATGTTCTCTTCGTGCTCCACATACGCCGCCTCTGCGTCCATCATCCAAAACTCAGTGAGGTGTCGACGAGTCTTCGACTTCTCTGCACGAAACACAGGACCAAAATCGAATGCCCGTCCAAGACTCATAATGCCCGCCTCCAGATACAACTGTCCCGACTGCGCCAAATACGCCTTCGTCCCATCACGTCCCTGGCGAAGCTCAGCTTCGCCTTCTGCAAGCTCCATCGAGCTAAG
>PFWU01000038.1 GCA_002791295.1 Candidatus Uhrbacteria bacterium CG_4_9_14_3_um_filter_50_9
AGCCATTCCAAGCCATCCGAGCAACCCCCCCAGAGTTAATCCAATCCTCAAGCCATTCATCTGTATACCGAGGGTCATTCATTGGAACCCCACCTCCGACATAATCTAACCAAACCCGATTAAACTCTTCCTGTGAACCGATTGGAGGTGCCATGATCACAGCCATACCAAGCCCACAGTAGAACGAAAGCTCACTAGGTTTGGTCCAGAGAATATCCGTGGTTTTAAGAACCTCGTTAAAATCTGAAAAATAATCTGCACGTGATGCATGCTCAGGCACGTTTACCCACGTGCCAAGGTATTTTTTGAGTCCAAGCTCTTTCACGGCATTCTGATAAAATCGGATTCCATCTTTTCGATATCCTGCCATGAGATTCACCCGAATCTCCTGTCGAGCAATCTTTGATTTAAGGCTTTTTAAAATTTGTACACCAAGCTTACGCTGCGCCCCGGCCCCACCAACACTATATGTGAGTGTCAGGGGATGCTTCGCCTTTGCCATGACACATCGCGCAGGCCCAAGCTCTGCTTGAAGTGTCCTCGAATAACGATCCTGAAAAATACCATTAGGGTCTAGATTGCATAGGCGTTCCATGAGGAGATCTTTCAAAACAGAAGATGTTGTTCCTCCAACAAGTTCCTTCGGAAGAGGAAAACCTGTCGCAAAGATATTTTCCTCCCTCACCCCATACAGTTTCAACCGTTCAACCACACGACCATTGCTTGCCAGATACTTGATACGACTTGACTGTGGGTCAAACGGTGCCCAAGCCCGAGAAATATCTGCGTCGGTCGTCACACACCAAATATCTCCTGGGTAATCATGGTATTCCGCCATGAATGCTGGGATGAAAAATGTGGTGAGGAGGGGTAATGGTTTTTCAGAAAGCCTCTCAATAAAATGCTTGCCAAATCCTCTTTTGATCATTCGGTAAATCTGCCTTAACTGCATGTTTGGTTTTGAAAGATCCCGACGTGGGTAAAACGGATCAATCTGCTGCCATCGATCTAGTGCTTCAAACAAAAAATTTCCAATAATAGGAACGGGCTTCATTCTTGAAATAGCCTCGTAGACTTCTCGACTCTCCTTCCAAAGCTTCCGGTCATCTGTTGGGATCCCTTTGTAGTCATTGGCAGAAAGCACCTCTCCACCCGAAAGATCTTTCAGCGCATAAGCAGCACGACTATGCCCATAGCCCATGTTCACATCAACAACATAGGCCCGCTGTTTCTTTTCCTTGTGTGAGTGGCTTGCCATATCAAAAAAATGTCCGTTCGTCTGAGTGCTTGATGATCTCATGTGCCTCTTCAGCTGAATCCACAATGGCAATGAGCTCAAGATCCTTAGAAGAGATCGTTTGATAGGTTTCAAGTTGAGCAGACCTCACCCAACGGAAGAGCCCTTCCCAAAAATCCTTCCCCACGCAAATCACGGGTGTGGCTTGCATTTTTCCTGTTTGGATCAAGGTGACAATTTCAAACAACTCATCGAGTGTGCCAAATCCACCTGGAAAATAGACGTAGGCTTGAGCCGAGGCGGCCATCATCACCTTGCGTGTAAAAAAGTAATGGAATGCACGTCCATGTGTCACGTATGGGTTTTCGCGCTGTTCCTCTGGTAGCCTGATGTTTAAACCAATCGAAGGGCCTCCTGCCTCCTTTGCTCCTTTGTTGGCTCCTTCCATAATTCCAGGCCCTCCACCGGTAATAACGGTGTGTCCTGACCCTACAAGCAAGGCCCCCAGCTTCTCGGCCTCTTGATACCAACGATCACTCGGACTCGTCCTTGCGGATCCAAAAATCGTCACTTCCTGAGTTGACTGTGAAAGAAACTGAAATCCCTCTACAAACTCGCTCATGATGCGAAAAATGCGCCAAGACAAGCCATTGATACGTGTCGGTTCGTCTTGCTTTTCACCGGGAGCAAGAGGAAGCCGGCATAAATTTTGAGAGGAGTCTGGAATGAGACTGGGAGGTGTGTTCTTCAAAGACTTCTTTTTCTTTTTTCCAAGCATAGTGGTTCTATTGTATCACACTAGAGAACGTAATCACGCAACTCCTTACGGTACTGTTTTGCCTCTGGGCACAGTCGTTCAACCATCTGCCAAAAGACGTCTGAGTGATTAAAATGGACGGTGTGACTGAGCTCATGCGCGACGATGTATGCAGCAAGATGCGGTGGGAGGAGCGAGAGTTTGTAGTGAAAGCCGAGATGACGATCATTCGAACAACTTCCCCACTGAGTTTTGTAGTTCCCGTAACGAATCTGACCAATCTCAAATGGATAGAGAAACAAAAACCTCCGAACATGAAGCTCGACAAGGTCTGCGGTTGCTTCTTTGATTTTCCACGTGGGCACACCACGGTGTGTGAGTGTTTTACGCGGTACTCGACGAGACATACGACGTACCTGCTGCTCAAGCCAATCCCAATGTGTCGAAACAAACCGCTGAATCGAGTATGAAGAAGGCTTACGTTTTTCTGGCACAACAACTTCCCAACGCCCATCAAAGTGGACCACGAGACTCATACGCTTTGCACGCTTACTGTGTCGAATAGGGATTTGATCGTTCATAGTGGACTTCATTGTATCAAAAAACTCGGATAAGAATATCCGAGCTTGTGACTCAACGTTTAGGGCATGACAGCCTCTACTTCCGGCGCTGCATCAATGGTTGCCTCAAAGGTCATCAGGATGACTGAATCGGTTGAATCGATCGCTTGTGTATCACTCAAGGCGCGAAAGAGGCCATCCCCATCATCATGAAAGAGCATGGCATAGTAGATCTCTCCATCCTGAAGTGGCTCATCCACACGCATCAGGATATGTTCTCCCCCATCTTCCAAGAGATCAGACACACCCACGACCTCTCCAGGAACACCGTCGTTGTCATCATAAACAACCACATAACCAGGGGCAGAAAGAACAACATAACCAATCAAAACCTGTGTCTGTTCCGCTGTTTGATTCTCGAGGTAAATTGCATTCCCTCCAGTTAACAGCATCCCTTCAAAGGTGATCGCCCTACTTGTCTCTGGTAATGCATCAGACTCCCCTGTCACCACCGGGTCCGGTGAGGTCAGATAAAGACCAACCAAAATACCAACAACGGCGAGGAACAAAAGAATCCAAGATTTTGGGATTTGATTATTCATACACAGACCAGTATACACCAGGACTGGACATTTTTCAGCTGTTCCTCTATACTCCCAGCCGTTAGTAAATAGACGGATTTATGTCAAAAAGCTGCATTGTAACCGGAAAACAAACGATCAGCGGGTTTAATGTTTCTCACGCAAAAAATAGGACCAAGCGAAAGCTCAGGGCAAATTTGCAGAAGAAGCGTCTCTTAAATCCAGCAACAGGTCGTATGGTGACAGTCTGCATCTCTACTCGAGGACTCCGCACTCTCAAAAAGTGGGGTAAAGAAGGAAAGATGTACAACCTCACCAAACTCAACCAAGAAGGCACACTCGCCATCTAAAAACACCCTGCACTCTGCTGCAGGGTGTTTTGTTTACAAATGTTTTTCAATCTCCTCCACCAACCCTTCAAGACCTTCTTTCTTTGCCGCCGAAATCCAGACGGGACTAACCTCCCCAAGCTCCTGATCAATTTCTTGTCTCCGCCTACCTGTGATCCCATCCTGCTTATTGCAGATAAGGAGTCTTGGCGTATCAGCCGCACCCAGACGCTCGAGAATATCCTCCACCACACTCAGGTGCAAGAAGAAATTTTTATCACTCGCATCAATCACATGAAGAAGCAGATCCGCTTCCACTGCTTCAGACAATGTAGAGGCAAAGGCATTGAGCAGCTCTGGTGGAAGCTGCTTAATAAAACCAATGGTATCTGTCAGGAGGACCTTCTCCTCTACTCCCGGGAGCCAAAGTTGACCGACCCGCGTGTCCAGTGTGGCAAAGAGTTCGTCTGCTGCATACTCCTCTCGGCCCGTAAGCGCATTTAACAGTGTTGTTTTTCCAGCGTTTGTGTAGCCAACAAGGGAAATCGTCTTGAGCCCCTTGCGCCGCCTGCCTGATCGAACGAGTTCACGGCCCTGTTCGTATTTTTTTAATTTGTCTTTGATGATTCGTTCCTTCTCCTTCAAATGCCGACGCATACGCTCGGTGTTGGTTTCCCCAAGCCCACGCGTTCCTGTGCCCCCACCCTGACGAGAGAGCTCCATGCCCATTCCAAAAATGCGCGGTCCCATGTGTCGCACGCTCGCAAGTTCGATCTCTAGTCTTGCCTCTGTTGTACGTGCGTGCTTCGCAAATATTTTCAGGATCAAATCAATGCGATCCCAGACAGTCACCTTAAATGGCCTGAGTACCTCTGAGATCTCATAGAGCTGTCGAGGCTTGAGTTGTGCATTGATGATCACCATACTTGCCCCAAGCTCCCCTGCCTCCTCTCCAAGTTGCTTCACCTTTCCTGTGCCAATAAACGTCTTCGGGTGTGGAGTAAAACGTTTTTGCCAGGCTTTGACAATCACAAGACCTCCAAAGGTATTCACGAGCTCCTCAAGCTCCTCCATACGATCAAGAGCCTCACGCTTGAGCATGCGTGGATGAATCAGGTCAATGAGGATCACTTTTTGTTTCTTCTGGTCTCTCATAGCCATAGTGTAACAGAAGTACACGCATTTACTTTCACTTTCAATAAAAATTCAGTAAACTGAACGAAATGTTTATGAAGAAACTCAAACCTTTTTCGTTGCTTGGTGCAGCACAACTCACGGTTTTTGCCATCCTCCTCACCCCCCTCTTGTTCCATCCAAGCTTGATGTTCTTTTACACATCGACCAAAGCATACCTCATGATTGCCCTCATTGAAATTTTGCTTGTTCTTTACCTTTGGCTTGCCCATAAACACACGGAGTACGCCCCGCGCTTTGACCTTGTGAGTCTCCTTCTCTTCCTTTTCGTGAGTCTCTTGGGTCTTACATCGCTCACAGGGATTGACCCCGCTTTTAGCTTCTGGGCAAGCATCGACCGCATCACAGGTCTCCTCATGTGGATCCACTTGGGGATCGCTTTTTTTGTCATCTCACAGCTCTTCCGGACACAGGCTGATTGGAGAAAACTCTTTGTGGTCACCACATCTGTTGCCTTGTTCGTCGGAGCCTTTCAGGTCCTCGCCCGTGCAGGAGTCCATATTCTCCCCTCAGATGCCGGCGGCTCAACGTTTGGAAATTCTTCGTTCCTTGCAGGATATATCTTATTCCACATTTTTTTTACAGCTTACCTTGCCTTTGGAGACCATCCAAAACGAATCAAACAGTTCGGTGCAATCGCCATCGCACTCCTCGTGCTTACACTCCTCCTCATCAAAACCCATGCGGCGATCTATGCCTTTCTGGGTGGCTGTGTGCTCTTTCTGGCTCTCAGTGCCATCACACACAAATCCAGATCACGAAACAACATGGGGTACACCCTCCTTGGCCTCTTAATCCTTGGATTTTTTATCGTCGTCGTTCTCGCCTTCCAACCTGGTAGTTTTATCCAAGAGATGTTTGTGGGGCACTCTACAGGATCTCGCTTTGTTCTTTGGGAAATGGCATGGAAAGGCATCCAGGAACGACCCCTTCTTGGCTGGGGCCTTGAAAACTTTCAATACGTTTCGCTTGAATACTTCAACCCCTGCCTTGGCACAGAAGCCTGCGGAAACGGCATGTGGCTTGATCGAGCCCACAACAAATTCCTAGACTTGCTGATTGACTCAGGACTCATTGGGCTTCTCTCCTTTCTCGCCATCCATGTGGGTGTTGTTCTAACCATCATAAAGGGCTATCGCAAAAAA
>PFWU01000014.1:0-5152 GCA_002791295.1 Candidatus Uhrbacteria bacterium CG_4_9_14_3_um_filter_50_9
ATCCATCTGTGAATACCAAGCGGTCACCGTCCTTACTCCAGTCCCAAGAATAAGCCTCTTCATTGAGAAGAATCGGCTGATCTTGGCTTGAGAGATCTACTAAGATGAGGCGATGGCGGTCAAGATCTTCAAGCAGAGCAAGACCGCTCGGTGCAGTACGGAATTGATAAGAGCCCACAGGAAGATAGGTCAAAATAGTGGCTGTTTTGTCTTGATACCGTGAGAGCACCATGCGATCAGAGGCTGACGAGAGAATAAGATCCTCGTTCTGATGCATGATGGTTTCCGCATTGTAAGAAACAAGCTCAACCTCTTGTGTGCTGAGACTCACCCGATAGACAACCTCTGCTTGTTCCGCATAGAGGTAGTCATCTTCTGCGACATCCCACCAGAATTTGGATGCGCGTTCTAGAGTCGTTGGGACAGAAAGCGTTTCTCCTGTTGCAACCGTGATCAAAGAAAGCGTCTCAAGGGAGGACCCATTCTGAAAGAGAGCGATCGTTGTTCCTTCTTTGGACCAACGAATTGCGTAATCAGCTCCCGCTGCTTCTGTGATGCGTGCGAGGAGTCGCTCGGATTGAGTACTCGGATCTGTGACCCAGAGTTCTATCCAGGACCCTTCGCTGATCAAGTACGCCAACTGGTCGCGGTGAGGGGAAAGAGAATAAAATGAGACCGTGCGACTTTCTTGATTCTCAAACGTAGAATCAAGAAAAAGAAGAGCGTTTGCGATAAAGGTTGTCTCTCGGCTTTTTATTTCAAGAATTTTTTCCCACGAGGTATATCCACTTCGTTGTAAGGTGATGAGATGTTCTCCAGGGAACACATCGTCGAATACAGTGGGTGTGCGATCAGATTTAAGAACCCCATCGATGAGCACTGTTGCTCCGCGTGGAATACTCGTTGCATTGAGCACGCCTGTATGGGTAATGCGACCCGCCATCACATCAAGACGATACCCCGCAGTATAAAGGACAATCACCGGCGCAGAAACTAAAAACATCAGCAAAAAACTGAAAAAAAGAATAGTGCGCCACGTGCGATTCATACGCCGTCATTGTACGGATCAATAGAGTTTGGGACAAGGTGTGTGTCTTTTATGGCGAGGATTTTCAATTGACTCAGGCGTAACTGAGCGGTATCCTGTACGCATCTATGATGAAACAACATTCACATTTTCCGTTATCCATAAAATTACTCGCAGGGGGGCTTCTCGTCACGATGGCATTCAGCATCGGTTTTTTTGTTGGAGATGCACGTGCGACAAGAAGTATCGTTCCAGCAGGTGAAGGAATGGTGTCCGGTATTGGTGAAACCCCAACGTACTTGGCTGATGATGTTGATTTTAAAGATTTCTGGGACGTCTGGAATTTTGTCAAAGACGAATTTTACCGACAACCAGTTTCTGATAAGGATCTCTACTATGGCTCTTTGAAAGGGCTCCTTTCCGGTCTTGAGGATCCCTATTCTGTCTACTTTGATCCAGAGGAGGCCTCAGCATTTACGGCAAGCCTGGAGGGGTCATTCGAAGGCATTGGTGCTGAGATTGGTATTCGAGATGAACAGCTACAGATCGTTGCCCCGCTTGATGGTTCCCCAGCTGAGCAGGCTGGACTCCTTCCTGGGGACTGGATTGTGCTTATCGATGGCATAGAAACGATTGGGAAAACGGTTGAAGAGGCGGTTACGCAGATTCGAGGAGAAAAAGGCACCGAAGTGGTTCTGACGATTGCACGCGACGGCGCAGAGTCACTCATGGAAATTCCTATTACTCGTGACAAAATTGTGATTGACAGTGTTCGGTGGGAAATAGACGAAAATAACATCATGTTGATCGGAATTTCAACATTCAATCATGACACGACAGAGCTGTTTAATGAGGCCGTGCAGGAAGCTCTTGCCAGTAATGTGGATGGGGTCATTCTTGACCTCAGATCAAATCCAGGTGGACTGCTCACAACCGCAATCAACATTGCTTCTTCTTGGGTGGGGTATGACACGGTTGTCATTGAGCGCACACGGGATGAATCCACATCCTACGATGGTTTGATTGCTCCACGCATGCAAACACTCAAGACGGTTGTCTTGGTTGATGGAGGGTCTGCGAGTGCTTCAGAGATTGTGGCCGGTGCGCTCCAAGATTATGAGTACGCCACGGTTGTTGGTACACAGACATTTGGAAAGGGATCGGTCCAAGATTACCGTGAACTTGAAGATGGTTCAGCACTTAAAATCACGACCGCAGAGTGGTACACGCCAAACGGCCGTACCATCAACGAAACAGGTATCGCACCGGATATTGAAGTCGCCTATACCCTTGAAGATTATGAGGCCGGTTTAGACCCTCAGTTTCAGACAGCTATTTCTGTGATCCAAGGGACGTATGTCAGCGAAGAACCGAGCGAAGAAACAGAAGCATCCGCCGAATAAGGCGCGAGGAAAAACAGAACGCGCTGAGCAGGAAGTCTCAGCTGGTGGTGTTGTGTTTCGTCGTTCTGGCAGTGGTGTGTCCTTTGCGATGATGAAGGACACGTATGGCAAGTGGACGTTTCCAAAGGGGCACGTTGAAACAGGGGAAGATTTGGAGGAAGCAGCTGCACGGGAAACGCTTGAGGAGCTTGGACTGCGAGAGATTTGTTTCTGGGATGAACTCGGGAAGATTGATATTTGGTTTCGTGACCGCTACCAAAAAAAAGGGAAGTTGATTCACAAAGATATCCACTACTTTTTGTTTGAAACACCCTCTGGCTCAACGCTTTTTCCTGATCCAAAGCAACATGCCATGGGGGCTAAATGGGTCCCACTCAGTCGAGTCTTACAGCGGTCGAGTTACGAGGATATGAAGCCGATCGTTGAACGGGCGGTTCAGATGGTACAGAAATTGTCCCACTAGGGGACTGTTCCAAAATGAGCGATCTTGCCACGTTCAGGCACCCAGGCATCACTTCAACGTCCGATTGAGGACGTCTTCAGCGATGCCAGCCCGAACGTGGCAATCTCATCTCATTTAGGAACAGTCCTACTCAGTTGCCTCTTTTGTTGAATGCGCTAGAGTAGTTAGGTATGCGAAATATTGTCTTTAGTGGGCGCGTTGAGCGCGGTGAGGGAATGGCAACCCGTCTTGGATGTCCGACGGCTAACATTGCGATTGAACAAGGAGTGGTGATCCCAGGCCTCGGGGTTTATGTCGGCGAAGCGGAGGTTGATGGTGCGCGTTACGCAGCCCTTATTTGCATCAATGATGGAAGAACAGGGTATCGACTAAAGATGGAGGTTCATCTTTTAGATGTGTGTAAGGACTTGGTTGGTAAGCATATGAAGGTGGTTGTATTAGAAAAGTTGCGAGGTCTTATTCCGTTTTCGGATGAAGCACAGATGAGTGAAAAAGTTAAACAAGATCTTGTAGATGCAAAGAAGTGGTTTGTGGAGCATTCTGCAGTCAGCTAACGGCTCCGGCCGATTTTTTGTATGAAGCGCGTTTTCATTGTGCATTGTTGGGAGGGGAATCCAGACTACTGTTGGTATCCAAGTGTGAAAGCAGACCTTGAGAAGCAAGGGTTTCAGGTCAATGTTCCAGCCATGCCAGAGACAGCGATGCCAAAGCAATCTTTGTGGGTGCCTAGACTCAAGGAGCTCATTGGGCGACCAGATGCAGACACGTTTCTCGTTGGACATTCCATCGGATGCGCAGCCATTATGCGGTATTTGGAGCAGCTTGGTGATGGGCAGGAGGTTGGCGGTGTGGTCTTTGTTGCAGGGTTCACAGACGACCTCGGCTTTCCAGAGATTCATAATTTTTTTGAAACTCCATTAAATTTTTCAAAGATTCGATCGTCTAGTCGTGGGTTTATCGCCATCCATTCCGACAATGATCCCTTTGTAGATCTGCATTATTCTGAGGTTTTAAACGAGCAGCTTGGTGCTGAAATTGTGCTAAAGTCAGGTAAGAAACACTTCTCTGGCCCTGTGGATAATGAGGAGAGCTGTGTGGAGTTAAGAGAGGTGGTTGAGGCTGTTGTGGCGTTTGCAAAATGATGAGATATTCCCAAAAAATTGACCCCATGTTAATATAGCCCCTGTAAACATTAAGTTTTCCACAGGAATCGTCTAAAACTGACATACGCCAGGAGTGGACGTTCCGGAACATACGTTATGGCAAAATTGACAAAGAGCCAGTTCATGGCTGCCTTCGGTGAGCTTCTCGGTGTCTCTAAGAAAGAGGCTAACGACAAGTGGGATCAGTTCGTTGAAATGGCCCTCCGAGAAGTTCGCACCAACGGCGAGTTTCCACTTCCAGGTCTTGGTAAGCTTGTGAAGAAGGAGCGTGCAGCACGCATGGGTCGCAACCCAATGACAGGAGAATCTATCCAAATTCCTTCAAAGACCGTTGTAAAGTTCCGCGTAGCAAAGGCTGCAAAGGAAGCAGTGCTCTAAGAAGATTCAAACTAAAAACCACCCCGAGCTTGTCGAAGGGTGGTTTTTTGTTTGGGTACTGACGACACAGCTCAGTCTAGTGGAAGGTCAAGAGAATATACGCGGCGTTTGCAATAAGGTCTGCATCGAGGAGATTTTGAACACGCTCGGCCGTGCTAGGTCGCAGTCCTTCTGTGGTAAGAATCACTTCAGCTACAGCCTCAGCCTGTTCGCGCTCTCCCGCATAAAGGAGTGCGGTCATGTACATGAGCTGCGACTTGAGGATAGAAGGTTCTTGGTCAAGGATTTTTTTTGTGAGCACCACTGCCTCATCAGCTCTTCCCAGTTCAATCAAAATACTTGCGAGTGCCCAGTGGGGGTCTGGGTGCTGTGGGTTTTGTTCAATGGCTTTTTCGAGTGTGTCGATCGCCTCTTGAAAGGCATTTCGATCGAAGTAGCGCCCCTCGGCTTGCTTTGAGAGGGCGAGTTCAAGATACGCACGGAGGTAGTTTGGCGACTCGTTAATTGTCTCCTCAAGCGCTGTGTGAATGAGGTCGAGTTCTTGTGTGAGTGTGTCTTCCACACCCAACACAAGATCAGAATCCGTTTTCCATACAGAAGAAGCCACTTTGAAGGCAACAAGGATTCGTCGAATGTCCTCTCCTTGTGGTGAACCGTTTAACGCACGTTCTAGTTGAATCATACGCGCCTCATGAGACGTAGCCTTCACAACACCTGA
>PFWU01000014.1:5370-5786 GCA_002791295.1 Candidatus Uhrbacteria bacterium CG_4_9_14_3_um_filter_50_9
GATACGTAGCAAGTGTTGTAAGGATAACGGTGAGAGCGATGGGGGGGATCCATTTTTTGCGATAGCCCTTTATGATGGTGAGAACAACACCCACATGGATGGCGAGAAAGGCGAAAAGCCCAATGAGTCCTGAGTCAATAAGCAAGTCTAGGAATTTATTATGGGCTCGATCAATCCACATGCCGTTTCCGCAGGCTTCTGTGCCTAGGCAGGGGTTGAAGTATTCAAGTGAAACGTATTGAAAGTTTTCAAGGCCCCAGCCAAGCAGGGGTCTTTCCTGGATGCCCTTCCATGCCATTTCCCAAAGCACAAAGCGAGATCCTGTTGAGTGCCCCACAAACATCTCTTGGATAAAGCTACCAGGTTGGAAGGCGAGAACGACAACAATAAAAAATCCAAGGATTAAGAGGCTAAGG
>PFWU01000034.1 GCA_002791295.1 Candidatus Uhrbacteria bacterium CG_4_9_14_3_um_filter_50_9
TCGATCCGACTCTGCTCCCGTTCGTCCGCAAGTTCGAACAGGCGCAGGATGTGAGCGAGTTCCTCGCCGAGTGCGAGGATGAGCAGCAGGAACGCATGGAAGCACTCCTGCGTGTCCTCGCCGAACACAAGATCCTCGTCAACGCCGAGGCAACAGACGACGAGATCCTCGCCTACTTCCAGGACCTCTACACAGGCCACCCCTACGTCTCGATCGCCTACTTCCTACTGACGGACGCCTGTAACTTCGGCTGCAAGTACTGCTTCGTCGAAAACCGTATGGGCGAGCGTCCCGTGCGTACACGGATGACCTCCGAGACGATCCAAGAGGGTCTCGCCTTCTTCGAACGACTCATCCGTCTCAAGCCTGAGTTCTTCGAGGACGAAAAGACCATCGTCATCTACGGCGGTGAGCCTCTGCTCAACCCCCAAGGACTGCGTGTCTTGCTCGAGGAGGTCGAGACGCACAAGCGCGACGGCCGCCTGCCGGCGAAGACAGAAGTGAGTATGGTGACCAACGCCACACTCGTGACGCAGGAACTAGCAGACCTGCTCGCACACCACAAGGTGAACGTGGCGGTCTCGATCGACGGATCGCCCGAGGCAACGGACGAAGCACGCCAGTTCAAGAACGGCCAGGCTGTCTCCTCCGCCGTCCGCCGTGGCTACGATCTGCTCAAGGCAACAGGCGTCAACGTCGGGATCTCCTGCACACTCGGAGCGCGCAGCATCGAAGACTTCGACGAAACCATCGATGCAGTACGCGAACTCGGTGCGAGCAGCCTGGGCTTCAACATCGTCCTGTCGGGTCGGGACTACCAAGTTCCAGCCGACTACGACGAACGGGCCTCACGCTTCATCCTCTACGCCTTCGAACGCTTCCGTCAGGAGAACATCTTCGAAGACCGCGTCATGCGCAAGGTGGACGCCTTCATCGACGGGAAGATCTACCCCTTCGACTGCGGAGCCACAGGTGGTGGTCAGATCGTGATCGCTCCCGATGGGGCCGTCGGTTTGTGCCACGGCTACATGGGTGACCGCAAGACCTTCACCACCCACGTTGAGGACGAGCACTTCGATCCAAGCGCCAACCAGGTCTTCCTGGAGTGGGCGCGTCGCTCACCGCTCAACATGGATGCCTGCCGTGACTGCCCAGCGCTTGGCATCTGCGGTGGAGGTTGCCCGCTCAATGCAGATACCGAACTCGGGAGCATCTGGGAGCTGGACGAGCGCTTCTGCGTGCACGCAACGATGACGCTCGAGTGGCTCATCTGGGACCTTCACGCACAGATGCAGACCGCCTGAACGCAAAGCACTTGCCCCTTGCAAGTGCTTTTCTGATTGCGTACCGTAAACGTATGAAACACCCAACACTTCAATTCAACCTCTCCCCTGAGCTAGACCAAAAAATGGCCTGGGAGTTTTTTCAGCAATCAATGCACGGGGGTGATCTCTTCTGGGAAACACGTGCTGTTCTTTATCATGAGGAACTCAAGCACCTAGGGCAACAAAAGCAACCCAAAAAATTTCTCAATCACTACGTTCACAACACCTATTCGGAAAACATCGAATCTTTACAGGCACGCTTGGACGAGATTGAGGAGCTTTGGACCGAACAGCAATCAACCTTTTTTTCGGAAACTGATAAACGTTTTCCAACCCACCCGTGGCCACACGCACATGTGACTGCCTACGGTTCCCTTTTTGATTTCTGCCCACGCTTTCTTCAAGAAGGATCATTTCAAATTTTTCTAGGAGACACAGATGAGGGGGTCTTGTTTACGATTGCTCATGAGTTACTGCACATCATCTTTTACGACTTTGTAAACACACATCGACCAACATTCAAAACCTTAGAGACAGAGTCAGGAGTGTTCTGGGAGCTTGCGGAACTGTTCAACATCGTCATTCAGGACACACCCGCATTTATCAATCTCCACGGATCTCCAGGACCGACGTCATATACGGATCTTGCACCGTACGTTGAACACGCAAAACAGATCTGGAAGAAAGATGTCCTTTCCTGGCTCGATGAAATGATCGTCATCCTCTCAAAATAAAAACAGCCTTAAGGGCCTATCCCATAAGGCTGTTTTTTGGTCTCTAAAACTTCTCTCTTCCAAAATGTCCGTATGCGGCGAGGTTGCGGAACTGTGGGGTGCGCAAGTCGAGGTATTCAATCATGGCTCGTGGACGGAAGTCGTATGCGCCAAGATGTGCACTCAGGTCGTTTCCCTCCCCGTCATGAGCGTGCACCATCACGGGCTCGGCGCGGCCGATTGCATAAGCGACGGAGACAAACACTTCGTCTGCGTGTCCCTGCTTCACAAGATCACGTGCGACAGAGCGGGCCATGTAGGCGCCTGTGCGATCGACTTTGGACGGATCTTTTCCACTGAAGGCTCCTCCCCCATGCGGGATCAGCCCGCCATAGTTATCGACCATAATCTTTCGACCAGTAAGGCCTGCGTCTGCATCGAAGCCGCCAACGGTCCAGGAACCGGCGGGGTTGACGAGCAGTTGTACATCCGTGAGTCCAAGCGGTTCAAGCATGTAGGTACGAACCATCTCAGCAATCTGTTCGTTGGTGACCCCTTCGTCGTGCTGTGTGCTCACAAGCACGGTCTCAATCTTGCCATCGCGAACAGTAACCTGAGTCTTCCCATCTGGCCTGAGCCAAGGGACTGTTCCTGAGCGACGAAGATCCTCGAGTTGCTTTGCAAACTTGTGTGCGAGCACAACGCCGAGTGGGAGGAACTCTGGGGTTTCGCTCGTGGCATAGCCATACATGATTCCCTGATCCCCCGCACCCTCGTCTTGAATCCCAGAAGCAATCTCTCGTGACTGCTGGGCAACATGGGTGAGGACACGGAGCTCCGAATCGTCGTAGCCGATCTCTCGATAGACCTTGCGTGCGAGCTGTTCAAAATCGATCTCTGCCTTGGTTGTGACCTCGCCGCCAATCACGAGGAGGCCATGGGTACCAAACGTCTCAACGGCCACACGACTTAGTGGGTCTTGCACAAGACAGGCATCAAGCACGGCATCCGAAATCTGATCACAAACTTTATCTGGATGGCCACAGGTAACGGACTCGACGGTGTAGAGAGATGGAATCGACATAGTGTATTCGTTTGAATGAGGTCAACTGAGGGAAACAACTTTGAGTCGCCTCAGTGTTTAGCTAGGCGATCTCATAAGTTCGTTTTCCGACGCTTGACCGTTTAACGTGAACAAAAAACACTCAAAGGGAGTGATTCAAATGAATTATCTTTCCCTTACGGGCTGAATGTCGCACCCTTCGATTAAGCAGAATCGAGCAAAGCTCGACTCGCCTCGCTAAAGAATACATCGGCTGGATTTTGGCAAAGCTCAGCTTTGCCCATGCGTACTCCAACCGAGCTCAGCTCGGGGTTGCGGGTGGGTCACAGGGTCAGTTCCCTCGCCACACTCTTGATAGGTATTTAATTGTACGAACAGACTACCTTATTTTATCTGCCCAATCAAATGCACTATACACCTCCCCTTCGCGAATCTTTTCAAACGCTTGTCGATAGTAATCAATCACATCCTCTGGCAACTGATCCATGGGTGCCCAAATGAGTTCAGAGCATTTGTCTCTCTCACAGTTGCTTGGCTCTCCACTCCACTTACGAGCCGTAAAGAAAAAATCCAGACGTTCATGGTCACCGCAATAGCGATGCATAACGTGTGCAAGGGATAGATCAGCTGGATCTAAATCGATTCCCACTTCTTCTTGAGCCTCCCGCTGCATGGCCTGCATCAACTCCTCTTCTCCATCCACGTGCCCAGCTGGCAACCCAAGTTCACCATCTTTGTATCCTGTGTTTGATCGGCGGAGCAACAAGACATCTCCCTGATCATTCAGAAGGATCAAGTAGACAGAAACAATCGCACGAAACCGTTCAGACCAATGAGTCATAGGCTCACAGCGTAGCCCCGAACCCCTCTCTCGTCAAAACGAAAAGCCGTCCACCAGTTGCGTTGGTGGACGGCCGTTTCCGATCAGCGTCGGACTACTTCTTCTTGCCCTTGAACTGCTTGTCGCCCTTCCACTGGCTCTTGCCGTCGGACGTGCCGTGGCCGGTGTTGGCCCGGTGCAGGTCCATGTTCTTGGCGTGGGGGGTGCGGTAGTTGCAGCCCTTGACTGGGCAGGTGTGGGTGCGGTTGGCCATCTGGCTTCTCCTTACTGCTGGCGGCATGCCAGACAAACGTGTCAATCTATCAAAAAAGAGGGTCTTTGTCAACCCTCTTTGACAGGTCGTTTTTAGCCCATTTTCAAGGCCGTCTTGACCTGTCCGATGCGCTCTTCAACAGATCCTGTGAGGAGCGTGTAGTGCACACCCAGCACCTTGAGATGCTCAAGGATGGCCTTCTGCATCGCCTCTCGATGCGCCATGTCCTCACGTGTCCCATCCTGTTCAAACGGGATATCCGTGTCCAAGACGAACCAGTGCTGGTAGCGATCTGTGGCAAGACGCGCATGCTTGAGAAGCTCTGGGTGGATGGACCCGTGGTAAAACAGGTCGTAGTAGCAAGTCGTGATTGCGTTCGTGTCCACGAACAAGTACTGCTCGGCACTCAGACTCGCTTCATCCTCGTTCGCTTCGTGCTCACAGATGAGCTCGATCAGCTGCTCGGACGTGAGCCTGCCGCCCTCATCATGATGCAAAGCCCAGAAGTCGCGACCATGCTCGGGCACATGCGCGGTGAGGAAGTGTTCAGCGAGTGCCTTGGCAAGTGTGCTCTTCCCTGTCGACTCAGCGCCGAGCAGGACGACCCGCTCGACGTGATCCTTGTAGACGTATGGATCGAGGAAGTCCTTGGTCTCGTGCGGGTTCTTGCGCACACGTGTTCCACTAATCGGCACCTCGTCTCGGTCTTCATCTACAACCACGTTCGTGGCACCGAGTGCTCGACTGACATGCTCGCCGTACCACTCACTTGAGAAGAAGTACGTGATCGGCTCGGGAATCACCCGTCGGATATAATCTTCTTGAAGTTGCATAACGTCGGGATCATGCCCGCTTTCACTCGGCGCTCCCCACCCTTCGATGACGATCACGTCCGGGTAGAGGGTGCGGATCCAGTTTGCGCGGATATAAAGCGGGATGTCGGTCACATCACGTGAATCGTAGATGAGAACATACAGTCGATCGCAGAGCTTACGGGCGGTGTCGACCAAGAGCTGGTGCCCTTTGTGAAAAGGAGCAAACTTTCCTAGGACAAGACCCGTTGTGACACAGGACTGTCCGTAGACTGTGCGTGTCGTTTCCACAACTTCCTCCATTCAATAAAGCCTTTTGTGGCAAGGATCAAAAAGATGACGTACAGGAGACTGACCAATTTCACATCTTTAGCAAAGTAGAGACCGATACCAATCACGTCGACGGTGATCCAAAGCATCCAGGACTCCAGTCGGTGGTAGATCATCAGGATCGTGGCCGCAAAACTCATAACGGTGGTGAACGCATCGAGGTATGGAAACGATGCGGGGATGGAAAAATATGCTGGAAAGAACACATGAATCTGACTCATGAACCACCCAAGCGCCAAGGTCCCAATCACTACGAGTCCACCTGTGGTGATGAGGGTCTTGGTGTCACTGAGGCGCACCTGCTTATCGAGCGCCACTTGATCTCCCTTCTTCCCCTTACGCTTACTCCACACCCACCAGCCGTAGAAGCCTGTGATGAGGAAGTAGATCTGTTCAAAGAAATCTGAGTAAAGCTGGATTTGA
>PFWU01000048.1:0-379 GCA_002791295.1 Candidatus Uhrbacteria bacterium CG_4_9_14_3_um_filter_50_9
TTCTAGCATAACATGAAGTTCACCGGGAGCCGGATTTATTGGCGATCCGGTGGAACGACTGGTTATCGGTCACTGTAACTGCTTTGTAATTCTATAAACGCCAAACAACAATCCGCAAACGGCGCCAAACACAAAGCCGCTGTCCGCCGTTTTTGATGCAGAATTTGAAAAAATGCCTATGGTGCAACCACCTATGTCGCCAAATATGCCGAAAAGCAGGGGCCATCCGAGTATGGCGCCTGGTATTGCCTTCCAAGCACTTTTTACCTTTTCGGAACGCTTTTTTGAGTAGTAGTCGTACTCTCCCTTGGCGGTAGTCATGGCCTGCTTGGCTTTGGCCTCAGCCTCCTCGGCCAGTGGCTTCGCATCAAGCAATGCC
>PFWU01000048.1:426-5542 GCA_002791295.1 Candidatus Uhrbacteria bacterium CG_4_9_14_3_um_filter_50_9
TTCTGCATCAGCCTTGAGCTTCTGAAGAACCATCGCAGCAATTTCTTCTGGGGTGTATTCCTTGTCACCAAGCTTCACCGCAACACCATCGCCATGCTTGACGATTTCGTAGGGCATCATCTTTTGATCGTGCTGCACTTCCTCATCAGCCCATCTGCGACCGATAAGACGTTTAATAGAAAAAAGGGTGTTGACGGGGTTCGTCACGGCCTGACGCTTTGCCGGAAGACCCACCTGGCGCTCACCAGCCTTGTTGACCGCCACCATCGATGGCGTCGTGCGAGCTCCTTCTTTATTTTCAAGCACCTTAGGCTGACCACCTTCGATGATGGCCATACAGGAGTTTGTGGTCCCAAGGTCAATTCCGAGAATTTTTGACATAGGTTTGTTGATGGTTTGAAGTCGGAAGACTGAGGCAAACAACTTTGAGTCGGCTCAGTAAGTAGCAGCCGATCTCATAAGTTCGTTTGCCGAAGGCTTCCGCTCTTAATGAGGTTTAATTGAGATTGTTTATAACAACTTTTGCTGGACGGACAATTTTATCACTGAGCTTCCATCCACGTGCAGCGACCTCGAGGATTGTTTGATCTGGTTTATCGTCCTCGCTTCGCTCAGCGGCGGCCTCGTGGCGTGTTGGATCGAACACATCTCCTGACTCACCAAATGGACTGAGCCCTAGATCTGTCATGACGCTTTCGAGTTGATTGCGCACATGCATGAGCCCCATGGCCCAGGTCTCTGCTTCTTTTGAAAGCTCTGAGGGTTGAAATTTGGCAGCCTGGTCAAAGTTGTCGAGAACGGCGATGAGCTCTTCTGCGACATCTTCTTTCGCCGCACTCCTGATTGCCACCCGTTCCTTCATGAGATCTTTTTTGAGGTTCTCATAATCGGCGAGCGCACGCTTCCATCCAGTGATGGCTTCGTTACAGGACTCGCAGGAGAACGCAACCGGTTCTTCCTCTGTAAGAGGCTCTTCCTGTGACTCTTGGTCTTTTAATTCTTCTTCGCTCATAGATCTGATTGATCAATCACTTCTTTAGCGCGCTCAACGAGCGCGAGATTTCTGTTGTAGTCCATGCGGAGTGGGCCCACGAGCCCCAGCACTCCCTGTTGGTCATCCTTTAAGGTGTACCGGACAACGATCGCAGCCATGTGGTCTCCAAACGGACTATTTGCTCCGATATACACATGAGGCTCATCTGGAACTGATTTATAAATGAGCCGAATGATGTCATCGAATTGGTCAATCATCTCAGAAAGCGTTTTTGCAAGCTCGATGGTTTGGAAATCAGGTTTGTGGAACAGATTGGAAACGCCAACATAGTAGCTCCACCGGGGATCGAAGGCGACGATGGCCGTCTCTCCTGAAAGCTCAGCAAGTTTTTTGGCAAGACGTTTCAGGGCCTGCTCTGTTTCTTTCGGATTCTTTTCAAGATTCTTGAGCGGTGTTCCTGTGAGAACAAAGTGTTTATTGCGGAGGTGTTGCAGGTAGTAGACGTAGGCTTTCTCGGTGGGGATACGTCCTGCGGACGTGTGCGGCTGGCGGAGGAACCCTTCTTTCTCCAGCACGGACATTTCACTACGCACAGTCGCATCGCTCACACCAATTTGATACCGCTCATTCAAATATTTTGAACCAACCGGCTCAGCCGAGGCGATGTAATCTTCTACAAGCAGTTTCAAAATAAGTTCTGTCCGTGTTTGCAGCACAAAAGGCATGAAAACAAATTAGCACTCCCTATTATAGAGTGCTAATTTTTCTTGTCAACAGAATTATTCAAGTCGAGCACCTATCTGTATCGTCTGCTCCAAGCGTGCTTCCAGCTGTTTTTGCTCAGCATGTTGCTGCCAGTAATCCCGCTGTGCCTGTGTGCGTTCTGCATGGATCATATCACTTTGGATCCGTAGCTCTGTAAGAGCGTCTGCGATTTCTTTGTTGGGGCGATGCATCGCAAACGCATTCACCGACAGTCTTGGGGGTACACGTGTATCCAACAAGCTGAGTTTGGAGGTGGCTGCTTGATAGCGATGATTTGCTTCTTCTTGTGCAAGCTGTGTTCGCTCAATCTGCATCCTAAGTCGATCACGAAGCACTGTCCCTGCCTGGAGCCGCTCAAGTTGCTGATCTCTTTCGTGGAGGGCTAAGCGGAGTTCAGCGCCACGCTTCTCATGATGCTTCACCTGTGTTTCAAGACTCACACGTTGTTGCTCATGTTCACGACGCTGCTTCTCGGCACCACCTGTCCGTCGGCGCTCTGATACCGTATAGACAACCGCCGCCACGTCAGCGGCCTCCGCACGTCCACGAGGATTAGGGGCACCTGTCTCACGATCAGCAAACGCCTGAATCATGCGCTCTGTCCCAACATCATCAAGATCACGGTTCATCAAACCCTCCATTTCCTTTGTGAGCACATTATGCTGAACACCCCCATTCACCAAAAGCACCCGATCTCCTGGCTGTAAATCATAGACCTGAACCTGCAATAAGGACGTAGAATCTCGATCAGAATTCACATCCATCACATCCTCCCTCATACTAAAAATGCTCCGTTGACCTGCTGGAAGCTGACTTGGATTGACCGACTGATCAATCTGACGAAGCTCCTCTGGCGAAAAGAAAGGCTTTTGCAATGCAAAGCTGGTCGTGTCCTCAGTGAGTTGTTGTAGCTTCCCGTCTCGGTGAAGATAGACACGACTATCACCTAAGTGACCTACATACATGCGCTGTGCGCCGTCTGGCATCTCCACGTGTTTCACCACACTTGGTCTGACCCCCATACGCTCAATGCCGCTCATCACTCTCTTTTGGAGTTGCAGCTGATCTCCGATCGACTGGAATGCGTGCTTCATCTCTGCGCGAATCAGCGCATCAATGTGCTTAGTTTTTTCTGCCTGATCAACAGGTGCCTTTCCGTTGTTTTTAATTTTTTCATCTAGCGCTTCCCCCAACACGTTATTCATCACTTCCATGGCTTGATAGGAAGCCATCTGGCCAGACACACCTTCTCCAGATCCTTGAGCAATCAAAAACAACCCAAGATCTGGTCGGTGCACTTTTGAAACCTCGGGGGTCGCCCTCCTCTGATCAGATCCTAACTCAGTGCGTGCTGCCACGGCTGGCTGACCCTGATTCATTTCCTCTTTAAACACCTCATGTGTGTTCACACGTTCAAATACGATCTGTACATTTTCTCCTCGCTGTCTCATACGTCATTCAGTATATCAAAAAAAGTGGTGACAGTGCCTCCACACACCCCCTAGGATTACATTGTTTTCGAAAGGGATTCCCAAGATTTTTTTGCAGTCTTTTTCTTTTTCAACATCTCAGAAAATTTCTTTCCACTCAGGACATTTGGCACGATCACATAGGAGGCTCCGAGCTTATAGCATTTTTCTGCCTCTATTTGAGAGTGCGCTGAAACAATCACCACCCCTTTATAGTCACGTGACTTGAGGAACCCGAGAATCGATATACTGATCACGAGATCGGGAATCGTCGAAACAATGAGTCGGGTCTTGTCTGCTTTGAGCTCCTCCAAGAAATTTTCATCCCCTGCGTCACCATACACACCTGACTCTCCCATCTCAGCCAGCTCACGGATAATCAATGGATCAAAATCAACGACCGTGTACGTGCGCTTCATTTTGCGTATTGTCTCGAGTAATACTTTGCCCGTTCGATGATAGCCAAACAGAATCACACTGCTTGCCTTGTGTTCTCGCTTCCCCTCAATGTTGAGCATCTTCGACGGTTCGAGCCACTTGAACATCCACTTAATTCGTTCGTAAATGCGCTCATTGTGTTCAATGAGAAATGAACTTCCTGCAATAGTGATGAGACCCACGGCCGTTGCGAGGGCTAAGTCCGAATCCGTCAAATGCCCCGCCGCAATCCCAGCAACAATGACGATAAACGAAAACTCAGAAATTTGTGCCACGGTTGTTCCAGAGAGAAAACCTGTACGTGGGTGGTACCCGAGTGAACGCATGATCAACACCACAATGATCGGGTTTCCAATCAAGACAAAGAGGCTGAAGACTACGGTTGGAATAATGGTCGAGGTAAAGCTTTCAAATCCAAGCTGTGTCCCGAGAACGATAAAAAATATCACGAGGAAGAAATCGCGAAGCGGACGGATGCGCGCATTGATCTCTCGATAATACACACTGCTTGAGAGTGTGACTCCCGCAATGAGGGCTCCAAGTTCTACACCAAACCCCAACCGCACAAGAAATCCTGCAATCAAAAAGCACCACGCAATGGCAAAAATAAACAGAAGCTCTTGAGAACGTGCCACGTAACTCAGGAGCGGCGGCACAAGCTTTGCGGAGACAAACCACAGAAGTGGTACGAGAACCACACCCTTGATGGCTGTTCCAATCAATACCTCGTTAAGCGTGGCTCCACTACTCACGGCGCCAAGGCCAAGCAAGATCAGCATGGCAATAAAATCTTGCACCAACAGGAACCCGACACTGATTCGACCGTACAGGGAGTCAAGATCCTCTTTATCCATGAGGAGCTTGATGATGATGATTGTACTAGAAAAGGCAAAGGCCACGGCAAGATAGACGGATGTCACCGCATCGAATCCGAGAAGTAATCCGATCATGAACCCGACAATGGACGTAAACAACACCTGCCCCACCCCCGTGGCCGCAGCGATTCCACCAACATCTTTAATGTTGCGCCAGTTGAGTCCGAGCCCAACGGTAAACAACAGGAACGCCACACCAATCTCTGACATCACCTGAAAAATTTCTACATCATGCGTGATAGCCAAGATCCCCGGACCAACAACGATCCCCGTGAGGATGTACGCAATGATGAGCGGTTGCCTAAGCCGAAAAACAATCATCGACAAAAGCGCAGCGATGACAAGAACAATTCCAATCTGAAAAAAAAGTCCCTCCAATAACATGGAGGCATTATAACATGAGAGTATTTACGGATGAAATGAAAGAACCGGCTAGTTTGCCGGTTCTGCGTTGCGAGCCTGTGCTTGCGCATCATGTTCGAGACATGCACGCGCATGACGAGTTCCGAAGATGGTGATGAAACCACCGGTCACGAACATGAGGGGCTGCATCTGGTAGATCGCCACGGCCCCGA
>PFWU01000013.1 GCA_002791295.1 Candidatus Uhrbacteria bacterium CG_4_9_14_3_um_filter_50_9
CTTAACTTCGATACGATACACGTGATTCATAAACACTTTTCCTTATGTTTGAACTTCCAGAACTACTTTTTGATACACAGGCCTTTGGGTCCTGGACCAGCGGCGAGACGTTTGATTACCACCACGGCAAACATCATGCTGGATACGTCACGAAGCTCAACGCTGCCATTCTTGGTAATGAATTTGAGGGGAAATCCCTAGAAGACGTCATTGCTGCTTCACGCAAGAACAATCCAAAGATTTACAACTTAGCTGCGCAACATTTCAATCATAGTTACTTCTGGAACTGCTTGTCACCAGAATTTCAGACTCCAGATGGGCTACTTGCAGCACAGATTGAAAAAGATTTTGGGTCGCTTGAAGCGTTTAAAACGCAGTTTGCCGACGTGGCGGCCAAACACTTTGGGTCTGGCTGGACGTGGCTTGTGCGCGAGACGGATGGATCACTCGTGATCAAAGACTTTCACGACGCAGATACACCTGCACAGACAGACGACACCCCACTCCTTACACTCGATGTGTGGGAACATGCCTACTATATCGATCATCGAAACGACCGAGGAGCATTCATTCAGGGCTTCTGGGATCATGTAAACTGGAAGTTTGTAGGTGAGCAATTAGGATAATCACAAAACCAGCCTCCTTTACGGGCTGGTTTTTGATAGAATGGATTTATGAAAAGCGTCTATGCCATCTTAACTTCGGTGGTGTTTCTTGGGGGCTGTGGTTTGACTCCCATTGATTCGCCCGTCAACACACAGGGGCTCACGGGTAGCCTTGATTTGTCATTGGTGGCGAATGACGTTTCTGAAGTCGAACCTATTCCGGCGAGCTGGGCAACGTATCAGAACGAGGCGTACGGATACCAGTTCTCTTATCCGGCGGATGGGATTCTCTGGTCGACCATTACAGAGGGGCCAACGTCTTACGTCATTTCTCCTACAACCACGAGCCGCCTCGTTCAATTTACCGATGCCTCGATTGAGTTTTTGCTTGAAACAGAAGTGAACAAGCTTGTGGTCGAGGTGATCGATGGACAACGCTCAGCCCACGAGTGGCTTTCTCTACATCTTCATGAGTACTATTACAGCGGAAACGCTGGACAAAACGTGATCAGTTTTGGAGGAGAAAGTGCCATTGAGCTCATTGGTCAGGGATTCATGGGCTCCCCTGCGAAAATGATTGTGCAACAGCGTGGAGAATGTATTTACGTGATCTATTATCTGTGGGACTCATTTACGTTTGAGGACGTGTTGGATACGTTTATGCTGATTTGAGAAGGTTCTGTGTTGCGGTTTTGTACGTCTCAACGGCAGGTTGATCAAAGGCGTTGACGTTCATGAGCTTGGCTAAGTACATCATCTCGATCATGCGAAACTGCAAGTAGTAGCCGAGTTCCTTTGGGGTGATGCTCTCGAGTTGAATGGAAATAAACGGACGCTTTTTCTCTTCGTACGCTGCTTTCACACCGCCAATAATGGCGGTCATAATTTGTTCAAGTGATTTCCGTTGGATCTCCTTAACCAGACCTGGGAGCTGGAGATGGGCAGGGACTTCATTAACGTTACCTTCAAAAGCGTATACGAGGTTTGTAAATTTATCGTCGGGTCCTCCGTAATAGAGTTGCGCCATGGAATGGAGGTCTGTTGATCCGATAGAAATGATGGGGGTGATGCCAGCATGGACGGTATGCCCATCAAGATCTTTTTCTTTTCCAATACTTTCTCCCATGAGTTGGCGGTACCATTTTCCAAGACTTTCGAGTTTTGGTGAGAACAGGAAGGTGTTATGCATGGATCGTTCAGCTTGAAGATGCAGGAGGTTGAGTGAAGCCGAAACGAGTGCGTGGTTTTTGGAGAGATCCTTACTCACGCCATCCTTCACGGCTTCGCGCGCTCCTTGGAGGAGTTGGTCTGTGTCAATTTTGGCAAGTTCGATCGGAAGTAATCCAGCCGCACTCAAGACACTATAGCGTCCTCCAACAGGGTCTGGGAGTGAGATTTTTTGGATGGCGCGGTTTTCTGCTGCCTGCCAGAGTTTTGAGTGCTCGCCTGTCACAACAGCAAACCGACCACTTACATCTCCATAGTGTTCTTCTAGATTGTGCCAAAGGGCTTCCATGTTTGCGATGACCTCGGTGGTCCCTCCTGATTTGCTAATCGCAATAATCGCAAAATCATCGATGGTACTTGCATTCACGAGTTGTCGTGTGACTGCGGTCATGCGTTCATCTGAGATCGTATCGAGGAAGAGGAGTTTTGGCAGACGATCGATTAAGAGATTCATCGACCCTGCGATAGCCTCATAGACCGACATGGCACCAAGGTTTGATCCTCCGATACCAACAACCACAACATACTGCAGTGTTGGTGTACGGAGTGTGTCTGCGAGTTTCTTTACTCGGGTGATGAGGTCTTCATCAAATGGGAGCTGTATCGAAGACTCCGGCTCGGCGTAGTCGATTCGTTCTGCGACATCGCTGAGATGTTGACGGTAAGGTTCAAGCCGCTCGGCAAGGGCGTTGATTTGTTCCTCCGTCACAAGAGCACTCTTTTGATACTCAAATTTCATAGACGTTTTTTGCTATAATACATGAGTCACATGATTCACTAATCCTAGTTATGCACAGCACAGGATTCATCATTCATTTAATCGGAGAGCTCTTGATTGCATTGACAGTTTTACGCGTGCATCGACAGGTTGTTCAAGGCCATACATTTGATAAAAAGGTCATCAATGAAATGAAGCTCGAGCAACGTCTTGGGGCTGCGGGAGTGCTGTTTATCCTTGTGGGGGCTGCCTTAGAGCTCGCTGTCGGTTTATGAGCGAGCTGTATCGACCACAAGCACATGAACTTTGGAAAAAACCAAAGGATTTAGATCGGGAAATACGAGAACGGTATCGGGATGTTGGGGTTGAAGAGTTGAGAGAAGTGATTCCAGGAGACCTGAGAGAGTCTTTAGAAGATGCACAAGAAACCGTTGAGCAGGCACTGATGGAACAGTTCGGAATTCCAGAAGTTCCACCGCAGCTTCAGGCTGAGATGAAATCGGTTGTTCGGGCGATTGAAGCGGCAGCACGAAAGAATGTCTTTACAGACACTCCAGATGATTCTATTTACGAACAGCTTGAACATGTGGCCGTGAAGGCACTCTTGTTTAAAGAGCAGCCTCAAGAGATTCAGATCGAATCTATTCCAGAGCGTGGATACGTTGCACATTATAAAGATGCAGAGGGGGGGAGCCATGAATATGAACTGTCTGTTGAAGGGGAAGACATGTTGTTTAACATGCATGAGTGGGCTGAGCAGCTGACATCGGTTGAGAACGTGCGTCAGTTTGAGGAACGTCTTGCAACATTGAAGAAACGAGCACAGGCAAAACCTGCGGCAGAGCAAGACGCTTTTGTTCGTCGGGAAATGGTGAAGAAGTATGTTGGGTTTGGGTTTACTGAGCAGCAAGTAGGGAACCTGCTCCTCATTGCAGATGAAGGGCCTATTTCCACAGAACTTCTCCCTGAAGACGAAACAGCCAACACACAGCGGTACCGTGTGTTGAAAGAAGTTTGGAATGAGTATTTAACCAAGGAAGAAAAGGGGACGTATATCAAGTTTGCTGCAGCGATGATGGGAATTGGTGCATTGGAAGGAATGGGGCCGGCTCTCATGGGAAAGGCGATTGATAGCAAAGAAGATCTTGTGGCAGCGGCGTTTGTGACTGGGTATTTGGGATTGAATGTGGCAGCAGGTTGGATTAATCGTAAGTTAAACATCGGGTTTCGTGAGCACATGAATGAGATTGCTGAACGGCAGGGGGGCTTGAATGAACGTTTGGCTCATGACTTAGCATTCCAACCAGGGGAGCGGATGAGTCGTACGGAGGATCGAGGTCGAATTTTAGCAGCGATGGGAAGGTCACAGTCGGCCTTTCAGGAAATTTTGTACTCTATGGCTCGCGTGAATCTTCCGGCGGCGGCGATGTCAACGGTTGGTGTCGGAACGATGATGGCGATGGACTGGAGGATTGGATTGATCTCGCTCGCGAGTGCACCGATCGCCATTGGTATCGCACGAAAGGCGGATAAAAAGCTTCGACCACTTGTTGGAGAGACTTATAAGAAAGAATCGGAGTTAGCCCTTGAGGTTGAAGAACAGATTAATGCGCACCAAGAGGTGGTGTTGGCTGGGATGCAAGAAGAAATGGCAGAGAGGATTGCTGGACTTGTGGAAGATCAGAACCGTTTGGAACTTGAGCGTACAAGAGCACGAGCAGATATGGAGTTTCAGGCTGGGGTCGTGCTTAATAGCTCTGTTTTGTCAGCGATTACCATGGCGGGTGTGATAATTCGGAATATGGGGATTGAGCACGGTGGGGACATTGTCGCCGCACTCATGTATTCGGGTCAGTATCGACGAGGGTTTGATGAGCTGATGCGATCAAATACAGAGCTCATTAGAAGTACCGCCGCCATTGTTGAGATGGAAGAAGTGTTTAATGGGTATGCCCAAGAGGAAGTTGAGCTTGATCGGGATCGTGTTGGGGCTTCAGAGCTCGAACATTTTGGGATCGATGTTCAAGGAGTCTCACTTGAAATTGATGGTGAGTCGATTTTGCACGATGTGAGTTTTCAGATTCCGGCCGGTGGAGTGGTGAGGCTTGAGGGGAGAAGTGGTCATGGAAAGACAACGGTTTCGAGAGTGTTGTCTGGGTACTACCAACCCACAGAGGGAACGGTGACGATTGGTGAGGAAGATGCTCAGCACATCAAGCGCACCGGTCCTGATTCACTCTACAAACACATTGCCTATCTCTCACAGCACCCCTACATTTTTGACAGTGGAGATTTGAGAGAGAATTTAGCGTTTGGGAATCCGGGATCAGATGATGAGGGGATGGAGCAGGTGTTGAGAGAGCTTGGGCTTGAACATCGATTTTCAAAAACAGGATCTCTGGATTTATCCAGTTCCATCCGTGGGCTTTCAGGTGGAGAGAAAGCACGATTGGGACTTGCAAGGGTCTTGCTCAAGATTCGCTCACAAGA
>PFWU01000039.1 GCA_002791295.1 Candidatus Uhrbacteria bacterium CG_4_9_14_3_um_filter_50_9
CGAGAGGAAGAGGAGGCACAGAAAATAAAAGACACAGATGCGGATATGATTCAGGTCTCGGAAACAGTTTCCAAGGCTGCTTCTGTGTATGAGAATGTTCGGAACACGCTTGAGTATGATGATGAGCACTTGCTCCGTCGCAATGCGATCAAACGCATCTTAAAGCGACGCATCATTGAAAGTGATTCTCGTCGGTTGTCTGAGAGTCTGCTTAAAGAATTGATTTGGGCAAAGTATCTTCCGAACAATACAGTTCCGGCATTGATGATCGATAAGATTTCGAACATTTTGCAAAAGTACAAGCTCATGTTCGGAACATTAGAAGGGGAAACAAAGGAGGGACAACGTGTCTACCAATGGCTGCTCGACGTTCTGTCTGTTGAGATTGAATATACCCTTGGACCACCTTGTGTTGACGAGGCCCTTGCAAGCTTTGCTTACCAAGAGTTGCGTAAGCGTATTGATTGGCAGACAAAAGTCATTTCTGAGGAAGATCGAGATCTTCAAATTTATATTGCCGTTCATCGCGCAGTCCTCCGTTCGAATGTGCCAACGCTTCGATACCGCATTTTGACACTGTACTATCAGAAATGGCGTACGGCGAAGGCAGGAGATCCTGTTGTGAAGGAGATTGCCATGAATGTGAGCAAGGTCATTGATTCAATCGAAGGGCAGATTTACCATCAGGCACAAGATGATGTGTATCGATTTGTTCGTCGTCATGGAGTCGTATTTCATTTGCTTGCTGATATCGCTCAAGATAGCCCAGAGGAATTCGCAAGTGCAGTTCATGCCGCAGATACAGCTACGATTGACACAGCGATTACCAAGGCGGCTGAGGAGCGTTATAAGACCTTCAGGACACGACTCACACGCACAGTGGTGCGCGCAGCGCTCTTCTTGCTTTTAACAAAGTCTATCCTTGCTCTCTTAGTTGAGTACCCTTATGAGGTGTTCGTGCTTCAAACCACCGACTGGGTTCCGTTGACCGTCAATATACTTTTCCCACCCTTGCTCCTCGCCTTGATAGGACTCACGGTGAGAATTCCTCAGAAAAAAAACACCCAGCGTGTGCTTGAGGAATTACATGGGATCCTAGGGCTGGATGACGACTTCAGCTTGGTCTTTAAACGCAGACGCCCATGGGGACGTGGAGCACTTTGGTGGATATTCAATGGTCTCTATACCGCTATTTTGATCTTGACCATTGTGGTTCTCACCTCTGTACTACTCGCCTTCCACTTTAATGCACTTTCGATCGCATTCTTCATCTTCTTCATGTCTCTCGTGGCCTACTTTGGTCTGAGGATTCGCAACACACGCCGCGAGCTTATGGTGATTGATCTTTCAAGAGGATTCTTTGGAACGCTTGCTGATGTGATGTTTCTTCCGATTGTTCGTGCAGGGCGATGGGTGGCCATTCGCGCCCCGAAGGTCAACATCTTTCTTTTCTTTTTTGACTTCATTATTGAGGCTCCGTTCAAAGCAGCGATTAGTTTGGTAGAGAGTTGGCTCGCGTTTTTGAGAGAAAAACGAGAAGAGATTTAATTGCGCCTCATGCCACATCGTGCCCCACTAAAACTAGGTGCGCTTGTTCTCATCATCGTTGCCGCGAGTGTTGTTTTGGGGGCTGCGTCGACTTGGGTGAACGAGACTCCTGTAGGGTCACCGACATACGGAATCACTTTTTCAACCCTCTATGCCGAGCAGCTCGGACTTCACTACCAAGAGGCTTACACAGCTCTGGTCGAAGAATTGGGAGTGCGACAAGTGAGGATTCCAATTTACTGGTCAGAGATTGAGCACGAGCAGGGGGTGTATGACTGGACGGCGATGGATTGGATGGTCGCATTCTCTGAGTCGCATGAGGTCACTCTGACCCCTGTTGTGGGGGTAAAGGTTCCACGATGGCCGGAGTGCTTTGTGCCTGACTGGGCAGAAACATTCACGGATCAGTATCTTCATCAAGAAGCGTTGGTTTTTATCGAACAGGCAGTGAATCGCTATAAAGATTCAGAAGCCGTGGAGCGTTTTCAGGTTGAGAATGAACCGTTTTATCCTTATGGAATTTGTCCAGAGTTGACGCATGAGCAATTTCAGGAACGTGTTGATTTAGTACGATCCCTCTCCGACCAACCCATTCAAGTCACGGTCAGTGGAGAGGTTGGGCCTTGGCTTGATGCGGCGCAGGCGGCGGATGTGCTCGGGCTCTCGCTATACCGCCAAACATGGAATGATGCGTTTGGGTACTTTGTGTATCCACTTAGTCCCGAATACTACTATTTGCGCATCAGCCTCATTGATCCATCGGTTGAACAGGTGATTATCTCGGAGCTGCAGGCCGAACCATGGTTTCCTGAACCCATCGAGAGTCAGGAGTTTATTGATTGGTATAAAAATTTCACTGTGGAAGACTTTGCGCGGAATATTGCCTTCGTTGAAGAAACAGGAGTGGGGGAAGCGTATCTCTGGGGGGCGGAGTGGTGGTACGTTCTCTCGCAACATGGAGATCCACGTCTTTGGGACTTTGCGCTCAAACTTTTTAATTGATTCAGTATGTCTAAGAAAGCGACCTACGACGTCATCATTATTGGAACCGGTTCAGCTGGATTTTCTGCCGTAGAAGGAGCTCTTGCACTTGGGGCCAGTGTCTGCGTCATTGAATCTGGAAAATTGGGAGGTGAATGTCCCAACTATGCGTGCGTGCCTTCAAAGGCACTCCTGAAAACAGCAGCGTTATACCGGACGGCAAAACAAGCACGTGAGTACGGCATTGAGCTAGGGAATCTTTCTTTTGATTTTGAAAAACTCATGCGTTACCGCAAGCATGTTGTGAAGACGATAACAGGAGGAGGAGAATATGGAGACCGTTATCTCAGCATCCTGAAGAAGCTAGGAGTTGATATAAAACATGGGGAAGGGGTGTTTGTGGATGACCACGTGGTAGAAGTAGGGGGAGAAAACCTGTATGGAAAAGCAATCGTGATTGCTACTGGAACGGTTGACTTTATTCCACCCATTCCAGGCTTGAGTGACATTCACTATTGGGGATGGAAGGAGGCGATTGAATCCAAACGTCTGCCAAAGTCGATGGCGATTATTGGAGCAGGGCCTGTGGGATGCGAAATTGCCACTTTTTATAACACCTTTGGGACACGCGTCACTCTTTTACAGGCTGAAGATATTGTGCTTCCGCATGAAGACCGAGAGATGTCACAGTTGGCTCAAGAGGGGCTTCTGGAGCAGGGCATTGACGTACGAACAGGGGCGATAGAGAAGAATATTGTGAATGCGCGCGGAGGGATTTATGGGATTCATGTTGAACGGATGGGTCAGGTGGAGACGGTGGCCGTGGAGCAGATTGTGGTTGCAACAGGAAAGCGTTCAAACGTACAGAAACTTGAATTAGATCACGCAGGGGTTCAGGTAACGAAACAAGGAACCCTCAAAACAAACAAAGAACAGCAGACAAACGTCAAACACATTTTTGGTGCTGGGGACGTTGATGGTGGCTTGCAGTTTACGCATACGGCCCATCATGAAGGATATGTTGCTGGCTATAACGCAGCGCTTTCCGCACTGAAGAAGCACTCAGCAAAAAAGAAGGTGGATGAACGTGTGGTCCCTCGAGTCACCTTTATAGATCCAGAGGTGGCTTCCGTTGGTCTGACGACATCTGAGGCACATGTGCAGCACAAAGAATTACTTGTTGGTCGTTATGAGATAAGGCAGCTTGGGAGAGCGGCGACGGAGAATGTGCACATGGGACTGATTAAAATCATCGTACATCCAAAAACAAGAAAAATCCTCGGTGGACATGTGATTGGGGCATCAGCGGGAGAATTAATTCACGAAATTGCGCTTTCGATGTATCTCAATGCCCCCATAGATAAGCTGGCAGGCATGATTCACGCATTCCCCACCTATTCAGAGGGAATCAAGGCAGCAGCTTCAAGCTTAAGTGTGGAGATGTGAATTCATTTGCCGTATTAGCGATTGTTTTTATCAATGTTGCGTTATTAGGGTTTGCTTGTTTTGTTTTCTGGTTTACGTTTAGGGCAATGAGGACCGTTCCTTGGATTCGCACCCGTCGTTTCATTAGGAAAACCTTACTCGAATTAGCGGACGTTCAGCCGGGGGAAGTTGTTGTTGACTTGGGATCAGGTGATGGTTCGATCGTCCTCACCGCTGCTCAGGAGTTTCAGCACAAGGTGTGGGAATCGAACAATTTCGTTTTTTGATTGCCATTTCACGTTTACGTGCTAAATGGGCTGGAGTGGCGGATAAGACAGATTTTATCCATGGAGATTTCTTTAAAGATCTACCAAAGCGTGCGGATGTTCTGGTCACTTATTTGCTTCCCGAGATGAACGCAAAGATCCTTCCAATACTGAGGAAGACCTATCCGTCTGGAACACGTCTTGTTTCGCGAGATTTTCGTTTTCTCGAGCTCGAGGAGTTAGAGAGATGTGAAATAGGCTCCACAAAACTCTTTCTGTATCGGCTTTGATGTCTCATGCTTGGGACCGTTGTGGAAAACGGGCGTGTGTTATAATAGCGACCGCTATGTCTAATGAAGTCGTTCTCGATATTGAAACACAGAACACCTTTCAAGAGGTTGGTGGCTATGACACCAGTAAGCTTAAAATTTCTGTGATTGGAGTTTACTTCTACGAGACGGAGACCTATGAAGCGTTTGAAGAACATGAGCTTGCTCAGCTCTACCAACGACTTGAGAAGGCAGGTCGTATTATTGGATACAATTCTCGAGGGTTTGATTTGCCAGTGATGAATAATTATTATGCAGGAAATTTTTTGGACTTCCCCAATCTAGACTTACTCACGGAAATCCATAAAGCGCTCGGCTTCAGATTAAAGCTTGATGACGTGGCGGCCGCAACGGTTGGACACAGGAAATCCGGACACGGTCTTCAGGCAGTGGAGTGGTGGAAACAAGGGGAGATTCAAAAAATCAAAGATTATTGTCTGCAGGATGTGAAGGTGACCAAGGAGGTCTATGAATACGGCAGGAAGTATCAAGCTCTTGCCTATGAAGACCGGCTTGGGGGTCGCAAAGCCATTCCCGTTGATTTTGAGCCAAAAATTGAAGAAAAAGCTGCGATTAATTTGAGTATGGGGTTCTAGGATGTCCTTGAAACCGGGGATAGTCTCGTGAGATTCTGTGGATAACCTAATCTTTGACACCACTACATCTTGTGGTCTAGAATAAAGACAGACCACAACATATAGTGGTTGATAAGTGGGGAAGTGGTCTTGCGTATCGACCCTTCCAGGAGTGAGATAGATGATCCCAAGATGGATCGTCTTTATTTTGCCCAAACACGGATAGAGCAGTCGTCATTGAGTACCACCCAAATACTTAACGACATAGATGCGCTGATCCAACCTTTTGAACATTTAATCCTTCCTTCGTACTCGCCCTATGTCGGAACACACACCTTCCCATGTTCGTGGTTCATCCACGGATACTTCATCCATTTCAGACGCTGTCTGGGAGTTTATGACATCTGTCAAAAATATCCGTAAGCGTAGTGGAGAAGAGCAAGCCTTTCAGGTTTCCAAACTTCAGCATTCTATTCACGCAGCTCTTTTTGAGTCTGGATTGAAAGATCCTGCTCTTGCAAAGCGTGTGACAGGTCAAGTGATTTCTCGCTTGACGAAACAATTTAACGGCCACAGTGTCCCGTCTTTTGCCGATGTACGCGAGGTGACAGGGCTGTGTTTGATTGATAACAACTTGATCCATGTTGCGAAGCGTTATGCACAGTACCGACGCGCCAATGAGGCAGCGATTGAACGAGAAACGTATGGCCAGGGGATTACGGTTGATCGATTCTTTACAACACCCGGCGTCCATCCCTACGATTTGATTGAATGGGATCAACGTGATGCGTCCATCACTGACTCAAAGGGGAATATTGTGTTCGAACAAAAGGGTGTGGAGGTTCCAAAGACCTGGTCTCAAACAGCGACAAACATTGTTGTCTCAAAATACTTTTTCGGAACAGTCGGAAAATCAGATCGTGAACATTCTGTCCGGCAGCTTGTGGGACGTGTGGCCAAGACTATTGCGAACTGGGGTCGCAAGGATGGCTACTTTCAAACGGCGCAAGATGCACAGACGTTTGACGATGAACTTCATCATATTCTCGTGAATCAAATGGCAGCATTTAATTCACCTGTATGGTTTAACGTTGGAACACTGAGGCCACAGCAGTGTTCTGCCTGCTTCATCAACTCTGTTGAAGACGACATGCGTTCCATTTTGAATCTCTGTGTGACAGAGGGCATGCTCTTCAAGGGTGGGTCAGGCGCTGGCTCAAATCTTTCCAAGATTCGATCACGACATGAGTACTTGGGTGGAAGTAACGGAAAAGCATCTGGTCCCGTGTCCTTTATGAAGGGCCTCGATGCCTTTGCTGGGGTGATTAAGAGTGGTGGAAAGACACGGCGTGCGGCAAAGATGGTCATTTTAGATGTGGGTCATCCAGATATCGATGAGTTCATCATGTGTAAGGTGAAGGAAGAAAAGAAGGCTTGGGCTCTTATTGATGCAGGATATGACAGTTCACTTGATGGAGAGGCCTATGGTTCCATCTCATTTCAAAACGCAAATAACTCTGTTCGTGTCACAGATGAATTCATGCAGGCTGTTGAAGCTGATGCGGAGTGGACCACAAGGGCTGTGACCACAGGTGAAAACGTTCAAACGTGGAAGGCGGGCGAGATCATGGATATGATGTCAGACGCCGCATGGCAGTGTGGAGACCCAGGAGTACAGTACGACACCATCATTAACAAATGGCACACCTGCAAGAATACGGATCGCATTTACGCATCCAACCCTTGTTCTGAGTACATGTTTTTGAATGACAGTGCTTGCAACTTAGCTTCCCTTAACTTATTGAAGTTTCGTAAGGAAGAGAACGGCGAGCTGGTGTTCGATGTCGAGTCCTTCAAGAAGGCCAACGAGATCATTATTACAGCGATGGAAATCATTGTCGGTAATTCTGCCTACCCAACTCCAGCCATTGAACAGAATAGTCAGGACTATCGACCGCTCGGTATCGGTTATGCAAACCTAGGCGCACTTTTGATGAGTCGTGGATTGCCTTATGACTCAGCTGAGGGACGCAACCTTGCTGCAGCCATCACCTCGCTTCAAAGTGGACATTGTTACTATCAGTCCTCCAAGATTGCAGAGAAGGTCGGGCCCTTTGTGGGGTACCAGATGAACGCTGAGCCTGCGATGGAAGTGATGCGTATGCATCGAGATGCTTCATACCAAATGCTGTCTCATGGGGTGCCTGCGGATTTGCTCACAGAATCACGAAAAGCTTGGGATAATGTTGTAGAGCATGGAAGCAGATTTGGTCTCAGGAATGCTCAGATTTCTGTCCTCGCGCCAACAGGAACGATTTCGTTTTTGATGGATTGTGACACCACTGGTGTGGAGCCAGATATTGCACTCGTAAAGTACAAATGGCTTGTTGGTGGCGGAATGATCAAAATCGTCAACAACACCGTTGATCCAGCACTTACCGTGCTTGGATACACTGATGGTCAAAAGCAGGAGATCATGGCTTATATCGAGGAGACGGATACCATTGAAGGCGCCCCACACTTAAAAGAAGAGCATCTCCCTGTGTTCGACTGTGCGTTCAAAGCAGCGAATGGAACTCGCACGATTCACTACATGGGTCATGTGCGCATGATGGCGGCGGTGCAGCCATTCATTTCCGGAGCCATCTCAAAGACCGTGAACATGCCGCACAATGCCACCAAGGAAGAGATTGCGGAGGTATATATGGAAGGGTGGAAGATGGGGCTTAAGGCCATTGCAATCTATCGTGATGGATCAAAACGTCAGCAGGCACTCACAACGTCGAAGGAAAGCGACGCAAAGAAACAGAACGAAACAACAAAATCAGAAACGGTTGATCTAGATAACTCACTGGCGATTGCTGAGGCTGTGGAGCAAGATCGCAAACTCAGACGACATCGACTTCCTGATGAACGACGTAGTATCACACACAAGTTTGCGGTCGGAAATCATGAGGGGTATATCACTGTTGGTCTGTATAACGATGGAACACCTGGTGAACTCTTTGTCACCATGAGCAAGGAAGGTTCGGTGATCAGTGGACTCATCGACAGTTTCGCAACGTCGATTTCGATCGGTCTCCAGTACGGGGTGCCACTGGAGGTACTGGTCAACAAGTTCGTGCACATGCGTTTTGAACCGTCTGGCTACACGAACAATCCACAGATTCGTATCGCCAAGTCCATTACGGACTATCTCTTCCGCTGGCTCGCCATTAAGTTTCTTTCACGCCAGAGCCAGCTCGCCGTAGGAGTCAATGCAACAGAAGGAGGGTCGGAAGAAGTAGTCGGGGAAGTGGAAGAGGTGGATGTGGCAACGATTATTGACGGTAAGACAGACGATGTCCCACAGGCGACGTTGTTTGAGACAAAAAGCGACGCAGCGGTAAGCACCGCTCATACACAGACCTTCGACAATCAATCCGATGCTCCAGCCTGCGACACCTGCGGCAGTATGATGGTCAGGAACGCAGCGTGCTACAAATGCCTTAATTGTGGAGCCACATCTGGTTGTAGTTGATGTGGCGACATCCGCCATAGCCTTGACGACGGTGGATGGGGCAACAAGTGGCTGTCGTTAAAAAGAAGATAAGAAGAAGAAAAAACACCCGGAATTCGCCGGGTGTTTTAGGTTGACTGATTGGATTCTGTGTGGTAAATACATTTACCGCAACCAGAGAGGTGATCTATGCGGAACAGAGTCCTTCTTTCTCTCGCTGTTCTCTTCAGCGCGGGATGCAACACGGAAAAGGCAATCGACCCTCACGAGGTCTCCGTCGGTACGATGGTCGAGACCGACGACTGCCGTCGGCTGCACCGCGACGACGTGGACCGGGTGACGGCAGATCCAGACAGCTACCAGACATACATCATCGATGGTGTTCTCAGGTCGATGGAGTGGCATTCGGAATGCTTCACCGAGGCCGAGATCTCGGCCGTTCGCAAGGCTTCGTACGATCGGGGTCTCAAGGAGCTCCGTGAAGACCTCCATCGGTGCAACGCGCGCGACGACCAGGAGCGCTACCTAGCGCGCATCGAAGCGTGGCACAGCTTCCCCGGGGACCCCTCGCACATCGCGGATCAGAAGCTGAGTCGATACTTCCAGCCGAACGTGCTGGATCGAGAAGATGACTACAGGGAACTGAGGGCCCTCAATGGATCCTGCCAGAGCGATCCCAAGTCCTTCGACAAGGCCATGTCCTTCGCGTCCAGCATCCAGGATGAAGAGCAGCGCATGATGACCGAACTCGAAGTCATCCGCCGCTTCTATGTGGCTGAGTACAGGAGGCGACTGGTCGAGACCGAGGAGTACACGGTCGACCGCTTCCACCAGCGCTACCCGCTCGAGACCTACTGGGGCACCTTCACCTTCGCCGAGCGCATGGCCCTCGAGAGCGAGCCCATGCCACGCCAGTTCATCATGGACTTCGCCCTCGATGAGTCGAAGGTGAACGAGCGGATCCAGGCACAGTTCCTGCGTCATCGCGGTACCGCTGCTGTCGACCTGGCCGAGGCCTATGTGCAGGACGGACACGATTCCACCCTGATCTGGATGATGGCGCTCGAGAGCCTGCTGAACGGCGGTGAGCACAATCTGGCGATCCAGGTCGCCTACAAGCACTTGGGAGCCAAGCAGGTCACCCGCGTCGAGGACGCACGCATCGCTCACCTCGAATCCGAGGGACGCTACAGCGTCATGGAAGTGGGCGGACGTCGGGTGCGCGTGTACCCGATGTACAACGAACAGACGTGGAACTAGACTCCGCGTCCCCGTGGGTATAAGCGCCCACAATCGGCTCATCACATTGTGATGAGCTTTTCAATTTGAAAAGCACCGTTTCGTACGGTGCTTTTGCGTGGGTCACGTAAAGTTCAACAGGGTTGAACCACGTGGCAGGCTACCTGCCCGTGAGTTCTTGCCAGAGTTCCTTGGCGTCCTCTCCGAGGTCACTGGTGACCTCGGAGAGGAACGTGCTGGCTTCGTCGAGGAAGTCGAGTCCCTCCTTGAGGGCTTGGTTCATGGCCGTGGCTCTCCAGACGGTGTAGCGGACGGGAACCTCGAGACCGGTCCATCCTCGGACATCAGGATTCTCGTGGGTTCGGATCCGTTCATCGTCGATCACCGCTGCGACCGTGTAGAGGCGGCTGCCCTCGACCTCATGACCGGTGGAGGTGGCGAAGATGATCCGTGCCTTCCAGATGCCGATGAGCTCGCGAGGCAGGATCTGACGAATCTCGTCGGGGGTCATGCCATGGTTTGCGAGCGTCTCGGGTCGATCATCCCAGTCCACGATCCGAACCAGACAGCGATCACCCAGAGAGAAACTCTCGAAGCTGCTGATACCTTGCATGCGGTACCGAGGGGTGACCATGTAGGCGAAGGGGGGCTGACGGGCGTCGAGCTGTGCGACAGCCCGGTTGGCGTGCTTGGTGACGCATGGGTCCGCGAAGACCGCATGCACACGCACCGGGTCCGTGCTGTAATCGATGGCACAGACGATGCCCTTGTAGAGCTGCTCGCCAAAGTCCTCTGGCGACGGCCCTCGGATTACGTCGACCATTCCGGTCTGACGCACTTGGATGAAGCAGAGCTCACCTGGGGCCATGTGCGGGACGGTGGTGGTTCCACGGTAACGAATGTTCACTTTTCGCTCCTCTCTGGTGGGTGGACCAGACGTAGACGCTACGCTGTTTTACCCACATTGTCAAGATAATCGACATGGTATGATGATGATCTATGAGCACAAAACCTGAACTCGATCATCGGATTAAAGGCAGACAGGGCTACGGGCTCATTCAATTATTTACAGGACACGGGAAAGGCAAAACGACCGCTGCTCTTGGGGTGGTTATTCGTGCGCTCGGTGCGGGGAAGCGTGTGGGGATTGTGTATTTTGATAAAGGCGGTGACACACACTACTCAGAGCGAAAAATTCTCGATCAGCTTGCGGGGGTCACGTATGTTGCAACAGGTCGGGATCGCATTCATCCTGTGACCGGTCAGTTTGATTTTTCGATTCAAGAGATTGATAGGGAAGAAGCTCATCGGGGACTCCATGAGGTGGAGAAGATGTTGCATGAGGGCTATGATCTAATCGTCATGGATGAGATCAACTCGACAACGAATCTTGGAATGGTGTCAGAAGAAGAAGTCCTTGCGCTGCTTGATCAACAACCAGACACGCTCGAACTTGTCCTGACAGGACGAGATGCGCCACAGACATTTCTTGATCGTGCACACCTCGTCACAGAAATGAACCTAAAGAAACACTACTTCTACTCGGGTGTACAAGCGCGAGAGGGAATTGATTACTAAACAATGTATGAAAACATCAACACTTATTCTTATCCTGATTGCTAATGCTCTCGTGACGGTTCTCATCGTGCTTGGGTTCATGGTGATTCCAGTCACCGGATTTCCTTCAATCAACCTTTCAAATACGGGAGAGAGTGACGAAGAAGTGATCAGCGCCATTGAAACCGTTTCTCCTGCTGTTGTGTCTATTATCATCACAAAAGACTTGGAAAAGATTTACGATCGAGAGAATAATCGGTTTAACGAAGATCCATTTGGACGTTTTTATTTTCAACAGCGCAGCATGAGTCCAACGGCGTTTGATCCTCGTGAACGTGTCAGTCAGGGAGTTCCTCCACGTGATGGTGAGGTCACCTCAGAACCACAAACAAAAACGATTGAGATCGGCGGAGGAACGGGAATCATTATTTCATCCGATGGCTATATCCTGACAAATAAACATGTGATCGAAGATAAGACGGCAGACTACACCGTATTCTTGGTGGACGGGACAGAGCTGTCTGCCCGTGTCATTGCCGTGTCAGACGATACAGATCTTGCGCTTATCAAAGTCGAAGCGACGGACTTGGTTGCGGCAGACCTTGGGAATTCAGATGAACTGCTTGTTGGTCAGACCGTTATGGCGATTGGGAACTCACTGAATCGTTATGAGTCAACGGTGACGCGAGGGGTGATTAGTGCCATTGGTCGCGAAATTTCCGCTCAGTCGTCAAACGGAGACGTTGTAGAGCTCGACAATGTCATTCAGACGGATGCCGCCATTAACCCAGGAAACTCTGGTGGACCACTATTGAATCTTGATGGAGAGGTTGTAGGGATTAACACCGCCATCGACAGTGAGGGAGAATCAATCGGCTTCGCCATTCCAATCAATAGTGCGATTGAGTTTATAGAAACAGAAATGGAATAAGAGAAACACCCGGTCACGTACCGGGTGTTTTGAAATAAGAAACGGAACCCGCGTGTGGGTTCCGTTCGTAGTTTAGGGACTTAGCTCAGAAGAGGCCGGGAGCCTTCTTCTTCGTCTCCCGTACCAGGTCGTCCATCCGTCCGTTGTCTTCTGCCCAACGGACGAGGTCGATGGCGGTCTGTGACTGTGAACCGTTGCTGAACGTGCTGCGCGGAGCATCCATCAGGAAGATGATCGCTTCGAACTGGGCGTTCAGGAGGCGGCAGAGTGCGCTCAACACCTGCTCCTTGCTTGGCCCCGTGCCGAACCCGCAGAGGCCAGCAACGTAGTCGATGTTGGCCGCCTGGGTGGGGATGTGAGTTCGCAGGTTCTGGAAGAGATCCTCACTGATGACACCGTGTCGGTTCATACCGGACGCTGCCTCCCAGCACAGGGTGGCGAGAGTGGCGTTGCCGCCCGGTAGCGAGATCGCATCGTAGTAGCGAGCCATGAACTGCCGTAACGTCGACTCATCGAAGAGCTCCTTGAGGAGGTCCCCGACGTAGATCGACGGCTGCATGTTCGCCTGCAGCCTCATCGTCACGCGACCCATGGGCTGCGCGGCGGGGGCCGGTTGGATCACCACACCCGCCGTCCACTTCTTGGCCTCGCGGACGAGACCGGTGAGTGCCTGGGCGGTGAAGCAGTTGAGCTCGTCCCGGTCCTGAAGACGCCGGTAGGCCTCGACGGGCGGGGAGATCTGCCTCACGTGGATCAGGTAGGCGATGAGGTGCGCCACGTTGGGTGCACCCTCTTCGTCGAGGAGATCCTCTTCGACCAGCGTGGCCAGGATCCGGTCGTCGATCCGGAGCCAGTGCTTGGGGTTTTCCGCGCACTCCAGGATGTAGTCGTTCCTGGTCGGGAGCGGCTGGGCCTTGTTCTCGCCGCTACCGTCCTCGATCTGGAGCCAGGGAACGCTCGTGAGATCTGTGCAGCGGGTGTAGGGACCACGCTGCTTGACCCCCTTGACCAGACCCTGCCGGCAGTGCCGGCACAGGCTCCCGTCCTCGAGCGTACTCCACACCCCACCAAGTTCGGCGAGGGGGAAGTGTCCGCAGGACTCGACCTCACAGGGAGCGAGCTCGGGGTTCACGAACGTGAGGGCATGCGCGAGGTCTTTGCTCGCTGTGACGCCCACGTCGAGACCGAGTCGCTCGAGGATCCGGTCGATCACGCCCATGTCGGCGAGCTTGTGTACGTCGCCGAAGGTGGGGTCTTTGCTGGCCCTGCGGCCGAGGCCAGTGCTGAGGAAGCGTTCGGCCTCACTCAGGTCGCCTTCATCGCTCTCGAGGATATCGGCGACCAGGAGCTTGGTGGCACGCCACTGGGCTACTGGGACCGGCATGGTCCGCTCGTGGAGGTGGAGTTCTCTTGCGATTGCGGTTGTCATTTTTCACCAATGACAGGTGTTGTTGGGAATGCTGGACCATGAAGTTCCAGCGCATGGGTGCCTGACAGGGTTTGACCCTGAAAAAGACAGTTTAAAATAGCCTATTTAAGGCTATGTGTCAAGCAAACGACCACAAACCTGCGTTCAACAAACTTGTCGCGATCGCGACAAGTTTGTCGTCTAACGGTAGTTCTGAATAAAACGGCGTAAAATTTCCATGGGTACCGTTAGAGCCTCTTTTCGTAGTTTTGATTTTAGTTCTTCTGCCTCCTCTGGTGGGAAATAGCCCGCATGTTTATAAACGTCAATCCGTGTTGCTGCCCCTTCTCCATCAAGCTCTGGATGAAATTGTGTGGCATAGACATTGTTACCGATGCGATACATCTGATAGGGACATGTTTCAGAGCTGGCGAGCCATACCGCTTTTTTGGGGAGAGACTGGCACGCCTCCTTGTGTCCAACGATGGCTTTAAAGTTTTGGGGAAGATTCTTGAGCAGTGGGTCCTCCGTTCCCTCGTTGGTAAGCTCGATGGTGACCGCTCCAGCGTTTTCCTGATAGCGTCCTTTTGCAACTTCGCCCAATCTCGCAACGGTCAATGCTCCAAATCCATAACAGGCACCCAAGTAAGGTTTATCCTTAGTCACAATGTTTCTCAGGAGCTCAAAAAGCCAAGCCTCAGCCTCACGTTGCTTGGTGTCTTTATCGTGATCACTCACATTCCACGGACCTCCACCAACAATGACACCTGAGTAGTCATCAAGATTGATAACGGGAAGTGCGTCTATCTCCATGCGTATGCGCTGCACCTCAGATTCAGTCAGACCACCATACTTCAAAAACGCCTGGTACTCTCCGTCAGATGCGGCATCGTTTTTTCTAAGCTGTAGAATGAGAAAAGGTTTCATAGATAGAGAGATCATACGTGGCAAAAAGACATGAATCAAGTATCGAAATCTGACTCTATTTTTGTTACACTAGGTTCACATGAAAGATCGAGGTGAAGGATCAGGATTTGGAAGAGACAGGGAGTCCCGACGCACAGACGGGGGTGTTGAAATTATGCAACACGGGCTTGATCAGGTGTTGGCTGGTCAACGTTTTTTTCTTGCACACTCTGGTCGTGGGGATGAGCTCAACGAGGGTACTGTGGTGAAAGAATCATTCGAAGCACTGGACAGCAACCAACAGAAACGGGTTCTCGAGCACGTGCGATTGATGCAATTGCTGACAGGACATCAGGGAAGCCTCCTGAGAAAAACAGTCCATGTTCTTGACTCCGAACAATCCGAGCAACTAAAGAACTTACTTCAGTGGGCGGAACACGCAGTCATTTCTGACGAGATGGGAGTTGAATCACTCGCAACTCATGTCGTGGATCCACTTCTCACCACTGCAACAGATGCCCAATCACTCTATGAGCGTTTGCAATTCACAAAACGTTTTGGTGACGTTTCTGTAGATGCGTATGAGGAAACCTTGCGTCAAGCAACCCATCGAGTTTTGCGTTTTGGTGAACATGAGGGGTGGTCGGCACTGACAGCGGCAGCATTTCGTTCCGGTGGTAAGGAAAATATTGGCCGACTCCTTACAATCCTTGGATTTATTCCGACAGAACTTTATCAAGACCCTTCCTTTTCGCAGATTTCTTCTCGGGAATTTGTTCAATCTGAACGCACGTTACGTCTACTGGAACGTGACGAAGCGATCGGTGACCAGGCACACAATGAACGCACAAAGTTGATTACCGCCTTCTTCTTGAGTGGGAATGCCCGCATGCTTCGTTCAGAGGGGAAGGGGTCACGCCACATTACCCTCGACTCCAACGGGGTGCGCATTTTTTTTGACGGTCGTGCTGGGAAAACAAAACTGATTGATCACCCATTTGTTGCACATATTCCGTATGGACTCGTGACAGATGCGTTGGCTGAGGAGTGGTCAGAACATTGGTTGCAAAATGAGGCGGAAGGATTGGAACTGCAGCTCAGACGTGCGGAGGAAAATTTTGACCTAGAGAATAGACAGGCAAAACGCGAACATCAGCTTGCTGCGTTTGCAGATCACATGGGGTTCTCGACCGCGCAGCCTGAACAGACCCTTGGAAATCTATTGGACGAGCTTCTGCAGTTCCCAGATCGTTTCGCAAAACGCATCTTAGAGAAAGGCGAGCTTCTTCCAGACCGCTTGATTGAGACGGTTCTGGAACAAGGTGAAGCAGGTGTCTTTGCCCTCATGCGTTTTGCAGAAGGTGTGTCCACGACTGTTGTCGATGAGCAACTTTCGCACAAGCGCTTATTTTTGGAACATGGGATTCGCGACAGTCGGCACCAGGCCTACAAGGCACGCGCACGTGTGCTCGGTGATCCACGTCATTATAACGCTCTCAAAGGTGTACGCGCTGTTCTTCAAACCCAGCCCGTTTCAGATCCAGAAAAGCAATTTCTTTTTTTTCGAGGTCAATACAAACGTTCGGGAGAAGGGAGGCAACACAGTTTTCTCGAGACGGTCTATGAAGGACATATTGCCCGTGTGTTGATCGACGAAGAGAAAGACATGAAACCAGACCAGCGTGGGCAGGTGCCGGTGTTTGATCGAGAGGTGTATGAAGAGATTGAGGAAAGCTTGCGAGCCTTCGATTATTTTCTTGAACGGATTGACCGAGTGGAACGTCTCGTCACATACAAGAATAAGCATTGGGAACAGAAGATTCTGGAGGAAGCAGAGGAAGCGGCTGTATTCATCCTGACAAACGTGACGCAATTTCATGCGGAAGTCGACCGTATTGTTGATGGGTTGCGTGTGGAGGTGAACGATCAGGATATAGAACAGCTCGTGAGACAATTCAAACAAGCCGCTGTTGTCTATCGTCAGTTTCTGTACCAGGAAGCAACACCAGACCTTGTTGGGTTTCGTGATGTCTTTCGACCAAGTGTTCATGTGAACGAAGTGGAATTTGATCAACGATTCCTGGATCTCGCCAAAGATCAATGTCCCGAATGGGGTTATGACGCAGAGTTGTGTTTGGAGTCTCCAAGTATCCGTGTGGTGGCAATCAATCACGTCATCACACATCCTTCAGAAACGATCCCGGTCGATATGGAAGAAGCCGTGCTCGACAAACTTCGTGTGAATCGCAACTGTCCGCTGATCAATGTGGTGGGTGGATGTAAAAACGTAGGGAGTGTGGAAGGAACAGACGATCATCCGCTCAATAAAATGAGCCTCGCCGTTCTGACGGTAGCACATGAAGCAAAGGCAAACATCGCCGTACCTGGAACGCAATCTGGGGTGGGAGTCTTTTTTGGTCAGCAGAATGTCCGTTACAAAACACAGACAGATCATCTTCCCTTTAAGGACAAGGCACACCTCTTTGCGGTTTCGCCAGGAGGGAACACGCTGTACGAAGGGAATCCCTTTGTGGACAAAGAGAAGAGCTCAGAGATTTATGCGGTGACGCCCGTGGATTCCGTGGTGACCCCCACAACAGCTCTCTGGTCAGAGAAGGGAGAGAAACGTGTAGAAGCCTATCGATTGCACATTGCTTACATGGAGTCGCTTTTTGCGCGGATCAGCAAAGATCAACCACGTGTGCTGGTCGCAGGAAATGGAGGAGTCTTTTCTATTATGGAGGTCAATGAGTCCCTCAAACGTGGTTTTGATATTGTGCTTGTTTCAGACTCAGGGCGATTCGCAGAAGCAGCAGCCGTCGTTGTCAGAAATATCGATTTACTCCCTGAGACAAGTGATCCGGAGTTTGATCTGCATGTTGTGAGACTGTTGCAGGGAGTGTTAGATGACGAAACAGTGGCTGAACATTTTCAAAAAGATTTTGGGTCAACAGAACTTCCTGTTTCAGAGGAAGACCTTGGTGAGATCACACACGACGACCTACGCCCCAATTACATCGTGCATCGACAGGCATTTAGAGCGTTTGTAGATTTGGCACGACGGTATCCAGAACGCATCCATGCGAGCCGACTTGATGACTTAGAGCAGGCCCTGCGAGGCTTCATGTCAGTTGTCTAGACAACGAGAAGACCGCCGAAGTCCCTTCACAGCCGCAGCTGCTTGGGACCCGGCGGTCTCGTCCTCACCCACGTAACGGATGTAGGGGGGATCGTTGGCCGCAGCCTTCGATCCGATGGAACCCTCAGCCGCAGCCTTGGATTCCATGTCCTCTTACACCCGTGGGTGGAAGAGGACTAGTTGTTGATGTTCTCGGGGGGTCCATGGGGGATTGCCGCGAGGTTGATGGGGGTGCCATCGGGGTTCCGGTAGGTGCGCTTGAGGATGTCGGGTTCGATGACCCGACCTTCGTCCTTGTGGGAGACGAAGAAGGTGTCACCCTCGCGCCAGCAGGGCGTGAGATCCCGGTCGTCGCGCTTGACGACGCCGGTGGTCGGGCTCAGCATGCGGCCCGCGGGGGAGAGCTTCCCTTCGACGAAGTCGAGACTGGTGGTGTACTGGTCGGCGCAGCCCTCCTCGACGAGGAAGTCTACGGCATCCTGCACCGTGCCGCCTCGCTCGAGGATGTCGAGTACGGCGTTCGCCGTCTGCTCGGGTACCTCGTTGACGATCACGACACCCTTGTCGTAGCTCACACCCTGCCAGCTCGGTACCTCCTCGGTACCGTTCCGGACGACGACGCTCGGGGTCTCGTTGTCGACACCCCACTCGTTCACGACGGCTCCTTCCGGGAAGGAGACCGCGGGGGCGTCCTTCTGGGGGCGGAGGATGAGCTTCCTCGCACTGCTGACGACCCACAGCATGTGCCGCTTCTCTCCGCAGACGGTGAGCAGGTAGTGTTCGGGGAACTCGTTGCTGCACCCGGGGAAGGCGCAGGTCACCATTGGGACGGTGCTCATGGCACTCTCTTCCTCGTAGAACCGCCTAAGACGGTTGTCGACTACTCCAAAGGAGCATGAGGATGTCGACGTGGTGAATGGAACCTGGTCGTGCAGGAGGTCTACACTCACAGTTTCCAACGCCGCACTCTAAAAGAAAAAGACGAAAAAGTCAACCCTTATAGCAGTTCTCCTACATTTTGCAAAAAGGAAAGCCCACCGAATGCGTATCGGTGGGCGTTTTGATTTCCCCTATACCAGACTATTGAGCTTTTTTTAGGCCCAGGTGTACTGACATGGTGGGAGAGTCGGCACCCGATGCCGGTGCTGCCATGAGCACCGGCAAGATGCTGTGAACGGTTTCTAGTTCGGACATGAGGTGCTTGGCCAGCGCCAATCCGAGTGGATCCGCCAATAGGAGGCTGTCCCACTGGATGGATCTGAGGAGAATCCCTCTGTCTCCAGAGAGGCTCACGCTTGCTCGGAGATCATCTCCGAGTGTCTGGAACTCATAGATCGAGATCCAGAGGGAGGTGTTGTCGGCATCAAGCCAGGTCCGCAACCGGCTCGGCAGTTCGGACAGAATCCGGCCCGCCTGTGCACGCACCTCCCCGGGTGACATCCTTTCGGCTTCCAGCCTGTTCCTGGTTGCCACGCCTTGTGTTGCTAGGAGGTCACGGACCAGTTCTGCGAGTGGAAGTTGCATGGTCTCTCCGTTATGGACCAGACATCATACAAGAAGGAGTCGGTTTGTCAATTCATCGTTACCCTGGTTGGCCATAGTGTTCCCTGGTATGTGGGGGATGTTTGAAGATTGGGTTTGTCTGGATACCTCTGCATTTTTTGAGAAGTGTTCAGACATGAACCTCATGAAGGTTGACAAAAAACAGTGTTTCGACTAATGTCCCGCCTTCGGAAATGGGGGCACATTTCCTAGTCGAATGCCATAGAAATGTGCAACGCCCTCTTTTTCGGGCGTTCTTTTTATAAATGGGACCTAGAAGGATTTGTCTCGTGTGGGAACTAGCACGAAGCGTGAAGTCTTGGATTCGTTCAAGGCACTGCCCTCATGCTCTGTGCTGTCTCCCACTCGGGACGAATCACTCTGAAGAGTCCTGCTCGCGCGCTGTCCTGTCCAGCACGCATGAGCATTACACCACTCCTGACAGGAGGGAGAAATCCAGATGCAACACTGGATCACCATCACCCTCGCCGCGGTCTTCGCTCTGTTGACCGGCTGCGAGGCTCAGCAGGCGGTCCCCACCGGGGGATCGTCCGCACCGACCGAGCAGGCGAGTGGCCCCTCCGGGTCCTCGTCCAAGTCCACCGCCACTCTGCCAGGCGGGCAGAAGCTCTCCGGAGAGCCCACCCAGGTGCCTTACCTCACCTGGGGCGGTGGGGTCTGGCACAGATGTTAGTCATGTTTTTGTAAGATTCTTCGCAGTAGTAAGCGGAGTTTTTTGTTTG
>PFWU01000023.1 GCA_002791295.1 Candidatus Uhrbacteria bacterium CG_4_9_14_3_um_filter_50_9
CTCACTAATCTCTTTCTCCTTTTCTTGCTTCACAATCTCTTCACGTGCTTCTTCACGCACACCACGCACACGGATGCGTGAATCCTCTACCATCCCTTTCATCTTCTTCACCATCTGCTTTCGGTTGTCCTCCGTCATCGGTGGCATCATGATACGAATCTGCTTTCCGTCCACCACTGGACTTAAGCCGATCCCTGCATCGCGAATGGCTTTTTCAATATTTTGAAGCAGACCTTTGTCCCAAGGATCAATCACCAATGTCTTTGCATCTAATGACTGAATCGAAGCAAGTCCTTTGACTTCCATAATGGAGTCATAGGCATTGACGGGAATGTCTTCAACAAGCGCTGGTGTGGCACGTCCAGTTCTCAACTGAGAAAATTCTTTCTGCAATTGATCGATCGCGGTCTGATAAACAGGTTTTTTCTGTGTCAAAATTGAATGCATAATTATTCAGTATCTGTGGCTACCCCGACATATAACACGGCCGGATCTGCCGGGTCAACCAACAGAGCTCGCGGGGTACGACTGGTGGCGAGACGTTCTGTATTCCACGTTGCCCCACCATCGTCTGAGTGATAAAACGTTGCGTTCGACGCATAGTACAGTGTGCTTGGATCATCCACATCCATCCCAATGGCACGAATCACGACTTGTCCAGGGCTTGTCACCAGATCAATGTCTTCCCATGTTCCACCAAAATCGGTTGAACGAAGCAGTCCATAGACAGAAGCAGCGATCACAACCCCTGCATCTGTACTTTGAATCATTGTGTACACCTGGTCTGCTTTTGAAAACGCATCTAGGGCATCGTCCACATCCTCCCAAACAGCACCTCCGTCCACGGTTCGATAAATTCCCTGTTTAAACGTTGAGACGAGCACCTGTCGGGTATCTGTATTCGAGATTAAAATCTCTGAAATCTCCCCGCCTGTTTTGAATGATGTCTGCCACGTTCCACCTGCGTCTTCACTCTTCAACACATCTCCATTATCGAGACCGATCCAGATATTTTCTGGGTCATACCAGTCAATCGCCACCTGCAGCACGTTTTGACCTCGACTATCCACGTAGACTTCGTCATCAAAACTGCGCATGCAGTCATTGGTCACAAAAAGCCGAGAGCCTTTTGCAACATACACGGTGCAGACATCCGTTGGGTCAACCTCTATGGAATAAATCGTTCCGTCTGAAAGAGTACTGTTGCGTGTCTGACGCCAGGAGGCTCCAGCGTCTTCAGAATAAAGCATGCCATTTGAACGAGTACCGATATACAGATAGTTGTGATCCTGAGGATCCATTTCCATATTGAGCACATTGCTGGTCGCCAATGTTCCAATCCCGGCCGCTGTTGGAACAACAACCGACTGAACCCAGTCCTCACCACTATTTGCTGTTTTAAAGATCCCTCCATCGGAACCCGTTGATCCTCCTCCACCGAAGCAACCTGCTCCTAGAAAGATGAGGGACACAGAGAGAAGTACAATTCGTTTCATACGCTTAAAAAAAGATGTTCAAGAGCTAAATGAGGATTGATGTTATGTGGAACACTAGAGCGAACCTCATCGAGACGTTCGAGTGCCTTCACGGTTTGATTGAGAGAAAGAAGTGAGGCTGTGCCGAAGATGTTGGCGTGCAATTGACCGGACAGAACTTCTTCACACCGATCGAGAAGCGACTCGAGCACGACACGCTTATTCACTTCCGTCTTTGGAACAAGATCGGCGGCGAGCCTGAGTCTTGATGGAATGTCAGAGGAGAATGCGCGCATCATGGAGGCATACCCTGTCTCTTGTGCAGCTTTGAATGCACTGTCCTTGAGAAGTTTGAGGGCAACCCCCGGTCGACCGAGCGATTGTTTCACAACCGGCTCCACGTCTTCTCGACTATATCCCTTCTTCACCAACCCCTCTACCAGCTCTTCAACAGCCACGGGGTAGAAACGGAGAATCTGACAACGGGAGGCAATCGTGGGAAGCACGGATTCAATATCTGGTGCCCGCAAGATCATCAATGTCTTTCCATGTGGTTCCTCGAGTGTTTTAAGGAGCGCATTAGAAGCACCGGCGTTCAACCGGTCTGCTTCCATAATAAATCCAGCCTTCAACCCTCCCGCAAATGCACTCATAGAGAGTCGTGTGATAAACGCACGGATCTGACCAACGACGATTTTCGTCTTGTGCTTACCTGTCTTTAAATCATCCTGAACCTCTAATGACAGATAATCTGGCACCGTCTCGAGAGAAGCCGCTCCGGCAAACAGCCTCAGAAGCAATTTCTCAGCCACCAGCGTTCGACCCACCCCTTCTGAGCCTAGGAATAAGAAGGCGTGTGGGAGTGAATCGTGCTCAATCATCCGATCTAAGACGGATGTCACCCTCCTGTGTCCAATAACCCCTGAAAACGTCTCCATACGAAGACTAGTATAACACGCCAAACCCCCTGATCCAACCAATAGCTGCGTATAAACGACCAGCGCCTACAGCCGGCCATGGAAGCTATTTTGAGCGATATACTGACATAAAGTCATTAATATTTAACAAGATACTTAACAGTATTATTTACTAAATTTAGCTAAATTTAGTATGATCCTTCCACGTATATCTTGACAAGATTGACAAAATATGATAGAGTGTGCACATCAAGATCAAGGGTCTGAAAAGAAGACCAACAACCGTTCACAAAGAACTCTACAATTTATACTCATGTTGGGCATGTAAATGCCTAACCTTGGGGAGAGAGCTGCAGTGGTCGCAGTAAGAGACCACCAACAAACGTCGTTTGTTGTTTATATCGACTTTCTCATACCCGATGTAAACAACGAGCGACGTTTTTCGTTCAATGTCTCCAAACTCATGGAGGAGAGAGTAAACCGTCCAAGGAACTTCGTAAGAAGAACCTTGGCGGCGATCACTGAATGGTTTGACTGGGTCTAACTCACTCATTCCATACGCCAAGTGATCACGAGTTACACAAGACTTCGGTCATGTCACTGACTCACCCCTACCCTCCAGAAGTTTGAAGATGTGAACCGTCCGCTCCGGGAACTCGGAGGAGAGAGAAACTATCCGACAGAACTCAATAGAGTGACGTCGGGAGTGGATACCAAATGGATTAACTCGGCTTGTCTGACTTAATCCATACCACCGGTATCCATAAGACATACCAGTGCTTGCACAGGTCACTGTCTGATTCTTCTCCGAATTCCCTGGGCTGACACGTTCGTCAAAAGCCTAGGGATCGTCACCACTGGAGATCACATGACCTTCCTGACCACCATCTTCCGCTCCATCTTCTCGAAGCCCACCCGCCCGGGCTCCACCAACGTCAACTGGGCCCCCCGCGGCCCGAACGTGACCGAAGCTGACCTGGAGCGGAGCTTCGGAATCTGCTGAGACCGAACGCCGACCCTCGGGTCGGCAACGACGGTGTGCATCACGCAAGATGCCGCCGTTCGCTCAAAGCGCAGAAGAGGTGTTAGGGGTTAGTTATTAGGGGTTAGGGGTTGGGGCGAACAGTTCGCCTAAACCCTAACCCCTAAACCCTCCCCACCTCCTTCTGCCCTTCGAGCGAACTCAACCCCACAAAACGGAGGTCCTAAGTGGACTACATCCTCGACCGCATCGCCGACCGCGCCCCCACCATGCCCCTCTGGGTGTGTGGAATCGGCGTTCCCATGTTCCTCCTTTTCGGCCCGGCGAACTTCGCCGGCCGGATCCTGAGCCTCCTTCCCCTCTAGGGACGAGACTCGGGCGACAACTCAACGTCGCCCATCCCGCTGAGAACTGGATCCATGCTTCCAATGCTCAGCCAGGATGTAAAAGCACATGTCCAACCCAACCCCCAAACCCTAACCCCTAACCCCTTCCCCAAAAGATTGTCGTGAAATGACCAAGTCCCCTCCGGACTCACTCACCTCACGGCAATCTTACGAGAACGAGCCTGTGAAGCACCTTGAATGGTCTGCTCACACACTCGACTCTCAAAAGAAAACCGTGGGCGCAAGCCCGTCTTCAAGAAGCCGGGCATCCGCCCACAAACCCCTTCCAGGCTGGCATCCCGCCAATAGCCTGGACCCACACTCCGAGCAGGAATACACCATGCAGTTCTGTGACGAATCCGTCCGCGAGCTCCACTTCACCACCGATGGCCTCCCGGTCATCGGTGACAACAACTCGCCGGACTTCGACGAGCTGGCCCTGGAGAACCTCGACTTCCACACCGAGGACCCCGCCCACACCCGCGCCCGGCACGGGTTCTACGGCGGCGACTTCGTGAGCGGTGAGGACCTCTGGGACGGCCGCCCCTCCGCCGAGGACATCCTCTGCGACATCAGCGACGCCCTGTTCGAGATCGAGTGCTCCGACGAGGACGACAACATCACCGTCGACACCCTCGAGCTCGAGGCCGAGGAGATCGAGGCCGAGGAGTGGATCGCGCGCGCCCTGCGCCTGCGGTCGCTGGCCGAGATGGAGATCGTCCAGCGCTACGGGGTCTCCCCGGAGTGGCTGGCGACGGTCGAGGAAGGTGAGCTGGGGGTCAACACCCTGGCCCTGATCGCCGAAGCCGCGAAGGCGGCCAAGGCCCTCGGCATCGACTGGAGTGTCATCGAGGAGGCCACCCGGCCCACCGAGATGATGGAGCTCGTCTCCAAGCTCCAGACCCAGGCGCAGGAGCTCCGTCGCGCCAAGGCCCAGGCCGAGCGCGACGCCGCCCGCAAGCCCGCGCCCAGCAGCAAGGGCAAGGGCAAGCGCCGCC
>PFWU01000006.1:0-1526 GCA_002791295.1 Candidatus Uhrbacteria bacterium CG_4_9_14_3_um_filter_50_9
CGCGCCACGAGTAATCGTTCCCTCCTCCCTGATTACGGTAACCGTTTTTAATGGCCTAGAGCGCTCAAAAAGGTACCTTTCCCCAGTACCTTTTTGAAATACGTTTCCGAAGTTAGTTGTTTAGTTCATAACTACGATCCTGCTTATAGAGATCTGGATCAATCGTGCGTGCAAAGCAAACGGTCCCTTCCGTGTGTGACCAGTTGTCTTGTACCCCTCCATATCCAACCGGGTACGCACGCTCTATTTGTACGCCACCACGTGCCACGCTTGTTTCCTCAGAATCTGTCGTAAAGTTGGCACAGAGTTCGAATTCGAGTTCTGAGGTGACGGTATAGGTATAGGATTCCTGTGTGAGAGGATCTGTTGGAGCAACAAAACCAGTGATGTTACTCGTAAGGGCTTCCAGATTTTCTGGAAGAACATCCTTTTGAACCCAGTAGGAAATAACCTCAGATTGAATCCATTGCAAGTCACTCACGCGCTGTTCATCAAAACGAATCTCACGTTGTTCGGCTGGCGTACCCACAATGAAAAAGCCCGCAATAATCCATCCCACAATCATGACTGAAGAAAGAATCGCACCATACCGATGAATATGGGTCTTCTTTTCCACATTGCGCTTAAGCTCCCAGAGATAAAACCAAAGCACCGCCACGGCCACAATGAGAATCACCAAAACCTTTAACACAAAACGAGTCGTGATCTCTCCTCCTAAGAAACTATTGGTGAGTGAAATCAAGTCAACGATAATCGTGATCGACGCCACAAACAATGTGAGATACAGAAGCCATTTCCGAACCCAGAGGTATTCTTTTACATGATCGAGAGACAGGTCGCGATTGATCGACCAAGAAATCAAGAGAAAGACCGGCCAGACAACTAAGAGTGTCGAGATGGCGCTACGCATGAGGTCGGTTGCGCCAGAGTAATAAAACTCAAGTGGATCCGGGAACTGCACATTGATGTACTGCCAAAGAAGCGTGATGAAAAAAATCACACCCACATAGAGCATGATGATCATCAGCAAATAAGAAAAAACATCTTTGGCCGTACTCCTCGGAGTCTTAGGTGTGGACATAGGGTTTGAGCTAAACGTTTATGATCGGTTTATAAAAAGTAGACACAGGTAAACATTATTCAACCACCGAACGGTGCATGACCTCGATGACAAAATCAACAAAAACTTCAGGGCAGTCGAAGTAATATTCTTTGTCCGACCAGGAATCTGCCATGCATGTTTTGCCTTGGCTCTCAATCCACTTCTCGATCCGTTCCATTTCTCTTTTTGGATCTGAAGAAATAAACGCCACATGGCTTTCACGTTTTAACTCAAGAGCCATCGGTTCCCGGTCACGCTCGATGAACTGGATATCAAACCGTAGCCCTTCTTGCTCAACCATCGCCCACGTCGCACCTTCTTCGCGATAAGATACTCGACACCCAAGCTGCTCAAACAACTCAAGCACAAAATCGAGACTCCCTCGAGTGATCTGCTGTGCGCAATGGTGAAGCTGGAGATCGGA
>PFWU01000006.1:1532-4653 GCA_002791295.1 Candidatus Uhrbacteria bacterium CG_4_9_14_3_um_filter_50_9
AGCACCTATTCTAGATTCATGTTACCACAACGAAAAATCGAACGCAGCGTGCTACAGATCTCCCCCATCATAACAAAACCAGACCGTGCGGGCGATCCGGTCTCAAACGATCACGAATCCTTTCTGCGATGCGGGCACCCAGCCCAACAACACGGGCGGCGCATGCCTTTGCGCATTTTGTCTAGGCCAACTTCGATTCTGCGCCTTCGCGTCTCCTCTTGTTTGGCGGAGGTGACCCAGCAAATCCACTCGTTTCTTGCGAGCGGGGTGATATCTTTCCAGAGTGCTAAAACCTGTTTCTCTGAATCAAGCGCCTTTTTCAAGTCTGCGGGGAGTTTGTGGAGATCTGTTTTTGTCATACGCATAGAGGGCCACACACTATTCACCCTTCTCAAGATAATAAGTCGTTTGATGCTCTCGCGCTTCGAGTGCCTTAACAAGGCGGGGGCCGAGTCTGTCGCGTGCGAGCAAACGTTCTCGATCCTCTTTTGATGAAGCGGGTACGAACTCTACAGACTTCACTTCCCCATCCGCAAGACGGATGCTCGCGATTTGATCTTCCGTTAACACACCTCCGTCAAAGATAAACTGAAGATTTTCCGCATTCTCAAGGTTGATGCTGTAGTCCACGCATAGGAGCCGTCCAACGTGAATGTCCAAACCGATTTCTTCGTTAATTTCTCGTTCACATGCCTGTCGAGGCGATTCATCGGCCTCCACAATCCCACCCACAATTTCCCAACGATCTTTATAAGTCGGATGCAAAATAAGCAACTCACCCGCTTCATTAAACAACAAAGCCCCAGCAGCCATGTACTTTTTAGGAAGCGTATCAGAATACGTTTCTCGATTTTGCATAATCGCAATGTGTCTAATTATCTATGAGCCTAACAAACATCTCATCATTGATACTGAATAAAGATAGGCTTAGGGAGGAGTTGGAGGATTTGTTCTGGGCTCATGAGATAGGAACCTGTGTAGCGGACGTCGTTTTTGTAAAACACTTTAAATCCCGTGAACTGAACGGGCTCCTCTTGAATGTACGCTTTGTAGGTTGCGATTTTTTGTCCAGGTGTCCCCCACCCATCCATATCCATCACCACCTGCACGTCCGCGAGCGGTGTAATCTGGTCGCTGTTAGTGACCATGGACTGGGTGTATCTGTGAACAACCAATATTTTTGGTGGGAGGTCATGGGTCTGTACAAGCTCGGCAAGATACTCTGCAATCGTGTTGAGCTCGCTTGCATCCACCGTTCCCACAGCCGTTCCGGGTGGTTGGCGATATTTCATGGCGAATTCTGGATCAATCGCAAGATGCACTTGAGGAAGAGATAGGTACGGCTCTAGATGCTCAACCTCATCCATCAAATTCGCGAGACCGGCTTGAACCTCAAGGATCACGATGCCGCCAATCTCATCAGCCATGTCTATCGCCCGTTCAATGTGTTCCTCTGGCATTCTGAATCGATACAACCCATCTCCTCCAGGACTGGCCTGGGCCGTGACAGCAATGTAATCGATGGCCGGCATGACGGGTGTGCTTGGATCTGCCTCCTCCCAATCCAGAACCGCTTCATTCAAACGCCGCAATACTTCATCCCTTGAATACTCTCCCAAAATTCCCATGCGTGTTGAATAAAAATTCCCGTAATAGGCAACAATGCGTTTGAATGGCAACAGTGCACCGGGATTCGGGATGGGTGCATCCGTGACGGGCCAGAGTAAAACTGGCGGGTTCTCCTCAACGGAAGGGTCTTCAAGCGATTCCTCCTCGAGCACATGTGCCAACGTGCGCATCCTCTGCAGATACTCCTCAACGTCAATCGTCTGAGCAACTTCTTCTGCTTGAGATTCCTGTGCGTCCTCAGATGAATCCCCCGCCATGACAGACACACTCTCTAAGGCGATCCGCACAGCAAAAAATCCACCGATCAAAAGCACAAGGAGTGCGCTTATTGTCATGATGACCAAATGCTTTTTCATATATTCATCATCATACCAAAACGACCCCGCATGGGCGACATATAATCTATCTCTTCTTAAACAAAATAGCGTTTGGTAAATCCCGGCCGGGCCCGACCTGATAAGCCCCATCGTAATACAGTGCGGCTGAACCACCACCATCCAAATTCAGTGCGTAGTCCGCTCCGATCGCGACAAAAATAGCCGCAAGATTAGGAACGGTCGCATTCTTGGCCACAGCCAAGTAGATCACCTCATCATTCCATCCAATTCCCCCTCTTGTCCCGTTGACCAAAAAACTCGATTCACTTGGTTCACTGTGCACAACCGATTCACCCTCTTCAACTAAAGACGGCCAATTTCCGATTCCGGCTTGCATGGTCTGATGATAAGTTTCTTCAAACTCCAGAACGCTCTTTCCAAAATCTGGTGCGCGATGGAAATAGAAGAGACTCTCGTCGTCTGATTGAACAATGAACGGACGTTGAAAATAGTTGAGGGAATCTTCTTGAATCATCTGCTCCTCGGCAGTCTTGTAAACGGGGGGAAGAAAGGTATTGATCACATTTGAACACGCTTCGTAATCTGGAGGGCAAAAATAAGATCCATGAATCGCCGCAAATGCATCATGTCGAGAAACGTACTCGCTCAAAGAGAGTGCATCACAGTCTTTGTCGCAATCTTCTGGTTCAGCCGTATCTGTCATCATGTCAAAGCGATCCCGACGGAGCGTAATCAGATGAACAACGAATGACCCCTCATCGGTCACCATGGTGAGCTCGCGATAACTCGAATCCTCATTCAATGGTGGTTCAAGAGACTCGGTGGCAATAGGAATGTGCGCAAGATTCGTTGAGGTGATTCCTAATCCAAGCTCTGTCATCAACGCAAAAGCATCTTCTGGGCGTCCAAGATAGTGACGTTCGAGTGTTTTTGGATACACGTACCATGCCTCTCCACGCGACTCGACCTGCAACAAAATGGTCCCAGCCAACCTCTCGCGCAGATCCAAATCACCCTGCTCGTCACTTCCCGCAACGGGGATTTTTGATAAATTTTCATCCTTGGTTTCAAGAATTTAACGCAACAAGTTCATTAAACTTTTCATCCGGCTTGTAGAAGCCGAGAGCGGCGCGTGGACGATTGTTGAGTTGTCT
>PFWU01000055.1 GCA_002791295.1 Candidatus Uhrbacteria bacterium CG_4_9_14_3_um_filter_50_9
GAATGAGGTCATTCTCGAGCCGTTTGCGCTCGTTGAATATGGGATCCACTGGATCGTCGGAGAGACCGTCATCTACGCCGATGATGGCTCGATCATCATCTTCGATCTCGAACAGCGCAAGCTCCACAAGATCGTAGGAAACAGCTATAGCTCCAACGAAATCGTGGACATCAAACGCGATCGGCGTGTGACTGTGCTGAAGATCCGCATCGACATCGAGCAGGATATTCGTGCGGGACTCAATCCGAGTACGCCGTTCCCGGCACTTGCGCGCATGTACGAGCTCAGCGCTATCCACCCAACCACACGCGACCGCATCCGCCAACTCTTTCTGCTCTGAGTTCGGCACGAATCCCTCAAGTGGGGGATTTTTTGTATGAGAAAACCGACAGTGGCATGTCGGTCGTGTGCGTGAAGGGGATCAGGTTGCGAAGGCAGAAGCCAGGGCGATCTCGACCATGCGTCCGTAGCAGGTCTCGCGTTGCTCCGCCGACATGGATTCCTTCGTCGGAATCACGTCGCTAACGGTGAGGATGGAGAGCGCTCGGCGACCCTTGAGCGTTGCTAGCGTGTAGAGCTCTGCCGTTTCCATTTCGACGGCCAGGACACCTGCTTCAGCCCACATCTTCCACTCCTCGGGGGCGTGGTCGGCGTAGAAGAGGTCGGTGCTCAGTACGTTCCCGATCGCGGTCTGCCAGCCACGTTCGCGTACTGCCAGGACGGCAGAGACGAAGAGGTTGGGGTCGGGGAGAGGAGCGAAGTCGAGTCCCTTGAACCGGCGTCGGTTGAGGTTGGAGTCGGAACTCCCTCCCTGGGCGATGACGAGGTCCCCAGAGTGAAGATGTTCTTGCAGAGCGCCACAGGTGCCGACCCGGATGAGGGTCTGAACACCGTAGTGAAAGAGTTCGTTCGCGTAGATGGAGAGCGAAGGCATGCCCATTCCCGAACCCTGAACGGACACGCGTACACGACGGCCGTCAGGGAGGGTGACCGTGCCGGTGTAGCCGAGCATGTTGCGTACGGCGTTGTACTGCTCCGTGTCCGTCAGGAATTCCTCGGCGATGCGCTTGGCACGCAGGGGGTCTCCGGGGAGCAGCACCACCTTCGCAACTTGTCCCTTTTCTGCACTGATGTGAATTGACACGATCACTCCTTTGTTGGGGTTGGCTGCGGTAATTTAGGGTTGAACACCATAATTGTCAAGTGATATAGTGAAGGGACTATGCAATGGATTTGTAAGCACTGCGGCGATGGGCATCTGAGTGACGAGGTCTTCACCCTCGTTGACGGGGCTGAATCAAACGAAGAAGTTCGCAAGATTATCGCTCTGTACGAAGTGCTTGTGAAAGTCTGTGATACATGCGAGGACCCAGGAGGGTTTTATCAAGGTGTATAAAAAAGGTGTCCATACAAGCACTATGATGAACATGCTATGGTTTTCTTCTCCTTTTCAGGGAGAAATTTCAGGGCTTACACGCCAACTACAGGCGAATGGGTTCAAGCAAAAGGAGGATTTTTGGGAGGATGGGCAAGGACGTCGTGTTGAAGTCCCTAAAGCAAGTGGTGATCCACTCAAGCTCGGGATTCCTTCGTCTGATCTTGTTTCAGAGCAAGAGCAACTTGAGTTTTTATTAGGTCTCCTTGGTCTTGAGGATGATGACATACAGAGCGTATGAACGTTGCTCTCAAAACCAGTTATCAATACGTTATTGGATTAACCGGGCCCATTGCCTCAGGAAAAGGCTTGGCCGTGAAAGCGATTCGAGAGGAGCTCGGTGATCGTTCCATTCAAAGTATCCTGCTTTCCGATTACATTCGGGAGGTGGTTCGTGCTGAGGGACTTCCTTTAAACCGAGATACCTTGCGAGAAGCGGGGAACGCAAAGCGCAAGGAGCAGGGTCCTGGCGCTTGGGTGGAGGAGATGCTCTCTCGCTTGCCCACGCTTGGAGGAACGGTCTTGATTGTGGATTCCATTCGTAATCCGGGTGAGATTGAAGCCCTACACCGTGCGTTTGGTGAGCGGCTGTTTGTGATAGCGACGGATGCCCCTGTAGAGGATCGCATTGAGCGCGTGCTCATGCGTGCGCGTTTAGACGACTCAACCGATCCAGTGGAAGTCGAGCGTGCGATGCGTATTGAAATGGAAGATAATCCAGAATATGGATTTGCGATTGAGCGCTGTCGAGAGATGGCGGATGCCGTGAGTCTTGGAAAAGAATCGAAACAAGAGCGTGTGGCGGAAATTCAAGAACGGGTACGAGCGTTTGTGGAGGGTCTTGAGGAAACAGAAGCAAGAAGAGAGCTGCGACGCGGTCGTGCCGCTTAAGATGATAGCCACATGTCAAATACCAAACGTGCAAACATCTACCCAGGCCTCTATGTCGCGATTGTGCTCAAGAAGGACCAGCCAACCGGCAAGCTGACGCAGGGATTTGTTCAAGATATTCTGACAAGCAAACCCATCCATCCTCGTGGGATCAAGGTACGACTCGACGACGGCTCTGTGGGTCGAGTACAACATATTTTGTCGCCGTTATGAATACGTTGGTGGCATGTCGGTTGCAGAGGAATAGTTCTTTTTTAGCTGATAGATTTTTTAACTAAATTTAGCTAAGCACCAGCAGAAGCTTCTTGACAAAACAGTCAAAAAGTGCTATATTTTTGCGTCAAAATGATCTTTGACGTTTCTGGGGAGAGAGACGTGAGGTTGCCAACAACCCTGGCCTGAAATAACTAAATGGCGACAAACCCGATGTTTTGCACGTTTCTTCCTGAGATGTTTAAAGCATCGGGTTTTGGTTTAGAAAAGTTTGTTGAATTCTCAACTTCCTTCCTCACCATGGTGGTGGGGTGGGATGAGAGAATATACACAACTGGGTCAACCCCCAGGAGGCACCATGGGCGTTGTCCGTGAAGTGCTGTTCGGCAAGGTTGACCTAGATACGATCGCCACAGCTCTCGTACTTGGACTTCGGTCCGAGGACGTGATGTTTCGTGCGATCGGCGGGTCAGCAGCATCGGCGGCGCTGGCGGATTCGTCAGTGGTCGCCATCGAAGTCGGCGGGAGTGGAAGAACCACCGAGAACAACTTCGATCACCATTCTTCGAGCGGGTTGCTTGCTGGGGTCACCAACCTCAGTGCGGCAGCCCAGGCCCTTGAGCGCCTTGCTCGGCTTATTCGCTACGTTGATGAGCTTGATCGAGGCGATCGACGTGCCGAGCAGATTGAGGGCGGAGGCTATCCGTCGCTCAGTCAGCTCATCTCAGGTATGCTCCTCGTGGTCGACAGCCCCCATCTCCGCATGGAGAAGGGGCTGGAGATTTTGCGGGGAGTGCTCCAAAGCGGCATCGATCCTTACGGGTCGATGGAGTCCATTCTGGATCACATCCCCAACGCCCGGTTCTATGCCGCCACCAAGCGCGAGCATGACCGGAAGTTCGAGGAGGTCTGCGAGAGTGCCACCTGGTACACCACCCACGCCGGTCACAAGCTGGCTGTGGTGGAGACCGAGTGGTTCCGGGCTCCGGGCGCGTTGTACGGGAAGGGGGCAGACATCGTCGTAGCTCCGGATCTCACGGTCGCACCTGCCTTGGAAGAGCTCGCAAGGCTTGAAAAAGGTTGGGGCGGACCTGCCCATGGTGGAATCTGCGGATCGCCTTTGGGTCGGGACTCCGGCCTTGAGATGGAGACGGTCGCCCAGATCGTCGTCGAGAAGTTGTAGGGGAAAGACAGAAAAGAACGTTCTCTCGCGGAGTACACAAGTAGCCAAAAAACGGCGAACGTAGACTCCAGTATGTTCCGGGTGAAAACTCCGCCCGGGGCTGGTGAATACCTGCAATCCAGCAGGGATAGCCAGCGGGACATTCGTGTCCAACATGACTCCTCTTCCTTCCGGGCGGAGTGCCTGGAAGAGGAGGGGAGAATGTTCCTTGTCCAATTCCAAGGTCCTCATCATCGCTGGTGGCAGCCCCTCCAGCATTCTCGCCACGGCGCTGCTCTGCCGTGCTCGCGGCATCACCGCCGGGGACATCGGTGACGGCGACGTCAGCGTCGTATTCGCTCAGGCCTTCGAGGTCTGGGGCAACGACCGTAGCGGTCGGCCCTACGCCGTCCAGACCGCCATCGAGAGCCTTCCCGAGGACGGTTTCGTTCTCTGGGTCGGTCTGGGTGTCAACAACCGGGACCCCGAGATGACCGCAAGTGCCTTCCGTGCCATGGGAGCGCGCATCACGGGCGTGTACGACGAGCACGAGCCTGAAAGGTGGGAGACGCTCAAGACCGAGCTCGGTCTGCACGAGGGGTTCTTCTTCTGCAGGGGCAAGGAGCAAGGTGTGCTCTCCGCCGCGAGCCTCACGGCTTCCGGTGCGGACACCGATCACATCTTCCGCCTCGCCGGAGACTGGGCGGACAACCGCCAGCTCGAGGTCTCACCTGAGGCCCAGGCCCTCGCCTGGGCCATCGACACCGCCACCAAGGTACGGATCGTGGACAACCAGTTCCGCGTGACGACCCTGCTCCACCTGCTGGACGACCCCCAGGCGGCCCGGCTGTTCCAGGAGCGCCTCGAGGAAGGCATGGCCACCGAGATGGCCACTCAGGCTGCCCTCGACTCGGCCGAGCTCTGCGGAAACGTGCTGGTGATCCGTCAGCCCTCGGGCGTCGAGATCAACCAGACCTCGGCGATGTTCAGCGGCTACCGGCGTGCCCCCTTCGTCGCCATTGTTGGCCAGAAGGCTGGCGAGGGCGAGGTCGTGGTGGTGGGACTCAACACCCGCCACGCGGACTTGGGGAGCACCAACCTCCTCCAGGTCCTCGCCGAGTTCCAGGCCTCCGGCATTCCGCAGAAGGCCACCATCCGCGGCGGCGACGTGAACACGATCGTCGGGGTGCTCAACAGCCTGAGCTAGCCGCCCCCCACGTCCTAGGTGTGTGTTCTTCTTCTCCGTGAGATGGGATCCTAGGCCCCATCTCACCAACGACCCCTGCCGTGCGCACTCGTGTACGGCAGGGGGACTCCATTTGATCATTCATGGCACATGTCATGGAGGGTCGATAGAGTTCGATGCGTGAAAGAACCCCAATCCTGTCACCGCATAGGGCGGTGATGTGCGAGGGTAAGTAGCGTGTTCGGAGGTGCCATGACGAAGGCAAAAGAGTATGACGAGGCCGTTGGGTCCTGGCCCGAACTGGCGGTCCTGCTCCTCGAAGAGAAGGATGAAGAAGTAGGGGAGGAGTTCCTGGCAGAGGGTGATGTCGACGAGATGGAGTTCGACCTCACTCTCGCCGTCATGCTCGCTGAGGAGGTCGGCGATCCGATCAGAACTACCGACGAGTACGGGTCCGCACTCGTCCGGTACGAGTGGGAAGACGGATCGGCTGTCGTCTTGGTCTGGAAGGGAATGGACCAGGACCCCGACGAGATGCGGGTGGAGTAGCCTACGAGCCCCGGAAGCACAATGTGCGACCGGGGCTTTCAAATTTCAGAGCACTTCCCTTACGGCTCTGGTATGATGAAAGGGTATGGAGATTGTTTTCATTGCTGTTTTAACGTTCCTCTCTACTTTTGTCGTTGACGAAGAAGTTCTTAAGCATGTCCTAGGGGTCTTTTTGATTCTGTATACTCTTTTTCTTTTGACGCATCGTTCATTCAATCGGTTAACTACTTATGTCTCACAATGTGCCAGACTCTCAGAGACACTCCTCGTTCTATGAGCTGGACGGTTTACATGGTGCGTTGCAAGGATGCGACCATCTATACAGGCATCACTGTTGATCTGAGCGCACGGCTCAGTGCACATGACCAAGGGAGGGGAGCGAAGTACACACGTGGACGTGGTCCTGTCACACTCGTCTGGTCTGAGTCTGGCCTTTCTGAGAGTGAGGCACGTAAACGAGAAGCACAAATAAAACAGCTCACGCGCAAGCAAAAAGATTCACTCATAAACGCAGAGATCTAATATGTCATTCGCAGAAACACTCATTCTTATTTTCTCGATCATCGGTCTTCTCGATACGCTCTACTTGTCCTACCACGCCATCAACAAGTCTCCCGTCGCCTGTCCATTTTTTCCTGACGAGTGGTGTCGTAAAGTACAGCGGTCAAAACAAAGTCGACTCTTCGGATTTCCAAATGCGTTTGCAGGTCTTTTGATGTACACACTCATTCTCATGTTTCTCGGACTTTCAATGACTCAGCGTGTGTTTCCTGTGTGGCCTGTCTCGGTTGTGGTCACAATCGGCTTTCTCTTTTCCATGTACTTCATGTACGTCCAAGCACGTGTTCTAAAAGCCTATTGCACATGGTGTGTCCTTTCGGCAATAAACTTCTCCGTGATGTTTTTTGCGGTGTTGTTCCTTCTTTAGTCATGGGAACAGTCCCTCAATAAGAAAAGAGCACTGAGGTGCTCTTAGTGTGTGGGAGCCTTGTTCACATTGAGGGAGCCCTTGACGAGCACTTCGCCATCGCGCTCGATCGTGAATGTGCCGATCCATTCGGTGCGGTTGCCCTTGACCTGGCCGCGCAGATCACAGATCTGGCACTCTGGTGCGAGGGACCAGTGGCCAACCTCGAAGATGCCCTTCGCGCTCATTCGGAAGATACCCTCACCAAGCCCTGGGATGATCACACGGCGACGCAACATGCTGCGTGTGGTGATGATCTCGACCATGACGCCTTCGCCCTGATCCTCGTCGCTGCCCATGCGTCGGTAGCTGACGGTTCCGGTGAATCGTTCCTGCATTGCCTCTCCTTCAGTGAGTGCAAGAACTCACCCTAAACGATGAGAGTCGCTTGGTCAAATGATTTTTGACGACCATCAATTGGTTTTGAGGGGTTGAGATTCAAGGTATACTTGTTTCGTATGATTGATCACATCACCCTACGTGTGCGGGATCTTGTGCAAAGTAAGCGTTTTTATGATCAAGTACTTAAACCGCTTAAGATGACTGTAAATTTTGGAAGTGTAGAAGACGGTTTTTGGGGATTTGGAGACGGTAAGGATCCTGAGTTTGAAATTTCCGAGGGAAGATTTTTTATTTCAGAGACAGAAGAAGGATCGTGCTTTGTACCGGTGCATGTAGCGTTTCGGGCAAAGAATCAAGCAACTGTGCGCGCATTCTATGAGGCAGCACTTGCATCTGGAGGAACCGACAACGGTGCCCCGGGACTAAGACCAGATTACGGCGAGACCTACTTTGCCGCCTTCGTCCTCGATCCAGACGGAAACAATATTGAGGCGGTGACGTTTGACGCTTAACCATGTCTCTTCTTTACCAAACAACTGGCATTGTGCTTTCGCGCCGTGATCACAAAGAAGCGGATCGTTGGTATTCGGTTTTTACGCCGGATAAAGGCAAGGTGGAATTTTTGGCGCGTGGGGGACACAAGCCACTTGCAAAGCTCACACCGCATCTTGAGATGGTTGCGGAGGTAGAGCTCCTTCTCATCTATGGACGTCATTATCAAACCGTGGCAGGGGTGGAACGTCGGCGGGCCTATCCGGGTATTTATACCGATATCGCAAAACTCACTCTTGCACATAACGCCATGCACCTCGTTGATATTGGCACTCGTGAGCATGAACGTGATCCAATCATTTATCACATGCTCAAAGACTGGCTTGAGTTTCTTGAGACCGCGCCAGAGCTGAGTCGTGAACGCTCGGGATTTTTGCTCGGGACGTTTGCGCTTAAACTTCTTTCCATCATCGGTTACCGACCAGAACTCTCCGGATGTTTATCTTGCCGCCGACCTCTTGTGTTGAATCAGTTTCGGTGGCATGCCCTTAAAGGTGGGGTGGTGTGCGACACCTGCGTCCGCACAGATGAGCAGCAATGGTTTTCAGCGCGCCCCATAAATGACTCAACCCTCAAGCTCCTCCGATTTGGTATGGGAGAGGGATTTGATCAGCAACTGCGCGTTCATCTTACGGGTGAAGATATCCAGGGATTTCACAATGCGATCGAATCGCTCATCATTTCTCATTTTCCAACGATTCCCGCAAGTTCCATTCGAGGTGCCTGCATGGCTGTGTAATTAATCCAAATATTGCCAATTTCTGGGCTTTTCTTTACACTGGGCGGGTATGATAACGACATTTGTATCAAAGATTAGTGAACATGTGGGTGAGGAGGTAGAGCTTAAGGGCTGGTGCTATAACTTCCGTTCAAGCGGAAAGATTTTTTTTCTCCAGTTTCGTGACGGCAGTGGTCGCGTGCAGGTGGTGTATTCAAAGGGCGATATTTCTGATGAGATCTGGGAGGCGCTTCAGAGCATTCGACTTGAGTCTTCTGTCATCGTGCGCGGGCTAGTGAAACAAGACGATCGTGCGCCAAGTGGGTTTGAACTCGAAGGACGTGCCGTGACGGTTGTTCATGTGGCTGATGAAGGCTATCCCCTTGGAAAGAAAGATCATGGACCTGACTTCCTGCTCGACAACCGACATCTTTGGCTTCGTTCAGAAAGTCAGTGGGCCGTGCAGCGGGTACGCGACACGA
>PFWU01000047.1:0-7795 GCA_002791295.1 Candidatus Uhrbacteria bacterium CG_4_9_14_3_um_filter_50_9
TTCTCACAAGGGCTACGCCGTTAAACGCACACGCCGGCTAAAGCCGGCGGTTTTTCCTCATAAACAAAAAAACCGCTCAACAGAGCGGTTTTTGCTTTATAGAACTAAACACCTTGCTGATACTTTGCCAACTGATTCATTCCAAGTGAGATAATCGCTGCAACAAAAAAAAGGCACCGATTGAGAAGACACTTGTGACTCCAACTAAAACAAGGAGCATGAGAACCCGACCAATTGAAAGGGCGATTTCGCGCAACACAGTATATTCATCAATATAGTGTCCTGAATCTGCTGCCTGCTCGTACATCATTGTATCCATAGGCGTGCGGAGCATGATGGATCCAAAACTGTGAAAGGTGGAGGCAGCAAACACACCAGTAACCGTCTCCACTAATCCCTTCCAAACCCACCCAGGGCGTAGACCCCTGAACCGATCTTGAGAAGCTTCTTCGCAGAATACTTGTCCGTTTCCTTTCCAACAAAAATCTCAAGCGCCAAACCAACAATGACAATGATGGCTGTAAACGCACCAATGTTTACATAGTCTCCCTGAAAGACTTGGTAAAGAAAAATAGGCCACACAACGACTCCCACAATATTCTCGGCCCCATTCGCCATCATCGATACGGTCATGGGTCGAAATTGTTTTGAAAAAAGTTCACGAATGCTCTCAAAAAATCCAAACTCGTATTCCACATCAAACTTTGGAAGGAAAATGAGAGGTACAATAGATGCACCTGTAATGACGAGTCCGAGAAAAAAAGTCAGTTGGTATCCATGGTTCGCAATAATCCATCCAGCGGCAACCGGAGCAATCACACTTAAGAGGCGCTGAGCAGCGTAAAAAATCCCTATTTGTTTTCCTCGATGTTTCTTTGAACTAAACTCAGCGAAATCAATATGAAATGGGGACCAATAGAACACGCTTACAATCATGAGTCCAAAAATACCAAGCCCCATAAGAGCATAGGGGTCAATCGAAGACGTCCCATCAAGCAAATAGAACATCCAATAGAACAACATGACCCCAAGGCTTCCAATGATCATACTTGATACAAGCCCCGTGCGAGAGAAAATTTTTGCTGCAATCACATGGAACGGAAGTTTCACAGCAAAGTTAAGGGCATACCAAAGAAGCACTGCCTGGATTGAGAAGCCAAAAAATTCATACAGGAAAATTGCAAGGAATCCACCAACCAAACTTGCTCCAGCAAACCCAAGTAAACGGTTAGAGGCAAGGGCGGGAAGGGCACCCACATGCGAAAGGGAATAACGATGAAGACGAAATGGATGCGATTGCATTGGGTGTGACTTTGGCATAACACCTAGTAGTATAACATTGATCGGGCCCCACACATTGACAAAAACCCTGCTGCTCGCTAGGGTGGGTGCGTAATTCATTGGCGCTTTCTTGGCCTGGGGCTGAGCTCCCACGCTCGGAAACGCGCACGAACATACCCATTATGCTCGCCGCAAAAAAGAAGCAAAAAATCATTGAGACGTTTCGGACGCATGCGTCTGATACTGGTTCCCCCCAAGTGCAGATTGCGATTCTCACCGCTGAAATCGAAGACCTGACCAAACACTTGCGTGGACACAAAAAGGACAACTCCTCACGACGTGGTTTGATCAAGAAGGTCAACGAACGCCGACGTCTCCTTATGTACCTTGAGCGCGAAGATGAAAAAGCACACACCGCACTTAAGAAGGATCTTGGATTGCGATAATAAGCTACCCCGGCCATACGGCCGGGTTTTGGCGTTTTAATAGCAGAACGCACGCAGGTTAGCACGCTTCTTCGTCAATCCTGCGCACGATCTGGATTTAATTTAGCGTCGGGCGAACGTTTTTAGCCCGCACCCCACCTATGTTTAAGCACCCTGACCAACGCGTTGGCGTATTCATCGACACACAAAACATGTACTACAGTGCGCGAAATCTTCATAAGCGCAAAGTGAACTTTAAAAATATTGTTGAGGATGCCGTATCTGGTCGCCGACTTGTCCGCGCCAATGCCTACGTTGTCCGCACACAAACCGAGGAGGAACGACCGTTCTTTGAGGCACTCCAAAAAGCCGGCATCGAGACAAGAGAGAAGGATCTTCAAGAATACGAATCCGGCGCTAAAAAAGCAGACTGGGATGTTGGCATTGCCATGGATATCGTCCAGATGCTTGATATGCTAGATGTTGTTGTACTCGCAAGCGGCGACGGGGATTTTATTCCACTTGTTGAGTACTGTCAGAGCCGTGGACGCATGGTGGAGCTGATGGCCTTTGGAGCCACCACCTCAACCAATCTCCTTGATTACGTGCACGACTACACAAACCTTTCAGAAAACAAACGTCGCTATCTCATCGGGCCACCTGCCGGGCGAGGGAGTAAGAAGAAAGAAGAGAAAGGAGGAGAAGGAGAGAAAAAGAGGAGCTGGCCGCAGGTGCCTTTTTTATGGATTCAGAAAAAGACAATCAAGAAGAAAGCCGAACACGTCGATTAGAATTCTAGTAACGAGCTTTGAGAGGTCTTGGATCGCCGAGACCCCAACTGAGTTAATTACTAATCATCCTGCACAGACCAATGAGATTTCGAGCTCGCTCGACATCTTCCGCCTGTGCAGGAACATGTTATGAACGAACCACAAAAGTTCGAAACCCAATGGGGAGGAAAAACTCTTTCCATTGAAGTGGGTAAATATGCCCAACAAGCAGGGGGATCCTGCGTAGTGCAGTACGGCGACACAGTCGTGCTTGCCACCGCAACCATGAGCTCCTTTGAGAGACCTGGTCTCGACTACTTTCCACTGATGGTGGATTTTGAAGAGAAGCTCTATGCAGCAGGTCGCATTAAGGGAAGCCGCTTCATGAAAAAAGAAGGGCGTCCAACGGATGAAGCTGTGCTTGTTTCACGCACGATTGACCGTGCGCTTCGTCCGCTCTTTGATAGTCGTCTCCGCAAAGACATTCAGGTTATTGTCACTAACCTTTCTTTTGATGGACAGAACGACCCAGACGTTATTGGCCTCATTGCCTCTAGCTGTGCACTCCACATCAGCGACATCCCATGGAATGGTCCTATTGGTACCGTTCGTGTTGGGCATGTTGATGGTGCCTACGTTTTGAACCCAACCTATGAGCAGCGTGAGAGTTCCAAACTTGATCTCATGTTCTCAGGAGATAAAGAGACCGTCATCATGGTTGAAGCCGGTGCGAACGAGGCAACAGAAGAGGTGGTGCTTGGAGGATTTTGGTTTGGACAAGAACACATGGATGCACCTATTAAGTTGATTGAGGAGGTGCGTAAGGCTGTTGGAAAAGAAAAGCTCGATGTCGGCACTCTAAACACGGATAAAGAAAAAGCCCTTGCTGCACGAAAAGAAGAGGTGGAAGCGCTTGCACGCCCCTTTATTGTTAAACAGGTACAGGAACTCTTCTTTGGAGCCCCACAGGCCACAAAGGGAGAACGCTCAGCCCAGAAAGACGAACTCAAGACTCGCACAAAAGCATTCCTTACTGAACAGGGAGTGGTGGACGAAGAACTTGGATTTGGAACAGGTCTTGTGCACGAAGTTCTCGAACATGAGATCTCACGCGCAATCGTAGAAGACGGAAAGCGTGTTGACGGACGTGGGATTACAGAAATTCGTAATCTTGTTGCTGAAATTGCCGTCCTTCCACGTGTGCACGGAACAGGACACTTTATGCGTGGAGAAACACAGGTGTTGACCGTAGTAACTCTCGGTGCCCCTGGAGATGAACAGACCCTCGACGGAATGGAAACGGTTGGAAAGCAGCGCTACTTCCATCACTATAACTTCCCTCCATTTTCTGTCGGTGAGGTAAAGCCAATGCGTGGGCCATCAAGACGCGATATCGGTCACGGAGGTTTGGCGGAAAAAGCACTGATGCCTATGATGCCGGGCAAGGAAACCTTTCCATACACGATTCGTGCTGTTTCTGAAGTTTTTGGGTCAAATGGCTCAAGCTCTATGGGATCAACCTGCGGATCAACCCTGTCTCTTATGGACGCAGGTGTACCAATCAAGGCACCTGTTGCCGGTATTGCCATGGGTCTTGCGATGAATGATGCGGGGGATTGGAAGGTGATTACAGACCTTCAAGATCTTGAGGATGGAAAGGGTGGAATGGACTTCAAGATCGCTGGATCACGTGAAGGAATTACGGCTATTCAGATGGACACAAAGACAGCCGGACTCTCTCGAGAAATCGTGAAGCAGACGTTTGAACAGGCAAAAGAAGCACGCATGCAAATCCTGGATGTAATGGCAAAGACTATTGCTGAACCACGTGCAGAGCTGTCTCCATACGCTCCTCGCATTATCACCCTACGTATCAACCCTGAAATGATCGGAAACGTGATCGGCCCAGGAGGCAAAACCATCAACGAAATAATCGAGACAACAGGTGTACAGGCCATCGACATCGAGGACGATGGTTTGGTGATGATCACCTCAACAGACGCTGCCGGAGCCGAGCTGGCAAAGGCTCGTATTGAAGCACTTACAAAGGAAGCAAAGGTTGGTGAGGTCTACAAAGGAAAGGTGACACGCATTATGGACTTTGGTGCCATTGTTGAATTCCTTCCTAAGCGCGACGGCATGGTTCACGTGAGCATGATGGCCCCTTGGCGTGTTGAAAAGGTAACGGATATTGTAAAGATGGGTGATGAGGTCTTTGTAAAACTGATGGAAATCTCTCCAGATGGAAAGACAAGCCTCTCTATGAAGGATGCCCCAGGGAACAAACTCCCTGAAAAACCAAAATACACACCTCGCCCAGAAGGGGACCGGGACCGACGTGGTCCAGGCAGCCGTTCAGGCGGACGACCCGGTGGGTCAAGGCCAGCAGGCGACAGACGCCCACCAGCCCCACGTCCACCGCGCACGGACAGCTAACATGCAGCGACTTAACATTCCACTCTCAAGACACAGAAAAACAACCCGCCATAACAAGCGGGTTGTTTGGCTATTGGTGGCCACCGCAATCTTAGCTATTGGGATGTTCATCCAACTAACAGGAAGGTGGTACACACGAGCAACAATCCTATCAGCAGCCCCAGTAGACACGATTGTAGCTATCCATCTTCCAATCAATCCAACAACCATCAAACACCAACTTCAGCTTCTTAACGCTGTCCCATTAATCTCTAATCGGAGCCTGACCCTTGAGGATCTACTTGTATATATAGACGGAGATCTTGGTTGGTTCCTCCTGGAAGACGGAACGCGAGCTGTAGCCATACGTAATTCAATAGAAATTCCAGAACTTCTCCTTAAGAATTTCGGGCTCGTAGCTCAGGAAACAGAGAGTGGATTCACGGTTCTGTCAGAAACACTGCTAGCAGAGGGGGGAGGTGAGATGGATGGAAAAAGCTCACCTTTTTTTGCAGGTCTTAGAGGATATATTGGCCAAATCGTGATCGCAGATGAACTCCCCATCCAAGCCTCCCTTTTTATTGATGACGACACCCTTGTTATCAATACCTCTGTTAAGAGTCAGGGTGGTGAGCCGTACACGGTCCCAAGTGGTACGGAACTCTTTTTGTCTACAGCAGCGTTGCCAAACATACTCGACTCTCTTGTTTCTAGCCTCCCTGTGTCCCTGAATGAATTTCAGGTTGCCGAACGAATTTCTGAGCTTTTCAGAGGGGAAAAGCACCTTTTGATCACTAATAATTCTCAAAATCAGCTCCAAACGCTCATTGAATTTATTCAAATTCCTGAGGAAACGGATCCCGAGGAGATTTTGAGATTTATTTCAGCCTCAAATAATCCTTATTTTCAGGAAAAAGTATTGAATGACGGAACCGTATCAAAAGAAATACGCGTCGAACCAGAAAACATTACTGTTGCTGAAATATCATCAGGTCTCTTACCTGTTTACCAGGTTGCCATGAACGGTGCAGATCAGATGTATGCAAGTTTAAATAATGAATCTCTTGTCATTTCTACAGATAAAGACCTTCTTTTGTACTGGATTTCCCCCAAGGAGGTTCAATTGAATACTTGTGAGGCGAGTATGTTCTTAGCAAAAACTGATTTCATCCTAGAACAAATTAGCCTCAAGCACATTCACTCAAATTACTCGTTCATAAATACAATTTTCAGTCGTTTTTCTACAATTTCTATTGAACCAATGGGTGGTTCAATGTCTTTGATCTTATCCAGTGCGGAATGTGGATAACTTATTAATAACTAGGCAAAAATGTGGATAACTTTAAAAGTTGGATAACTAGCTTGAATACAAACTTTCTTCACCATCGATTTTTTAGACTAAAATTAGCCACCGATCACCGATTGACCATCGGTGATTTTTTTGGTATTATATGAATGTTCAATCGTTCTTTTCAAACTCTTGGGAGGTTTTCCGAACGTGCCGACTTGTTGTCGGCGGGCACCCCACGTCCGTATGCACCTTCGGAAAACGTCTCGCCACTCTACTGTTCTGATTTGAGAACAAAAACAAAATCAAAACCAGTCTAGGTTAGCCCGCACTTATGTGATTCTTCGGAGTCATCCGTGGGTAAAACCAGTGAATGGTAGAGCGGAAGAGCAACTCGCAGTCGGCGCTGTGCCATTGTGGGCGTTGAGTTTTGTGTCCATCAGTGGATCGACACGAAAACCCAACGCCTTCTCAGGCCTGCAAACGATTGCCCAATTACGAAAGGGCTCCACTCTATATATTACGAAACGAGTGCGGCCCTTCTTCTATTTTTTGAATTTTGTGCTATTCTGTACTCACTATTTTGAAAATGTATGACAGATGCAACCGTACAAGCAATGAAAGCACGACTTGAGGCAGAGAAAGCACGACTTGAGGCAGAACTTTCCAAATTTGCTCACAGAAACACAAAGGCTACTGAGGCTGATTTTGATGCTGAATTTCCAAATATTGGAGAGAAGGAAGATGAAAATGCATCTGAGGTAGCCCAATTCTCGAATAATCTTTCACTCGAAGATGAGCTTGAGAAGGCGCTGCGTGATGTTGAAAAGGCCCTTGAACTCCTAGAACAAGGCAAATACGGCACTTGTAAGTATTGTGGGCAAGTGATTGATGCGCGCCGACTTGAGGCTCGACCAACATCAAGCTCATGCATTCAGTGTAAAAAAACACTGACCCAAGAAGTCTAATGGTTAAGCAGCTGGTTTATCTCTGGCTTGTTCCGATCACGGCTCTTGTCATTGTTGATGAGTGGCTAAAAGCGGTCGGACTCCAACGACTCCCTAGTGAAGGGAGTCTTGTTGATCCTGGTATTATTTCTTTCGCCATTCACAAAAATTGGGGCGTTGCGTTTGATATCCCTTTCAAACTCGAACTTGTCATCTTTTTTTCCTTTATCATCGGCGCCGTACTGGCTAACACCGCTTGGCGAAATTTGAAAACAAAACCTTTTGTTGCTTTTGCAAGTATTGTGATCCTCTTGGGTGCAGCGGGAAATCTCTTTGACCGAATTCACTACGGCTTCACTGTCGACTACATCATCCTCTTTGGACGATCAGCCATCAACCTTTCTGATCTGGTTATCATCAGTGGTGTCGTCATGCTGCTCATGACCACGAGTAGGCGAAAACGAAAACACAATCATCCACATTGACAAGCCTCGTTGCGATCCGTAGCATTGAAGTATAAATAAACCCTCCAATTAGATTGGGGGGTTTATGTTTTCAATTACATCCAGTGCGCTCCTTGGTATCCACGCCATCCCTGTGCACGTTGAAGCTTATGTTGCATTTAACATGCCATCATTTTGCATTGTTGGTTTACCTGATGCAACGGTT
>PFWU01000047.1:7900-26360 GCA_002791295.1 Candidatus Uhrbacteria bacterium CG_4_9_14_3_um_filter_50_9
ACGGTCAACCTTGCTCCAGCTGACGTGAAAAAGCAGGGACCGACTTACGATCTTCCTATTGCGCTCGCAATTTTACTCGCCACGGGTCAAATACATCCTCACATGATTCAAGATTGTGTCATCATTGGGGAGCTGGGGCTGCAGGGAGATGTTCGTCCTGTTGCTGGTGTGCTTAACACGGCTATCATGGCTAAGAAGCTTGGAAAAACACATCTCTTTGTTCCAAAAGAGAATGTTCAAGAAGCCCTTGCGGTTGGAGACCTGGTTGTCTACGGTGTTTCCTCTCTTACTTCCCTTGTCGATCATTTACTCAATACAAAACCACTCGATCCAACAACGCAGCTCGACAAACCCTCAACAAGCACCTACACCTCTGACTTCCGATTCATCAAAGGCCAGCAGCTCGCAAAGCGGGGCCTTGAAATCGCTGCGGCGGGTGGACACAACGTGCTGTTGAACGGACCTCCAGGAACAGGAAAGACTCTTCTTGCACGATCCCTTCCATCCATCCTGCCAGACCTATCTTTTGAAGAATCTATCGAGGTGACCTCCATTGCATCCGTCACTGGTGATCCTCAAACCAAACAAGGTCTCATTACAACGAGACCATTTCGCACACCACATCACAGTGCATCAGCTGTCTCGCTGGTGGGTGGTGGGGCATGGCCTAAACCCGGAGAGGTCTCGTATGCACACCGTGGCGTTCTCTTCCTAGATGAACTTCCGGAGTTTTCACGTCATGCTCTTGAGCACTTGCGCCAGCCTCTTGAGGATGGATTCGTAAACATCAGTCGAGCAAATGGAAGTGTTCATTTTCCAGCACGCTTTCTCCTTGTTGCCTCCATGAACCCATGCCCTTGCGGGTATCTTACGGACCCCAACCAATCATGTGACTGTCCCCCAGGTCAGATTAGACGCTATCAAAAACGGCTCTCGGGACCACTCCTTGATCGGTTTGATCTTACGATTGATGTTCCCCGTGTTGAGAGCCAGAAACTTTTGAGCGAAGAGGAATCCGAATCGTCAGAAGTAATTCGCATGCGTGTATGTATGGCTCGAGAAACTCAGCATCAACGCTATAGCAGGTGCGCATTCTTTCTCAATAGTGAAGTTCCCCAAGCACAACTTGATGAGTGTTTCAAACTTTCTCATGACGCAAAGCAACTCATTGAACTTGCTCTCAATAAGCACCACCTTACCCCAAGAGGGTATGCCCGCGTTCGTAAAGTCGCTCGAACGATTGCTGACCTTGAGGGGACGAGCTCTATTTCTGTTGGACATATAGCCGAGGCCCTTCAGTTCCGACAAACGACCATAAGCGGAACTTAAGATTGACAGCCCTTTTGGTTGTGCTACGGTGTTTGGCCCGCAACCTTGGAGGTACCCATGCGGACGTTCCTGACCATCCTTCCCCTCGTCATCGTCGGCTGCGGCTCTGCGATGAACATCGGCGGATCCGGCTCCGACAACGAAGACTGTGAGCCCTGTGGTTCGTCGGACAGCACGCTCGAGTTCTGGGCCGACCGTGCCGACAACTCGGCCGAGATCAACATGGAGTTCATCCCCGGCTGGGCCGAGCCCGACGACTTCGGCTGGCACGTCCAGCGCGTCGACAACTCCGGCGAGGTCAGCCTGTCGCTCAGCGAGAGCGAGATCCAGGATGAGCTCGAAGAGAGCGGCGAGTCCTTCGACGTGGGCGAGATCGAGTGCGTGCGCGTCAACGTCACCTACGGCGACGACGCATGGCTCTGCGAAGGGAACGGCTCGACCGCCGAGCCGACGCAGGACTACTCCTTCGAGTGGGACGGCGACTCCTGGGATGACTCCCTGTGGTCCCACCCCGGCGGCACCGCCTACGGGTGCAGCCTACTCTTCTGCCGCTAGCCACCAGGCGAGCGGCCAACAACGAAGCCCGAGTGCATGTCACCGGGCTTTTCTGATATGAGAAAACCGACCTGTTCGTAAGGTCGGTTTTAGAAGCCGAGGATGTCTGCGATGAGTGTGTGGTGCGAGCCAACGAACCAGTACCCTGGTTGTCGACGCTCTTCCACGATCTTTCGAAAAAGATCGACACCCTTCAAGTGGGCTGGATTCGACTCGCTGAAAACCCCCGGAGAGAGCAGCCGCTCTCTCCAGTGTGCAAACTCCTCTGTATCGCTCGTGAGTGCCACACCGAAGGCGGCCTGATACTCCCCCTCCCATTGCACACTCGGGAGACGATGCAGTCCCTTGATGATCATCTTTGAGGCGAGCATGTCAGCGAGCCCCACATCTCGAATCTCCTCGTAGAACTCCCGGAGGATCGTTTCTTCGATGGTCTCACCTTCGTGACCAGAACCTCCGAAAAGACAGTAGCGACCACGGCACGCCTCGGTCGGATGCTGATCGTCCTTCTGCTGGCAGATGAGCTCGACCTCGAGCTGTGGGGAGCGGAGCATCACGGCAATCGCTCCACCAACCCTGCCGTTCTCAGGTCGCTCATTCAGCACATTGAGTACCCAGGCACGCAGGGCGATCAGCCGTGTTCTAGGTAGAGTGATCGTGTGCCTCATACCAGCCATCGTGACAACAGCACTCTTGTGTGAGAGCTCTGTCAGCCAGACCTCGGGCCCCTGCTCGATACCGAGCACACGTCGTACCCAGACATCTTCACTCTCTTTTGCGTGGTCGGGCTTGTACCCATCGGTCAGCTGAATTGGTCGCATGAGACCTCCTTCTCCAGAATGGAGAAAAGAACGTAGCAAGGGAAGCCCTTACTGTCAATCCATCATCCCATTTTTACAATCACCCATACCCCTTGCTCAAGCGCCTGAAGACTTTCCTAAAAGAAAAAGGAAAGCCCCGACCTTTCTGATGAAAGATCGGGGCTACGTTGACTGACTGTTGCTCGTAGGTCAGAAGTCGATGATTGCGTAGATGCGGCCCACAGAATCGGTCACGGAGTAAGCGCTTGACGGCTGCGTTTCGCGAATCTGGTAGGCGAGTACAGTGGTGACGTGCTCGTGCCACGGCATGATCACGTGAGGGCCAGCGGCGATAAAGCCACCCGAACCCTTCCACGCCTTTGCCATCTCCATCTCGACGCCGAGCATGAACAGAGTGTCACTCTCATGACGGATGGGAATGTCAGCCTGGGCGAAGCCGTAAAGAACATCGCTGTAAGCCGACACCTCACCAAAGATGTGGAGGTGGGGCGTGGCCATGGTGGATGCCCGAACGTCGAATACGTGAGTGATGTCGTCGAGCGTCGGCGAGAAGACTCCACCACCCAGGAACTCCACCCATGTGTTCTCATGCGCAAGCCGAATGCCAGCGGTGGCCTGCACCTGTGGCGTCGCATCGAGAACATTGGGCTCGATCAACCACATGGCCATGCCGACGCTGGGCCTGTCCCCATTCGCTGCGACGATCGACTTCGTGCCGTGGGTGAGGAACCGGATCTCGGGAGAAAGGGCTGGCGCCTCGGCCACTGCGGTAGAGCTCAGGCACAGCAGGGAGAAGAGGACGGTGAACAGAATGGGGAAGGTACGGATCATGAACGTCTCCGATCGTGTGTTCTAAGCGGATTTGCTAGGAACAGGATAAGATACTACACTCACTACGAGTGGCAAACACCACCACAAGAATTTTTACCAAATTAGGCCTAAATGTATGTATGTTGAGCTTTTTCAAAATCTAGGGCTCTCAAAGAACGAGGCCGAACTTTATGAGGCTCTTCTTGAGCTGGGGGAAGCCTCTGTTTCCAAGCTGAACCAAAAAACAAACATCAACCGACGCAATATCTACGATGTACTCAATCGCATGATCGAGAAGGGGCTTGTGTTCATCGTTATCCAGGCAGGGGAGAATCGCTACAAACCTGTGGATCCCCGCAAGCTGAAGGAATTGATTTTTGAGAAGCAGACGATGCTTGATGCGCAACTCGATGAACTCGACGAGCTCTACCAATCGAAGCCTAAACACAGTGAGGTGTTCGTCTATCGCGGGCCTGAGGGCTGGAAAAATTACATGCGCGATATACTCCGCGTGAATCAACCAACGTTTTTTATTGGAGCAAAAGGTTTGTGGCTAGAGGAACGCGTGAAGAATTTCTTCCCGCAATTCCATGAGCAAGCACGTAAGCAGAATGTTCCGTTCTTCACGCTTTTTGATTGGGAAATTCAAACTGAATGTCCAGAAATTCTTCCGTATGTGAAAACAAACTACAAGTTTCTTCCACCTGGCTACTCCACGAAGGGTGGGGTGGATATTTTTGGTGATTATGTTTGTGTGCTTTCTGATCTCAAAATCAAAAAATTCGAAGAGGACTTTGCATTCACGGTGATGGTCAACCCGACGATTGCTGATTCCTTTCGAACTTGGTTTCGCTACATGTGGGACAACTGTCCGTCTTCTCCCAATGAACAAATCTCCTCTCAGCCTTAAAGTTCATTTTCCAAATCGACGTTGGCGGGATTGGTAGTCTTGGAGACAAACCTCAAGGTCTTCGACTGAAAAATCCGGCCATTTTTTTTCAACAAACTTGAGCTCGCTGTAGACTCCGCTCCACGTAAGAAACCCCGAGAGGCGCTGTTCACCGCTTGTGCGCACGATCATGTCTGGATCAGGGATACTGTGCATCCAAATAGCTGATCCAAGATTTTCCTCCGTTACTTCCTGCCCCTGTTCCAGAAGCGCTTTCACCCCATCAATAATCTCCGCACGTCCACCGTAGTTAATACAAAGATTGATCTGTCCTCGTGTACCGTGGGCTGTCTTTCCCTCAGCCACATCAATCGCCGCAAGAATCTTCTCGCTCAACCCTTCACGCCGACCGATGACTTTTAGTCGTGCGTCATGTTCTAAGAAAAACCCAAGATCCTTTGTGAGCGCCTGCAGGAGAAGCTCCATGAGGTATCCCACCTCTTCTTCTGTCCGCTTCCAATTCTCTGTTGAAAATGCGAAAACAGTAAAAAACTCAACACCACGTTCAAGTGCGGCTAACCCAATCGTTTTGACGTTCTCATACCCCTTACGATGACCCTCAAGAGTAGGGAGGCCTCGCTCACGGGCCCAGCGCCGGTTCCCATCAATGATGATAGCTAAATGTTTCATGCGTGCAGCTTGTATCACAGCCCACCTGAGAAACGCAACCAGCCGTACCCGATAAGGAGTCCAAGAATCCAAATGAGTCCAAGAGCATCCATCACTTTCATCCGCTCAGTGAATTCCTCCCAGTCTGCCCATCCGCCGTACTTCCACGACCAACGCCGTCCAAAGAATACACAAACAAACAGGGCGATAAGTCCAAAAACAGGAATAAGTGAAAGAAGAAACCACAAATACAAACGTGCACCAAAGGTCCAGCCCTGTGTCCAAAAGAGTGCTCCAAGTGATGGTGCTCGAAGATACCGAGCCTGTAGCTTTTCATCTGGCTCAAGCACGAGATGGTACCCACAGCCCTGACACTGCTCATTCCAAAGCTCGACTTTTTCAAGACAAATTTTACAACTCCTCCCTTCCATATTAAATCAGTATAACGAAACAGGAGTGTTAATGCTCCTGTTTTATCTTACGTAATCAAGTGGGTTTTGAAAGCTTCCGCTTAGGATGACTTCAAAGTGTAAGTGGGTTCCGGTTGATCGACCCGTTGTCCCTGTTTGTGCGAGTGCTTGCCCTGCACTCACGACTTGCCCCACACTCACATAGTTTGCCGCATGGTGCGCGTACCGTGTGACATACCCGTCTCCGTGATCAACTTCAACCGTCAATCCATATCCGCTTCTCCAACCGCTATAAATCACCACACCATCTCGAGCCGCATAACTATTTGTCCCATAATCACCATCAATGTCGACTCCTGTATGACGCCAACCATAGTACTGGGTAATAATGCGCCAGTCTGTTGGCCAGTACCAACCACCACTTGAAGAAGGAGAGGTTGTTGTTGGTGCGGTGAAGAGTTCCGCTACAGATGTTGTTGAACGAACAGAGCTTGTAGATGGAGTTGTTGTGCTCAATGGGGACCCTCCAACAAGTAAAAGTTCATCTCCAATTGCGAGTGTCTGAGAAGCTGAGAGGTTATTTTCTTCTAACACATCCTCAATCTCAACGTCGTACTTGCTTGCAATCGTCGAGAGAGTGTCTCCACTTTTCACCGTATAAAGCACTCCGTCCTGAGGAAGAATCGACAAAGAATCCCCTGGGCGAATTGTGCTCGTAAACGAAAGACCATTCGCCCAAAGAATGGTCGTGACATTCAACCCAAAGCGTTCTGCAATTTGACCAAGAGTATCACCCTCTTGAACCAGATACGTCTCTGTTTCGCTGCGACTTGGGACTGATGCAGCTGGCACACGCTCAGTGACTCCTGTTGTGGTGGAAGAAAATGGATCTCCAAAAAAATCTGTATCGATATGCTGACGAGCGTCAACAACCGTGTCTGAAAAATAGTTTGAACGAGCTCCTAGGTTCACGATCGGTGAGCCTGCCTCAACTACCTCAATGACATTCAAATCCTCTTCGGCGACGAGTTGATAAAGCAAACTTTCTTGTCCAAATGTTTCTGCACGTACATCACGTGCCTGAAGATTCACGTAGGCCACAGAGAACGTGATAATCACAATAAGTCCATGGGCCGCATATTTATTTGAAATCACATACGCCAACTGATGCTTGGCCGGCAAAACCAACCGTTGAATGGTCCGACGCACAGAAAAGAAAAGCCGATAGGTTGGCACAAGGGTAGAGCGAACTAAAAAAAGCCCCACGCGATGAAGCGGTGCGGCGGCATGCGTGACAACTGGCCCTCCTTTTTGCTTCAAGACAACAAGTCCACGAAGGAAGGTGAGTGCCGTGCGTACAAAAAATTGTTTAACGAGTAAACGAATAAATTTTGTTTATTTCGCAACGGAAAGAATACGAAAAAAAAGGCTTTTTGTCAACCATGAGGGGACGTTGTTCCTTCCCGCCCATAGTCATCTGAAAAACGCTCGATGTCATCCTCCCCAAGGTAATCCCCGCGCTGAACCTCAATAAACACAGCTGGTGTGTCACTGATACACGCCAGTCGATGTTTGGATCTGATCGGAATGATAAGCACAGCCCCTGGCCCATGTTCTGTCTCTACATCATCAAGGGTAAACTGCACCCGCCCCGACAAAATGACCCAGTACTCTTCTCGCATTTCATGGCGTTGATAGGAAAGACGTCCACCAGGGTTCACGGTAATACGTTTGACCTGGTACCCATCTCCACAATCAAGGATATCGTATCTCCCCCACGGACGAACGTTTTCAGGTGTATTCATAAAACTGATTGAAACGGTTTGTAACCTAATCGATGAATTGAGCAGGGTCCATGCACAGCAATGGCTTCCAAGTGTTCTTTCGTGCCATACCCCTTATGCTTCATGAAGCCGTACTCGGGATAATGCTCATGGAAACGAACCATCTGACGATCTCGTGTCACTTTCGCAATCACTGACGCAGCAGCAATTGACTTCACGTGACGGTCTCCTCTGATGATTCCTCTTTGTGGAATCCTGAGGTGTGGGATTGTCCAAGCGTCTACCAAAGCATAGTCGGCTTCAGCAATCATCTCAACGGCGCGACGCATGGCCAAATAGTTTGCTTGCCGAATCCCCATCTCAAAAATCTCTTCAACACTTGCACTCCCCACGGCCCAAGCGACTGACCGATCTATGATGAGAGGATAAAGCTCTTCGCGTATTTTCTCTGTTAAAAGCTTACTGTCGCGTACATCCCCAATTCTGGAATCAAGTGGAAAGATCACTGCACCAGCGACAACTGGCCCTGCCAAAGCCCCACACCCTGCTTCATCCACCCCCACAATCATCTTATACCCTTGAGTCAATAACTCACGCTCAAAATGAAAGGTTGGATGAGACTTCGTTGACATAAAGGGGCTTTTTCCTTAGACTGACGGTGTTTTCTACAATTCTTAACGCGACTATGACCATTATACATTACGCAATCGGCGCAGGAGTCCTTGCACTTCTCTACGGAGGTTTGCTCATTCAATGGATTCTCAAGCGTCCCGCAGGTGAGGGAAAGATGAAAGGCATCGCTCTTGCCATTCAAGAAGGTGCGAACGCCTACATGGCTCGCCAATACAAAGTCATTACGCTCATCGGTGTTGTCATGTTCCTCATCCTCACATTTACTCTTGGATGGAATATGGCGCTTGGTTTCCTTGTTGGTGCTATCCTCTCAGGACTCGCTGGTTACATTGGTATGTCTGTTTCTGTTCGATCAAACGTCCGCACAACAGAAGCCGCTCGTAAGGGATTGAGTGAGGCTATGGACGTTGCTGTTCGTGGAGGAGCCGTAACCGGACTCTTTGTTGTCGGTCTTGCGCTCATTGGAGTCGCTGGATTCTATGCCATCACAGGTGACATCCACGCACTCGTTGGACTTGGATTCGGAGGTTCCCTCATTAGTGTGTTCGCACGACTCGGGGGTGGAATCTTTACCAAGGCCGCTGACGTTGGGGCAGACCTTGTTGGAAAGACTGAAGCTAACATTCCAGAAGACGACCCTCGCAACCCAGCCGTAATCGCTGACAACGTTGGCGATAACGTTGGCGATTGTGCAGGAATGGCTGCTGACCTTTTTGAAACCTACGCTGTCACGTCTGTCGCAACCATGCTTCTTGCCTCCCTGTTATTTGCTGGAAACGAAACCGTCATTTTGTACCCCCTTGCTCTTGGAGCCATGGCTATTGTGGCATCGATCGTAGGAACCTGGTTCATCAAGATTGGAAAAGATCAGAACATCATGAAGGCTCTTTATAAGGGGCTCATCGTTGCCGGTCTTCTTGCAGCTGTTGGGTTCTATCCAATTACAACCAAGCTTCTTGCTGGGATTGAAGGACTTGATCCAATGAACGTGTACTACAGCGCCCTGCTCGGTCTTGGTGTGACTGCCCTCTTGATCATGATCACAGAGTACTACACGGCAACAGCATATAAGCCCGTCCAAAAACTTGCTGAGGCTTCTGAGTCAGGACATGGAACCAACATTATTGCTGGTCTCGCCCTCTCCATGAAGTCCACAGCACTCCCAGTGCTTACCATCGTCTTTGGAATCTTAATTGCCTTCCAGCTCGCTGGACTTTTCGGAATCGCCATTGCAGCCATGGCTATGTTGTCTCTCACAGGAATTGTCGTGGCGATGGATGCCTTTGGTCCTATTACAGACAACGCTGGTGGTATTGCAGAAATGGCTAACCTCCCAGAAGAAGTACGAACGATTACCGATGCACTCGATGCGGTTGGAAACACCACAAAGGCTGTGACCAAGGCCTATGCCATTGGATCAGCTGGACTTGCTGCTCTCGTGCTCTTTGGTGACTACGTCCATGCCATCGAAAGCAAAGGTGTTGAAATCACCTTTACTCTCGCAGATCCAAATGTGATCGCAGGGCTCTTCCTTGGTGGACTTGTCACGTATCTCTTCGGAGCGATGGCAATGGAAGCTGTAGGAAAGGCTGCTGGAACCGTTGTTGAGGAAGTCCGTCGTCAGTTCCGTGAGATCCCTGGCATCATGCAGGGAACCGCAAAACCTGAGTACGGGAAGGCTGTCGATCTCGTGACCACCGCTGCGATCAAGTACATGATTGTTCCATCTCTCCTTGCTGTGCTCGCACCAATTGTTGTCGGATTCGGTCTTGGGCCAGAAGCTCTTGGTGGACTCCTGATTGGATCCATCATCACAGGGATCTTCGTGGCCATTTCTATGACCACAGGTGGAGGAGCATGGGACAACGCAAAGAAATATATTGAATCTGGAAACTACGGTGGGAAAGGATCGGATGCGCACAAAGCAGCCGTCACCGGTGACACCGTAGGAGATCCCTACAAAGACACGGCAGGTCCTGCCATCAACCCAATGATCAAGATTCTGAACATTGTTGCGCTCCTGATTGTTGCACTGATTGTTTAAACAAAAGAAACCGGCTCTTTAGAATCATTTCTAAACGCCGGTTTTTTTAGATGAAAACCACCTTGCGTAGGTGGTTTCGTTAGTAATTCTCGATGATCTCGAGAATGTAGTTCTTGCGGCGCTTGCCGCCCATGGCCTCGAGGAGGTCACGAATCGCATCAGCATATCTGCCCTTGCGACCGATCACTTTGCGAACATCCACATCAGGGACACGCACCTCGAGGACGATGTTGCGACCACGACCAATGGGAGTAATCACAACCTGTTCAGGGTGATCGACCAACTGCCTGATCGTCTGCTCGAGCCAGCTCACGACAGGATCCAGACTGCTCGACACTGCTTCTGCTGCGCTCATAGAAGCTCCTTTCTGCATGAGGACGCATGCACCTTGGAGGATTGACCGAAAAATGTCAATCAGAAAACCAGAGTGAATTTCTCTGGTTTAAACGTACCTCCTACGTACCTCCCTCAACGAATCTACACCTGGAGTCGGCCCTGGGTCCAGAGCTGCTTGAGCTTGCCGAGCTGCTGACCCAACAAGCGGCGCTTCAGCGCGATCTCGTGCCGGACTGTGTTCCAGCTCTCCGGGTCGTGCTCAAGGACAGCGATGACGATCATCTTGTCTGTGTCGTCGATCTCGTACTCTTTGCGCCCCATCTTGGGAGGTTTTGTGTGCGAACCACCCAGTGCGATCACTCGAGTTGGCCAGGTCTCGGGGTTGTGAGTGATGCCCAGAGCATCCTCGATCGGTTCCACGGATGTGGGACGGATCGCTGGCTCATCCAGGACACCATTCCCGTTCCGACGAGTGACACCGGCGAGCACACCGGCGACCTGTTCGGGTGTGAGACCGAATCGCTCACAGACCTGGTCTCGGGGTCCACCTTCACGCAGCCACTCTGACTGAGTGCGGTTTCCACGCCTCTCGACGATGGCCTCACGCATCCGGTCATCCACCTCACGCTCTTCGCTTTCGGGGATCCAGTGGGGGATGCCTGCCTCACAGCGCAGACGCTCGATGCGCGCTTCCATGCGCCCTGCCCAGTCTCCGGCCGTGACCAGCGTTCCGCCGATCTCGGCAAGTCGTTCGTACCACTTCATCTGCTTCTCCTACGTCAGGGTTCCACCGAAGGTCACAATCTCACCGTCACGGTCAACGTACACCAGGGGAGCCAGACACGCCAGTTCCCACACATGTTCGAGGAGCTCCTGCATGGTGGGTCGCTCCATTCCCTCTGGAATCGGCTGAATCTTGAACATCCAGGTACGCATGGGTTGCCGACCCTGTGACCAGTAGGCGACTCGGCGCATGGCCGTCACCTCTGTGCGCACACGCCGAGTGAGCAGGAGATCACGAAGTTCTTCGTCCGCAAATAGCTCAAGGCCGGTGCGATGTCGACTGCTGCTCACAATCCGTTCGACTTCACGTGTGATGCGATCAAGTACCTGCGAGCTCTGACTCAGAAAGTCTTGATCGAGAACGTAGTATCGCCCCTCCTTGTCAGGATCAATCACTCCGAACATGAGCACCACCCACCAGAGCAGTCCGAGCTCCCGTTGCAGATGGGACAGTGGGGTAGATTCATTCCGAGGAATCAGTTGAAGAAGCTTCTCGAACAGCCCCATGATCCTTCCGTAGTTCGTCAGGAAGCTCCCCATCGAAGGAAGTCCTGAGAGGATCTTGCAACCATTCACTGTTCCTTGCACAAGGGCATTCTGGTCGCGCGCAGCGTGCGAGGTGATGATGAGTGAGCTTCCGCGCGGCGAGGGCATCACCCTTGCGAGGGCGAGCAGCTCCTCCGTGAATGTATGCTGCGATCCATCAAGGTCGAGATTGGCGGCACGTAGACGTGGGAGCCCTTCGGCTTGAATTTTGTCCACGGCACAGGCGACGTTTCCCTGCACGAGGTGGATGCCGCGTGCGTTCGCTCTCACGGCTTCAAACACTTGATCGTCGTGTTCAACACCCAGCATCTGCGAGGGTAGAAGCCCCTTCGCACGATATCCATCGAACTCCAGGTTTTCCGGAGCTGGTAGGTAGAGCACCAGATCATCTGGATGAGAGAAAGGGGGCAGAAACCTCATCCCCATCTCTCGCACCACATTCTTGGCCGGATACCTGTATGAGCGTTCACTCATGGATGTCTCCAGATCCCAAATAGGGAGAAAAGACAGTAACAATGGGTTGACAATGTGTCAATAAATGGCTAGGCTCCTCCTCTGGGCTTTGGGGGTAAGCATCTTTCTTACCCGCATCCCCCTAAGGAGAGACACATGTTCCGTCGGCTAACCGACCTTGCACATGAGAAGGGGCTCGACGTGGCCACAGTGTCACACCTGGCCACAGTGCATCCGGAGCGACTCGATGACTTCATCGAGCTGATCATGAGTGACGTCCTCACAGCGCGAGGAACACAGGCACTCAGTACAGAACCCGAGCTCGTGCGAGCCCTGCATGTGAGTGCACTTGAGACACTCCTCGAGCTCTACAACGATGACCTTGAGAGTGAACTCTTGGAAATCGCTCAGAGTCTCGGGGAAGATCTCAAGGAGATGAACCGCACTGCCCGGGAGAACGGCTGGTGCAGCCCTCAGACTCCAAACTCCGGCAGGTTCCACCCGACCGACACGGGTGTCCTCGACCCTGATACGGACGAGGACATCGACGAGAGTGAGGATTCCGAGGAATCGGATCTGAGCGTGACCGACCTCGTCGTCTTCACCCAAACCCTTTGGGGACAAGGATTCACGAGTGGAATTCGTGACCTGGAGCTGCGGCGAATCGCTGGCGAGCTCGCGAGTGACACTGGACTCGTTGAGGCCATCACCGCAGGTGAGCTCGAACGCGCCAAGAACATCTTGCATGCGCGGCATGAGCAGCTGTATGCGTTCGTCCGTGGCATGGACAAGCGACTCGCACAACCTGCACAGCAGAGTGAGAGTCAGAGTATCGAACAGGTACTCCTCGGCCGCCTAACCGAGCGGCTGGATCTGGTCCTCACAGCCTCTGTGCAGCGACTACCACAGGCACTGCACCGCGTCCGAGTGGACGCCCTGACCATCCGTGATCAGCACTGTGCAGCCCACCAGGAGTTCGATCAGCGTCGTGAAGAGCTCATCCTCACGCATCGGCAGGTGGTCAGCTTGGTTGCAGAGATCGACCGGGCCTTCCGCAAGCGCGAAGCAACCAAGGAGCTCGAAGCGAATGCGAAAAGGGTCTTCGATCAACTCGAGGCCGTAATCGAACAGCTCACGAGGCTACAGAAGCACGCGAGTTCACTGGAAGCACAAATCGTGGAGCTCGAAGAGTGTTCGATGGAACCTCGCAACCAGGGCTCCACAGCCATCAGCGAGATCCGCAGGCTCTTCCGCGCTGCAGATGCATTCGGTATCACCCTGCCCTTCGATGTGCGCACCCAGATGGAAGAGGCGATCGAGCCCATCAAAGGTGCCATGCAAGGGTGTGACGACTGCTTCTTGGGTCTCGAACCCATCGAAGTGGATCCGACGCTCGAGGACGCCATGACCCTCGTCCAGGAAGAGCGCAAGCGGCTCAACCACATCCTGAGCCCGATCCGGCCCAGCATCTTCCAGGAGCGCCTGGACCGGGATGAGGAGCTCAGGCGCATCACGCTCCTCACCTACTACCTGATGACGAGGGGTGGAGTATCGCGTGGCAAGGCATCTCAAGGCACAAGCGAGGCAAAGAAAAAGCCTCATGACGGATTCGGCCGCAAGAGTGTCTCACACTCGATCCTGGTTCGCTCGAACCTTATCGACGAGAACGAGGCAGAATGCGTCTACAAACTCGTTGGCGAGCTCAAGGAAGCACGCCTTCTCGAGACCAACCGTGTGGGGCGTGGCTGGCGCTACCGTCCCACAGAGGATGGAATCGAAAAGGCAAAGGAGTGGCTCGGTGAGTGCCTCAATGTGCGCACCCTCGACACCCAGGTCGATGTAGCACGCAAGGAGCACAACAAGGCAACGTGGGCACAGCGCCGACAAAACAAAAGCGCCTGAACCCAAACGACGTGAGTCAAACGAGACTCACGTTTTCTTTTAGCTAGATTAGAGCTTTAGCGAGATTAGGGGTCTAGGGGTAGGGATTAATCAGTACGGAATCATTAGATGAACTACCTAATCCAACTAAAAATTCCATGACACTATTTGTAGCGATCGCTACAAATAGTGTCTGAAGGAATTAATCAGAAAACCACCCGGGAGATGGGTGGTTTGCGTTGGTGTGTCCTAGCTCGTTGAGCTAGGACATTGCGTTTGTGACCAAGAGGTCGTAGTTCTCGAGCACCTGACGAAGGCGTTCGGTTTTCTCCTCAAGAACTTCAGCCTCTGAGCAGACGAGGGTCTCCTCGCCACCGCTGAGTGCCTCACGCTTGCTGGCGACCCAACCCAAGGACAGTTTGATCTCCCCCAGACGCAGCTCGAGAGTCTCACGTTCCCGGTTCAACTCTGCCTCGTGCTCTGTGAGCTCTGCCAGGCGCTGATTGAGGAGGTCGACCCTGAGCTGGCCAGCCTGCGTACGCACCTCCTCGATCTGGTGAGCGATCTCCTCCTTGGTGCGCAGCCGAGGAGCCGCCTCTTTGACCTCGGTGGGGGTCTCAGGAAAATCTTCCCCGTCGGACTCATCTTCCTCTCTCTGGACTTCCATGCACTCGGGTGGAATCACGACCTCCCCACCGACTGGCTGGTACGAACGGAAGATGATCTTGTAGATCCACTGGGGGCGACCTCCACTCCCATCAGTGTTGCTGGACACCTTCCCAACACGCTCGATCATCCCGAGCGTGTGCAAGCGATGCACCATGCTCCAGGGAGCCAACACCCCCTCGGGCTCGATGTCCTCGTAGAGGTCATTGCACGTAAATGCTTGATCAGGATTCTGTCGCTGACGTGCAAGCAGGCGGCCGTAGATCTTCACCTGGGCAGAGGACTTGAGTTGGAGGGGTGGCGTCTGGGCACCCATGACCTCTCTTTTCACGTCCATGTCGGGGCCATCCTCTGTAGGCACTTGCTCCGGAGGCACCTCCTCGACTGGCCAAATCCGTTCACGTGTTCTGCTATCGACATAGATCACCCCGTCGACAACCGGAATGACGTCCTTGTCCTTCTGGGTATCTCCTTTGTCGGAGATGACGGCCCCCTTCCTGCGAAGGAGATCGACGAAGACGATTCCGGGGGTCGAGTCCGAATGACGCGCAGAAATTTTGTCACGCGTCACCTGATCCACAGGACCATGAGCCAGGTACTCCTCGATCAGGGCCCTCAAAATACTCCCCTCAATGGGACCAAGCTTGATCACTTTCATGGTGTTCCTCACGGTTGGTTGGAATGCGGCATTCATGACCGCTAGATCACAGCGGATTTTCCGTCTTCCGCCAGTGTTACTCGGGTCCAGTTCAGACATTGATCCTCCATCTGAGACTGTGAGATAGCCGAGAAAGCACCCTAGTTAATCACCTGATCCATGTCAACAGATTCTTGACACTCAGAGATCACTCTGTTACATTTCGCCCTTCATATTTTGTTTATTTTAAGACTTTTTTCTCAAAACAACTGAATATATTGAGTTGTTTTGAGAGGGAAGACCCCTCAAGCAGATCCCCTACAACTAAGGAGCAGGCACGATGTCTCCTGCATACGTCTATCACCCAGAGCCGATCAACACCCAGCTGGGCAGATTGCTCAGGGTGTACATGGATAAAAACAGGTCGATCCAAACGCTCTCAGAAGAGCTCGGATGCACTCCAGAGCTCGTGAAAGGGTGGATGGTCTCAGGGCCGGATGTCTCGCTCATGACGCGCTACCTCACAGCCTTCGAGAGTGAGACAGGGATCAGTCTAGATCGTCTCATGGTAATCCAAGCGAAGCTCAGCGTCCTCGAGCAACTGAAGGACATCGAGGGACTCCGACAGAGCAACCCTCCGCTCGCTTGGCTGCTCTCGCGAAATCCTGAGCTCGCGAGCAGAATCGACTTCGACCGCTATTGCACCCGCTCCGAAATCGTCGAGCATGTGCATGTCGTGGCAAGCGGAATTGGTGCACCGCTCGTCGCAAAGCAAATCCACGTGAACGAACGGTATGTCCCCAAGTGGTGGGCAGAAGAAAAGGACAAGACCAGAAGCCTGCCCTCGGCGGAAATCCTCGAGCGGATCATCATCGTGCTCTTTACTGGCTTCATCCGAGAGGATCCACGCCACACAGGGCAGGACAACGCCCGCTTCCGCATTACTGCGGAGTGGACGCTTGGTGTAAAGCCGGAGGAGGGCCTCGGGGTCTCCACGTTCTCTGAAGCGCTCGACAAGCTCTTCGAGGGGATGCGCGACGATCACCATTCGGTGCTCGAGAACCGACTTGGGATCAAAGCGAATACGGTTGGACGACTGCTCAAATACGAGCCGGGCGACCGCATGACGTTCGCAACGATTGCCCAGGTCATTCGAGCCATCCTCTCGCGCACGCATCCCAACAAGCTCGACGACTTTGATCAAGCGTTCGAGGAGTTCACCAGCAAAGAGGGGAATGGGCAGGTGCACCATCCGGTTCTCTTGGAACCGTCGCGTGTACGCCGCCCGCCCCCTGTGGAAGCCCCACCCCAAGCACCCCAACGGGATCTGGTCCCCGAGGAGTCAGCCGAACAACCACAGCCGACACCTCCTGTGGCAACACAAGAACCAGAACTCCCAGAGCTCATCGAGCTCGAGCTCATCCGAACGCTGGCGACTCTCGACTTCCTCCTCAAGCATCATCCCTCGATCCGACCACGCGCCCTCGACGCACTCGGTCTCGAAGGAGAGCGACGGGAGCCAGTCGAAACGCCACACCTCCTCGCAGGAGAAGGTCCGTTTTCGACGCATGACAAGCGACTGTTCGAGGAGTCCTTGAAGACTCTTCCACAGTACATGCTGAGATTCACGCAGCAGAGTCCCGAGGTTCGCAAGGATCTCATGGGGGCTGTGGACCGTACGCTGGTCGCTGTCTCGGAGCTCCTGCAGGCCGCCGAGGACATGGAGCCCATGAACTGGCTCGACGAGTACGCCAGACCCGACGGACTGGCTCGCTCGCTCGCCCTCGGAACCAAGTCCTAACTGTCGAGGAAGCTCTCCTGCTTCCTCGACCCTTTCCTTTTGTGTACGAGGTCCTCTCGTGCATGAAACGTCAGGTGTATATCTTCCACCACCAGGAGAGACAATCCCATGTCTTCCACTTCAAGCGAAATTGAACTGGGAAAGGGGTATGCCCCCAAGCACACTGTGGTCGACCGAGTCTTTGTCGAGAGCGGAATCGACGCCTCGGTACTGATCAAGGCCACCGAGGGCTACCAGGACTGGGTGGTCGCCGTAGACGAAGCCATCTGGAACGAGCTCGACGCCGGAGCCACACGTGTCTTCGTGAAACTCGAGCGCGTCAACCGACACCGACTGGATCTCAAGGTCTATGGCAACGGCACGGGCATCTCAAACGACGGCCTCCCCGCCATCGTGAAGCTGATGGACAGTCCATCCTCACGTGACCCCAATAAGCGGGGTCGGGTCGGGTCGGGATCGAAGGCCTTCTGTCAGCATGCGTGTGCCCTCACGGTCGAGACGGTGCGTCAGGGTGAAGGCAGCATGCTCCACCTGACCTACAGCACCGAGGAGTTGATCGAGCTCCTCAATGCGACCCGCCGTGTGCCCTGGCAGGTCTCCGAGATCCCGGCCGGTCACGAGATTCGTGGTCAGGGAACCTGCTTCACCTGGCACGACGTGGGTGGCAGTGGCATCTCACACCAGACCCGAACCGCTGAACGGATCATCAAGGAACTGCACAGGTTCTTGCGATCTGACCAGCTCAGGCGTGTGACCGTCATCGACGAAAAGGGCAAGTCCCACAAGGTTGAAGAGCGTCATCTCCTCGGCCAGAAGATCGAAGGCTCGAGTGAAATCGAGGGGATCGGCATGGTCACCTACGAGCTCGCGATCACGGACGAACTCCAGGACCTCGAGACCGTGCGTGTTTGGGCTCACGACCCCGTGAGCATCCTCATCGAGTTCCTCGAGAGGATCAAGCCCACGAGTGCAAACGTGGCCCTCATGAACGGCATCCGCGCCATTCTGTGCCACCCTCAGGTGATCGGCACCATCGCGATCCCCAGCTGGGGTGAGTACGTCATCCGCGGGTACGGTGCTGGGTTCCTCCAGCATCTGTATGATGACGACGATGCGATCTTCGTCTTCCTCAGGTGGCTCCATGATCATCTGTGTCCCAAGGTCCAGGCCATCCTCGGGGTGAACAACACGCGTCCACCGAGCGATGACGAGACCGTCGTCGCAGAGCTCATCCGTGGCTGGCAAAAGACGGGGAGCGCCCCGACCACCACCACCCCTGAGCTCGACGTGAGCCGGGAGACCCTCAAGACCTCCCCCATGCGTCTCATCCTCGAGCCCGGTGACAGCATCTGGATCGAGGTGGAGAAGGCAGTGAACAGCACCACCTACAAGTGGAATGATGCCTCTTCGGGA
>PFWU01000002.1 GCA_002791295.1 Candidatus Uhrbacteria bacterium CG_4_9_14_3_um_filter_50_9
TGATACCGGACTCTGGACACGATATCCCGAGCCGCCGGACTCCTCTTCCCATAAGGAACACAACTATTATATCACTCTTCTATGGTTATGGTTGCACTGATTTTCCATTTTTCCACAGCGCTTCAAAGAGCAGCTTTAAACTTGAGGCGACAACGGGGTTTGTCATGTGCCATCCCATTCCCTGACTCGGTACGAACAGAAGGAGTTGTTCCCCGCGCAAATAGAAACAAATGTTAAACCCACGCAAGATTGATGTGACACGTAATTGGATCGGGTGAACGCTCATTCGTATTCGATGGAGTGAAACTATAATCTAACACCGAAATCGAAAACCACCCTTCGACTTGGCCGTCAGACGGCCTCACTCGGGGTGGCTTTTTCTTGCGCTTCTTTTGTTTACCCAGCAGCTGCCGGGTTTACGCCTTTTTGAGTGCGTTCACTTTCTTCATGAGTCGTGACTTGTATCGTGCCACGGTGTTTTTCTTGAAGACTTTCTTTTGTGCAGCTTTATCGAGTTTCTTACCAACGGTCTTGGCAACCTCTTCAGCTTCTTTTACGTTCTTTGCGTCCAGCATCTTTCTAAGCTTGATGCGCAAAGACTTAATTTCCGCCTTTGCGGTTTTGTTTCGCTCTGTGCGTTTAATGTCCTGTCGAAGAGCTTTTTTTGCGTTTCGTAGATTTGGCATAAGGACCTATTTATAGCGTGATGTGTTAGCTAGCAGCTAACTGAGACGCCGGTAGTATAGCTAAGGGGGTGGAATTGTCAACTAATCCTCACTGCTGGGGATCTCAAGCTCAAGAGGGTCAAGTTCTTTCCCAGCCACACCTTCAGTGATTTTAAAGACATCTTTATCTACTTTTCTCAATTCGTGTGATGAGGACCTGTAGGCCTTCATGGTTGTTTCTAGATGTTTTCCAACGCGGTTGTGATGGTCTTCGTAGGCCTTAAGATGACGCATCATAAATTCTGTTTGTTTTTGGATATCTTTGACAGACTCTTCAATCTGAAGTGCCTTTAGGCCCATCATAACGGTCTGTAGATAAGCAAAGAAGGATGTTGGAGAAACAATCATTACTCCTTTTTCAAAAGCATATTCAATTAGATTGCGTGTATTGACTTTGACGCCACCAACGCTTGTGGTGATCAAATTATGATAAACACCTTCAGCCGGCACAAACATGAAAGCAAAATTGGTTGTCCCCTTTTCTGGTTGAATGTATTTAGAGGTTTCATCAATACGAAGTTTCACATCCGCCTTAAAAAGTTTTTCCAGTTGAGCTCGTCTCTCAGCGTCTTGCTCCTGTGTAATTCTGTTGTAGTTTTCTAACGAAAATTTTGCGTCAATAGGTATCAACATTTCTTTGACGAAAAGTACCGCATCAGGAATGAGTGCCTGGCCGGACTTCTCATCAATACCAAGTTGGTATTGCATCTCATAGTGTCCTGGAGGAAGCACTTGGCTGAGAAGTGATTCCAGCCAATATTCACCGAGTATTCCACGTTGTTTCGGGTTCTTAAGGATGTTCTCCAAACTTTGCAGCTGTTCGGAGAAGTTCAAAACCTGTTTGTTTGTTTCATCAAGCTGTGTCAGCTTCTCCGTAACATCCTTAACGATTCCAGATGTGTGGCTAAAATGTTTTTGTAGCGTTGAGGAAGATTCCTGCATGTTACGCACTAAACGCTCATGCATTGTGTCGAGTTTGTGTTCCACTTCTTTGCGTTGCGATGTACTAGCTTCTTGGACGTCACGTCTGAGGTCATTAATCAGTGAAATAAGACCTGTGTCTGTGGGGGCGGGGTTTGTTTTCTGTCTAGCAAAAAGGTAGACAATGATTCCAACACCAATGATTAAGAGGAAGCCTAGAATGATTTCAGTGGTCATATTTTGACTGAGGTTGATGCGGGACGTATTATTACGTCGCCCTAAAATTATATCACGAAGTGTTGTTAATACATTTTACGACACATGCTCCCGTAGCTCAACGGGATAGAGCGCATCCCTCCTAAGGATGACATGGGGGTTCAAGTCCCTCCGGGGGCACCATTTGTTTCGTGCGAAACAATATGCAAAAAATGTTTTCAGCTGCACTACTTGATATGGACGGTCTTTTGCTAAACACCGAGGATATTGCTTTTGAGGCGTTTACAAAAGTCTGTCAGGATAATGGTGCCACCTTTACCGAAGAAATTCACAGAAGGATACTTGGTACCAGGTCAGATTTTTGGTCGGAATTTGTTGTGAAGGAAACCCGATTAGATATTACGCCAAAGGTTTTCAGAGAGATGTATCGAGATGTATATTCTGAATTGATACCAAGATTAATAAGAGTGATGCCAGGAACTCTAGAATTTCTTGATTGGGCTGATTTAAACTCACTCAAGCTTTCTGTTGTAACCTCATCGTCACAAGCATCTCTTGAGAGGAATTTAAAGCTAGTAGGAATACGTGAAAGGTTTTCAGTCGTTGTGACAGCCGAATCAGTGGTTGAGGGCAAGCCATCTCCAGAGCCCTATCTGAAAGCATCTCAATTTCTTAATCTTGATATAGCTAATTGTGTTGTTCTTGAAGATTCTATTAGCGGTACTCAATCAGGGTTTGCTGCAGGTGCCTATGTAATAGCGATTCCGTCCAGAGGTGCAGATCAAACCCTATATAAGCATCAGGACTTTATATGTAATTCAATGATAGAAGCACGAAATCATCTGAATGGCCTCATGAATAGGAGTTGATGGTTCTAGTGCAATAAATCAGAGTCTTTTTAAAACAGTCGATGACTGTTTTTTTGTTTCGTGTGAAACATTGCTTGATTTTTCTCACTTTTGTCCACGCTAGAGTAGACAAAATCGGCAAATCTGTGGATAAGGTACTAAAAACCACGTGATCGGCACATTTTTTATCAAAATTAGTTCTTTTCGTGTGTAAATATAGTTATTTCTTTACTAAAATTAGCTAAAAAATGGATTGACTACATTTCGTATTCATGGTATACTCTATTTGCGATAGGTGAAATGAGTGCAAATACTATGCCGAAATTTCTTTCCTTAGCAGTTGTGGGGTTTTTTGTATGGGCGAGCGTTGGTAATGCCCAGATGACCTCAACAAACTTCGAAATTCGGTGGGACACAGTCAGCACCGGTGGTTCAGATACCGCAAGCTCTGCAAGCTACCAGCTGAGGGACACCATTGAGTCAACATTAGCTGGTCGCTCTACTAGTTCCTCGTACATTACAGATCAAGGATACAGATCAGCGTTCCTGGTTGATGTGATTGATTTCTCACTTCTTGTTCAGGATGTCAGTAGCGAGGTGGCTGCGACAGGGCTTTCTGGGACGACCATAACAGTGTCTCCGACAGGCATCCTTGAAGGTGATTACGTACTTCTTGTGCAGAATAAGGGAGCAAGCCAGGTCTCCGCTGTGGGGAAAGTAGCATCAGTGGGTGGAAGCTCGATTGTTGTCGACTCACTCAAGGATGCTGGCTCTGCTCCTGTTATTGATGGCACGAATGACTATCTCTACATTCTTGATGCTTCAGCGCTGTCCTTGGGGACTCTCTCAGAGAGTGAAGTAACTTCAGGGATTATCGCCTGGGAGGTGAATGCGGACTTGGACGATGGTTACGTGGTTCAGCTCTTCGAGGATGGAAATTTTAGATCAGGCTCAGATACCATTTCTGATGTCACAGATGGAAGTGTCACGGCAGGAGGTGGTGAGTATGGGGCAAGATCATCTGATGCTTCGCTAGCAAGTACCTTTGATACGGCAGATTCAGCGATCACAACAACGGCAAAGGAGGTTGCCAGTGAATCAACCGCTTCATTTCAAAGTCGAAACTTCTTAACTCTTAAGGCAGCACCGTCGACCTCGACGGCAACAGGAAGCTATGCGCATATCCTCTCCATCATTGCTTCAGGGAATTTCTAGGGCTTCCATTGCAGCTGTCTGTTCAGTGGTTCTGTTATTGATGCCGGTTTCTGTGCACGCCATTGCGATTTCACCTTCGGTGACAGAGGTGAGTGGGCAGCGTGGAGAAGTGCTTTCAGAAACGATTAAAATCATCAATACCAACACTACCGACCAGACGTATTATCTTGATACGTTGAAATTTAAGGCGAGCGAGGATGGTGGGTCTCCTCAGTTCATTTCATCTTCAGAGGATCACGAGGGACTTCCAGAGTGGATCAAGCTTGAGACGAGCACCGTAATCGTGCCTGCACTCTCTAGTGCTGAGATCAATTACGAGATAAGGATTCCTTCAGGGGCAGATTCCGGTGGTCACTACGCTGCGATCACTGTATCGCTCACACCTGCTGATCTGATTGCATCAAATGGTGCAATCGTAGAAGCAAAAACTGCAAGTTTGATTCTACTCGAAGTAGCTGGGGAAAATATCATGAAAG
>PFWU01000009.1 GCA_002791295.1 Candidatus Uhrbacteria bacterium CG_4_9_14_3_um_filter_50_9
TATGTGTTTTTTGAAATCTCTGCACAAAAGGATGATACCAAAAAGCACATAACACGACCTGACCCTCTTATACCCCCTCATCTCGATTCAGACTCGCCGTGACTATTCACTTAACTTTCTTAGTCGTTTAATAACTGCGTCTTGGTATAATCTGAAAGCTTTTCGTTTTTCTTTGAGATAAATAAAAGGCGTGCCAAGCACTTCGCCACATTTTCTGCACGTTAATGTAGGAGCGTCGTTTATACGCAACGCCTGTAAGTCGGTCAATTCAGCAGGAGCAAAAATCCTGTCCATATACATGCGTCGCAGATTACCCGGACCGTCTTTTTGATAGACGGCAACAATGCTTTCACACTTGCGACAACAGATATTTACTAACCGCGAATGCCCGCCACGGGAAGTCTTATATTTATCTCTTTTAAACGAAAAGCTTTTTTTGTTACGCATAGATTAGAAATACTCCCAATAACGCTTTCTCATACTAGGTGTTGTGCAATGTTTTGTTTGTTCTTAATTTTCAGTGAAAAAGTCATCTAAAAATTATGAGTTCTGTTTGCACAGATAATAAGCACCACCTATGGCCTGAGTATCATCTCCTTCTCTTTTATCAGAACAAGAATCTACTATATTGTAGTTTAACTCCAGTAGCCATTTATGTAGAGTTGCTTCACTAAACCAGCTACCCCATGTAAAACCAGGGCGAGGCGTTTCAAAATAATTAGGATCAGAAGTGTCAGCTTTTACAGCACTTGAGATCACTAAATATGATGAAGTGAGTGATTTCAGTTTTTGGAGAAATTCTTTTGGATTTTCAATGTGATATAACCCTCCCAAACATAGAATCAAATCAAATTTAGAACTGTTTTTAATGTAGTTATTTACATCTTCCTTAACGCAATATGTTTTATCTGCAATATTTAAAACATGAGCCATAGTTTTTGCCCTTTCCATGTCACTAATATGTTCCTTTGCAAAAAAATCATTATCAACAAGAACGAGTTCAGAATTAGGAGACATTTTTTTTGCTAGAAAACCGTAGTATCCATCTGAAGCAAAAAGATAAAGTATACGAGGGTTTAAATTCCCTCCGTTGTGTAAGTCAGATATTGATTTTTTAATAAACGGAACTATGCATTTTTCTTTTCTCTCTTGTTGTTTAGCATGATGTCTTATTCCTTGTTTTTTAAACCACAGGTTTTTCCAACTCCTTTCATCCGGAAAATTTGTTTGAACCCCTAGTTTTTCAAAGTTGTGATACCAAGGTCGCATTTTATATATCTCCTGAAAAAACTCAGACATACTGATCAGATTTATTGATTTAACAACTAAATGTATACATGGGGGATATGTTTCTTTCAGTTCATTTTTGATAAATTTCTACACTTAAATGCTCAAACGTTTGTATCCACGTTGCAAGCTCGTCAAATATTGGATCAACAAAATCTTTTTCCTTGTATTTAAAGATGGCATCTGCGTTCCTCATACAGTATTTAAGTTCACCAACGTTGTCTTGGCTGGCGTACCATTTGAACGAATCTAAAATGTCAGCCGTTTTTACAATTAAAGCGTCTTGCCCGTTTTTCACACAGCGTTGGATGAGTTCGGCGGTTTTCTTGTCCTTATCTTTAATGGTGTCGTTTTTCGTATTAGCTAGAACGAGCTTTAGCACCGTTTCTCCGAACTCATCACGCACCATCTCTTCTGTTGCGCTTGACCATTCAATCGCATCATGAAGTAAACCAGCCAAGACAACATCTTCGGAGTACCCACCATTGTATAAAAACACACCGACCCTAATATCGTGAAACAACACCGGCTTTCTACTTGATTCATCAGAAGGCGGAAAATGCTCCACCAAAAAGCGAACCCCATGTTCAAACTTTATATTCAGTGATTTTGTCATAGAAGTTTCTTATGTTTACTTGCTATAAGGTTTTACAGACTGTCACGAAACGCAGCAGATGCACGGGGAAGGAGAGTGATTCCAAGGATGGCCACAAATACAGCAAGGTAGAGATGAGCTGTTTCAATTGAGATGAGTGTTGTTGCAATACCAAAGAATCCGAGCGTTAGGAGTTTCATGATGAGCCCCCCAAAGTTGCCCATGGAGAGTGTGGTGGCTCGAGAGCCAGTTGGAATCAGTTGGTTCATTAAGTCCGAAATGATGATGTCACTGATGATAATGACAAAGGAGGCAAAGAGGACAACAAGAAAAATCGCCCCTGTGTGATTCACATGCGCAATGAGGATCAGGTATGTCAAAAGAGAGGACAGCATGATGATGAGGGTTTTGGTTGTTGTGAACACGCTTCGAAATCGATGAAGGATTGGGGCTAGGGATGCGGAAAATAACCGCTTAAGTGCGTACAGGGGTCCAAAGAGCGCAACGGCCAATCCGATGTTATTTAGGATGATCTGTTGCATCTCAGTGCTTGCCATGGTGACACCATAGAGGATTGCATTAAAGAGCATGAGATAAAACAGAGGTGGGCTATTTGTGATCGTTTCCCAACCGACTTTAAAGTGATGAATCCACGCTTCAAACCCTTCCATTTTTGCCACTGAAACATCCTTTTGGTTTGGTTGAAACGTCAAAACAACTGCTGCCCCGAGCCAATAGATACAGGCACTGATCAGGAAGGGAAGAACTGGGTTGATCAAGTAAAGAACACCAGCTGTGGAGACGGCCACGGCGCTAAAGACAGACGAAACACTTCGTGAACGCCCCATGAGTTTTTGGTACTCATTCTTGCGACCCAGCTCTGTAACTTTTTCAAAGAAAAATGCCTCGTGTGTTCCGGTCATGAGCGTGCCTATTCCCCAGTAGGCAAGGGACCCAGCCAAGATCCACCAAAAACTACCTCCAATAAAAAAGGCGAGTCCCGCCCCTTGTCCAAGCATTGATAGGATGAGGGCCTGCTTGTGTCCAATCGTGTCGGCAACCGATCCACTGGGGATTTCCAGAATGAACGACAGAGCTGTTGAGACCCCAGCAATGAGGGCGATCTGTTGGATGGAAAGTCCTTGATCGACCATAAACAAAAACCACACCGGCATGGCGAGGCGTTTGTTGAACGCGCGGAACAGGTAGTATTTTTTAATGTCGTCGAGGAACTTCATACTAGATCGCACCCTCCTCACGGAGACGAATTTGTTTTTGTGTTTCTCCGCGGTTGTAGCCGCCGGTTGTTCCGTCGGACTTTATGACTCGATGGCAGGGGATAGAGGGGTCGTAATTTTTGTTCAAGATATTTCCGACCGCTCGGTAGGCCATGGGACGACCCACTGCCTCGGCAACTTGCTTATACGTCATAACAGATCCCTTGGGGATCTTTTTAACAACGTTGTAAACCGCTTGTGCAAAGGGGGTCATAGGGATAGCTTGTTCTTTTTCTTTTTAATCATCCCATCCGTCACAAGTCTTTCGATCATGGCATGGACCCACTCATGATCTTGCTTAACATCGTAATGCGGATCGATTTCTTTTCCTACGTTTTCGATTGTGACCGAACCTGTTTCTCGGACGAGCTTGAGAATGCGTCCTCGATAAATTCGGTCTGGATATTTCTTTCCTTCATGGCGATGTTCTTGTGGGGCTGGTGTGGAACGCTTTGGAATGTTCACACGACCTGAGAGGAATTTGTTGGCTGCCTTGCACGTATGCCTTAGGGGACAACGAGCGCAATTAGGGTCCTTTGTGCAGATCATGGCTGCAAGATCAAAGAGGGCTTGCGGGACGTCGTAGTAGTGTCCGCGTCGTGGCAGGAATCCATCGGTGCGTTTTAAAATTCGTTTGTCGTCTTTGAGTTCAGGGAACGGGATGCCAAACAAAAATCGACCAAGCACACGTCGGATGTTCGTATCGATTGGGAGCGTGCGTTTCTTTTGGGCGAATGCGCTCAAGGCCGCTGCTGTGTAGGGGCCAATGCCCTTAAGGCGTAACCACGCTTCTTCTGATTGCGGCACTCCCGCCTGAACGATGTGCCTTGCGATATCCCGCAGTGCGAGCGCCCGACGGTTGTAGCCTAACCCCGCCCAAGCGTGAATGACATCTGCGTTCGATGCCTCTGCAAGATTTTTCCACGTTGGAAATGTCTTTAGCCATCGTCGATAAAATTCTTTCACCCGATCCACCTGGGTTTGTTGGAGCATGATTTCACTTATCAAAATACGATAAGGATCCCGTGTGCGTCGCCAGGGGAGATTACGTCCATTTCTTCGGTACCAGTTCAGCAGTGTGGCAGCTGGGGTCATGGCTAATAGATCACACCTGCGTCCAGCAGGGCTTGATAATGATTCGGGCTGTAACGGTTCAGATACTCAATAATTTTTCCTCTCACAGGGGACGTATCAAGACCAATGGATGCAGCAAAGGCGTCAATGCGCTCGGAGGCTTCTTCTCTTTTGCTTGGATCGTCTATAAGGAGTTCAATTTCAGCGATCTTGTAATCGAATGGGCATTCATCTAGATCAATCCGAAACCCATCACGTTCATAGCTGCGACGTTTCTTGGGGAGGGTCACAAAGCGTTTGTACCCAGCTTGGCTCAGGGCATCTTCAAACGATCCCTCTTTTGGAAGATGAAGAAACGCACGGATTTCTTCCGTGTCTGTGAGTTCATCGTAGGCCGTTGTCCCGAGCTTGTGTCCGAGTGTATGAAGACGTTTTTTTAGTTCAAACGCTCCGTTTCGTTTTCGGAGCCAGTGGTCTTGAGTCGTGAGTGACCAGTCATCGGTATCAAAATACTCATCCACGTTTTCGACCTCCTTCAGGAACGTCGCACCCTCTGTGAGGATTTTTTCCTGTTTGTCATCAAGACGATACTTCTTTTCTACTTCAATCATAGTTGGGCAAGTGTATCTCTCTTAAGAGTGGAAATCAAAATAACTGTGGAGACTTTGGTATACTATTTTGGTATGAATGTATCGTCTCAAAATAGATTCCTTGTTGTGATCATTGGTGTTCTTTTCGTTGTCCTGATAGGTCTGCTTGTTTTTCGTTTTGTTTCTGTCGGAACAGAGATTGATCCCGATTCTCTTTCCTTGACGGAGGAACCCTCACTTGAGACACCATCTGAATCAGAAGCAGCTGAGACAGAGTGGCCACTCATGTTCACAACCATGACGCACATGGAAGGGAGTTGGGATATGGCGGCGACGGATGAGGGGTTCTTCTCTCGACAGGCAGGGTTACTTCGCACAGCCATGGACTATGCGGAAATGTATGATGCCGTACTTACATTTGAAACAGAGATTCCGTTCGCTGAGGGGATGGTGAATTTTAATGACAATGTTTTTCAGGAGGCACTTGATCGGGGCATGGGGATTGGCACACATTGCGACATTGGACCACAGAGACGATTGTCAACGGAAGGAATCATTCAAGAGTTCTTGGAACGTAAGCAGGCGGTTGATGTACTGGTCGATGCAAATGAGAATCTTGGGTGCGCTGGTGGTGGAGGTCGAAGTGATTGGTATGAAGGAGCTGTGGGAGCCGGATTTGTGTATATCAGTGGGATGGTGGGGTTTCACTATCTCGCCATGCCGGCATCGCTCAGACCAGAGGGTTGGAGCGATCAAGTCATTTTAGAAGAGTATTATCATCACCCCGCACCCGTTGAAGACGCACTTCGTTATTATCCCTTTCGAGTGTCTGATGCGTCGTTCAACGAAGACACAACCGGACGTCTTGTGGTGAGCGCTGGGGACATTGGTGAGGTTTCGTCCATTGGAGATTTAAACGGAGAAAATGGATGGAATGCGGCTTGTGGACAGGATTGTGAGGTTAAACAGGACGACGTCGATGCTATTGTGGAAGCCATTCGAAACTTTGACGCGATCCGTGATCGTTCACGACCGGCAAAAATGCAGGTCTACATCCCTTCTCAAAAGTATTCAGATGAAGGCATTGAGTTGTTCTTTGAGGCCCTACAGGAACTTCAGGAGGATGGGGTGATTCAGTGGGCCAGTCAGAAGGAGGTTTACGAGACCTTCCTTGCGTGGGAGGTGGCTGCATTGTAAAGAGGGACCCTTGACAAAGTCTTGAACTCCCTATCTCATCCGGTATACAATTTTTTCACCTAAGGCCTAGGTTTCGGGTCGTGTTAAGGCGACTCTACTAACTAAATAATGAGAGGCAATGTGCCGCCACATTATGCTGTACACAAACAGCTTTGTCATGGATGACGAGTGGGAGAACAGCGACTGGGACGAAAACCAGAGCGATGACTCCGATTCCGAACCCGATCCAGATGAAGAGATGGAAGGAATGGGATCAGACGAGGAGGACGACGACGAAGCAGACGAATGGTAAGGCAAACTAGACCCCTCGGGGTCTAGTTTTGTTTTGGCTTCAAGACTGCTACCATTCTAGAATATCAATCTGATATTTATTAAATCGTTATTGCGTTTGTATGTCATTTAAAAACAAGGTGGCTATTGTCACCGGAGCAAAACAAGGAATTGGTCTTGGGATCGCCTTGGCTTTTGCTAAGGAGGGGTGTCGTGTTGTTGTGACCGATATTGATCAGAAGGGAGCAGAGAAGACCGCAAAGAGGATTGAGAAGTTGGGGGTGAAGGCGATGGCTGTTGCGTGTGATGTGTCAAAAAAAGAAGAAGTGGATCTTTTGATGCAGCAGACGATCAAACGATTCGGCAGAATCGATATTCTGGTGAACAATGCGGGAATCTATCCGTTTGTTCCTTTTGCAAAGATCACGGAAGGTGATTGGGACAAGTTGATTGATGTGAACTTGAAAGGAACCTTCCTGTGTTCGCAGGCGGCCGCTAAGCAGATGAAGGCCGGAGGGAAGATTGTGATGATCTCTTCCATCGCTTCCTTGGTTGGGTTTGAAGAACTTGTTCATTACTGTGCCTCCAAGGGGGGTGTGAATGGGATGGTTCGTGCCATGGCATTGGAACTTGCAGCGAAGAAGATTAATGTCAATGCGGTTGCTCCTGGCGCGATTGAGACACCGGGCCTCTCAGGAGGAATGGCCGCTGACGCCAAAAAACAAATGGCTGTTGGAATCCCTTGGCAGCGCATGGGGAAACCAGATGATATTGCGAACGCCGTAGTGTTTCTTGCCTCAGAGAAGGCAGAGTACATTACAGGACAGGTGTTAGTTGTTGACGGCGGTTGGATTTTACGGTAGGTTGAGGGACTGAGTATTCAAAAATAGCCTACGAAATAGGCTATTTTTTGATACTCGCCTGTGTTATGATGGCTTATATGAATTTGAGAGAACATGAGCACGCACGTGCTCAGGCGGAATCAGAGCAGAGACTCAAGGTACTTGCGGATGCAGCAGAACAGTGGAAGAAAGAAGTGGATCTGAAACGCTACCCGTCGCTACACATTTCAAAAGCGCTTCAAGGGATTCCTGAGGGGCGTGAACGAGACAGACTTTTTGGAGAGGTGCGGAAGGAGTTGAATCGACGTGAGAAGAAGAAGCGTGCGGAGGAGAAGGAGAAGCGTGAACTCCGAGCAGATGCGGATGACGCTCGTCGTAGAATAAAAGAAGATCAGCGCATGAGGGATGCCTACGCTCATGCAAAGCGTAACCAAGTTGAATCAGATACCGGATACGACCCGACCCTGTTTAATGATGAGAGTAATGAAGCCGCTTAATATGAGTAGACTAGAAGAAACAGATAAAACATTTAGAGGATTGGGAATTGCTCCCGATTTACTCAAGCGATTGGATGAACTTAAGTTCATCCACCCAACACCTATTCAACGAAAGGCCATTCCGATTGCTGTTCAAGGGGATGACGTGATTGGTATTGCACAGACGGGGACAGGGAAGACTCTTGCCTTCTCCTTGCCTGCATTGCAACGTGTGGCCGCCACAAAAAAAACGTGTCTGGTTCTCACTCCAACACGTGAACTTGCTCTTCAAGTGGAAGAGACCATGCACAAGCTCGGAAGTCCATTTGGGTTGCGAACCGCAGCCGTGATCGGAGGTGTTTCGATCCACAGACAGATTCAAGCATTGAAAAAGAAGCCTCATGCCATTGTTGCCACGCCTGGTCGACTTATCGACTTGGTGAATCAAAAGAAAGTGAATCTTTCAATGGTTGGTATTTTGATTCTTGATGAGGCAGATCGCATGTTGGACATGGGGTTTGAACCGCAAATTAAAAAGATTCTTGCTGTCGTACCGAAGGAGCGTCAAACATTGCTGTTCTCAGCGACCATGCCTGAATCTATTACGCAGATTGCGCAGAAGTACATGCAAAAACCACTTCGTGTGGAGGTGGCGCGCGCTGGAACAACAGCAGAGCGTGTGGAGCAAGAGGTTTTTATTGTACCGAAGTCAGAAAAAATAAAACTCGTAGAGTCGTTGCTTCAGGAATACAAAGGGACGGTGCTTATTTTTAGTCGGACCAAGCATGGAGCAAAGAATATCGCTCAGAAGATTCGTGGTATGGGTCATTCCGCCACGGAACTTCATTCAAACCGTTCACTCGCACAACGCAAAAAGTCTCTTGAGGGATTTAAAAATGGCGAATTTCGCATTCTTGTCGCCACAGATATTGTGGCTCGCGGGATTGACGTCACTGATATTGAGCTTGTGCTGAACTATGACCTTCCAGACAATCCAGATGATTACGTGCATCGCATTGGACGCACGGCGCGCGCAGGGAGTTCAGGGAAAGCCATCTCGTTTGTGGTTCCAGATCAGAAGCGCGATCTTGGTGCGATTGAACGTCTTATTCGAACAAAAATTCGCGTTGGGGATCTTCCTGAGGGAATTGATCCTCATGCTCAGGGCCGCGATGAGGTGAATCGCCCTGGAGATGACCGTAGACAAAGTGGCGGACACTCTGGTGGAAGATCAAGAGGAGGTAGAACAGGTGGCTTTAAACGTTCTGGAGCGAAACGATCTGGAGGAGGTCAGAGGAGATCAAACTAGTTATGCGGGTTCCAAAACGAAAAGGAGAAGAAGATCGAAGAGCGCTTCAGCCGCCTCAAGACCATCATTTAACCAGGGATAAAATTGCTCATCTTAAAAAGGAACTGGAAGATCTTGAACAACACGAGCGACCAGAGGCTATTAAAGAGGTGCAACGAACGGGAGAGATGGGGGACTTTTCAGAAAACGCTGCCTACCAGATGGCTAAGGGGCGCCTCAGACGAATCAACGCACGCATACTCTCGATCACTGAGCGACTGAAGTACGCCATTCCCATTGAAGAAGGAAGTCCTGATGGAGTGATTCAAATCGGTTCACGTGTAACGGTTGAGATTGATGGAACGGAACGCATTTATCACATTGTTGGGGCTCAAGAAGTAGATGTATCTAAGGGGCGTATCTCTTATACGTCTCCACTCGGAAAAACGTTGGTGGGTCATCGGGCGGGGGAGTCTGTCGTCTTTGACTCACCCTCAGGAGAAAAGATCTACCTTGTCAAACAAATGACATAATCAGAAAACAAGAGCCTGAGGGGCTCTTGTTTTGATTACTGACGCATTGCACATTCCTTTCTCCCCAGGGAAACAGGAGCTTAGGCGAGAGACGGAAGATGTTTCTTGATCTGTTTTCTCAACTCAGGGTAGACATTTGACTCCTGATACTCAAGCCAGCTCTCTCCCGTCATCGGTTTTTTATTGCTCGTTCCAGAGAAGTCTGTCACGTTTAAGCAAATGACCTTTTTATCGGAAAGATCAAATTCTGCCTCTACCGCTTGCTTAATTTCCTCATGCACACAAATGACGATTTGGGCGCTTTGAATTTTTCGAATGGTGTTCCGGTTTTTAAAGTTGAGGCCGAGGGCGCTTGATTCAATCTTCATTGACTCTAAGTACTCTTGCAGATAACGGCTCAGATGTCTGCCGTGCTGGCAGATCACAACAATGTTTAAAGCTGTTTTCATGAGGTTTTTGTTAGGAGTACTAGTGTAGCTAAGCGCATTTTTCAAAAAAAGTCAAGATTTTAGGGCCGTAAACTCAAAAACACAGCCGTTTCTGGCTGTGTTTTTTAGGTTCGTTATTTGAGCTCCTCAACGAGAATAATTGCCTCATCTACTTCGTTGATTTGAAATGAAATGCGTCCGATGACTTGACCACGTTCCGTTTCCACATCGACTCGCCACTTACCTGGGCTAGGGGAGGTGAGATATGAGTACCCACGATACCCATCCTGACGACCACCTTTTATTGAATAGGAGAGTGAACTCATATTTTCCCATCCATCATCTGTGAGCCGTTGCCAATGATGTGTGACGGTTGTGTCGAGATCTACTGGTGCAAAGATAGATGCATAGGCGTAGAGACGATCCCCTGGTGCGATGTTGATGGTTTCCCCGGGGAGGAAACGATCAAACCAAGATTGTTCTTCTGAGGACACGAGGTAGTTGTTTCCTTGCCGTTCGACTGAGTGATACACCCCAGCGTCTGTCAAAGAGAGGGGAATGGGTGGAATGATGTTAAGGAAGTAACCCGCATTCATGACCAAAAAAATGATCATGATGGAAATGGTTGGGGAGGGGTGCATGAACCTCAGGTCTGGGCGTATACGTGTAAGCGCACGCAGGAAGATCAACATGAGTATGAGGCTGGAAACACCCGCGGCAACAAACACCCAGGGGGAAATGGATTCAAAGAGGTAGGGAAGAGCAACAGCAAGAGTGATGAAGAGGGTAAAGTAATAGACACTGAGCTGAACCGTGGGACGAAGATAGTGTTCACGAAAAACATCATTCGCTGCCATGAGACCGATCACAATAATGAGAAGCGGCCAGGAGACCGTGAAGCTTCCAGAGAACCAATAAAAGATAAAGGCCGCAGAGAGGAGTGCACCAAAGGTGAGCTGTGTGACGAGGGGTGCAGCAAGTCTGATGTAGCCGATAGTGGTTGGTCGCTCAAGAAGACTCTGTGCAGCATCGTACCGGTGAATGATGGTGATCATGACTCCTGCGACAAGGGTATAAATCCCGAGGATCAGAAAGGCAGTGGTGGTTTCGATTGTGCGAAAGGTGATGAAATCGATGACCACACCAACAAGCAACATGAGTGGAACAAGAAGCCGCTCATGTTGGTTGAACGTTCGTTTCAGTGCTCTGAACTTAAGGATGTCTTTTATCTGTTTGAACATGTGGTTTGAGTTTAGCATACGTCTGCAACAAAAAAAGATCGACGGTTGCCAATCTTTTTTGTGAGTTGAGGTCTTAGACGTCGAAGTGCATCGATGGCTCATCAAGATCAACAGGGATTTCGTAGGCCTTAGTCGCTTCTTTGTCTGATGATCCTAGGGTTGCGAGAATGCGATCAAGTTTCTTGTTCATTTCAGCGAGTTGCTTGCTGATTGAAGAATCAGTTGATGCAGCTGGGCTGTAGGGACGCTTGAACGAAGGTCTGTCACCCGTGCGTCTGTCTCCATAGGAGGAGCTGCGTTTCTGTTCAAAACGTCGGTCACCCCCTTGTGCCCCTCCATTTCCACGGAAGCAGTCGCTGCAGTGGACGGGCTTGTGTCCGTTTGGTTTAAACGGAACCATGCAACTGTTTCCACATTCGCTGCAGGTTGCTTTGTATTTCTCGCTCGAACCACCGAATGATGGTTTCTTTGCGAAGGGTTTGCCAAAAGGCTTTTTTGCGTGGCTGTAAGAACTTCCACCACGACCAGAGCCAGAGAGATAGGGGCGTTTCATAGGGTCAATATTGAAATGGTGACTACAAGCCCGGACACTACTCGCACAAAGGGTTTTTGTCAATGGAAGACTTGATCCGTCGGGTGAGAAAGAGTAGTATCCTCCTGATTATCTATGTATTTCAAAGCAAACACACTCTCCAAGCAAGAACTTCTCGCCAAACTCGAGGCCGAGACATTCGAGCGTATTCCTGTTTCATTTTATCGCTATGTGATGATTGATTCCGTGGAGGCGTTTCGGAATGCTTTGTACGATGAGTGGTCTCAGCTTGGGGTCCTTGGTCGTGTGTATGTGGCTCGTGAGGGGATCAATGCTCAGGTGAGTGTGCCTGCTCCACAGATGGAGGCCTTTCGCGTGGCCGTCGATATGCACAGAGAGCTGAAGGATGTTCCATTTAAGATCGGACTTCGTCAGGATGGTGTCGCGTTTTGGAAGCTGGTCATCAAGGCAAGAGAATATATTCTCGCCGACGGTCTTGATCATGGGTCCTATGATGTGACAAATGTGGGTTCGCATCTCTCGGCGAAAGAATTTAATGAAGCGATTGAAGGTGGGGCTGTGGTCGTTGATATGCGCAACAATTTTGAAAGTGACATTGGTCATTTTGAGGGAGCTCTTTGTCCCAATGCAGATACATTTCGAGAAGAACTCCCTGTGGTGCTGGAGACATTGCAAGGAAAGGAAGAGGAGAAAATTTTACTCTACTGCACAGGAGGGATTCGCTGTGAAAAGACCAGCGCCTTTTTGAAACATCACGGGTTCAAGGACGTGAACCAACTCCATGGAGGTATCATTGATTACAAACATCAAATTGATGCCGAAGAGCTCTCGTCTAAGTACAAAGGACTTAATTATGTCTTTGATGGGCGCGAGGCAGAAGTGATCACCGAAGATGTACTCGGGGTCTGCTATCAGTGTAAGCGATCAGCAAACACAACTGTGAATTGTTCGAACCAGGTCTGTCACGTACTCTTCATTCAGTGCCCTGATTGTCAGGAGCACATGAATGGTGCCTGTTCAGAGGGGTGCAAGGAAATTACCCTGCTTCCAGAAGAAGAACAGAAACAACGAAGAAAGGGAGTAAAGTACACCGGACGATTGGTACTAAGGTAGATCCCACATGATCTTCAAGATCTTGCGCACCCCAACCAATTTTGCTATGATCTCGTCGTTCTTTGAAAGAACTAAATTCGGGGGTAGCTCAGTGGCAGAGCAATTGGCTGTGGCACGACGATGTTTGGTCTATTGGAACATATGCCAGATAATCGTACCTATGCCGATCGCGCTGAATACCTCAAAAAAGCGGTGGCAAAGCGTCGGAAGACATTGAAACAGAAAGCTGTCGAAAAACTCGGCGGTCGTTGTCAGATTTGTTCTAACTGTCACGCTGAGGTTCACGCAGGCATTACGCAGCTTCCAGCGGAAACGTTGGAATGAAACGAGGTGAATTGCTGGAAGCCTTCGTTGGAAACAACATGGTAATCAGCAGCCAAGCCTGTCATTGCTTCCTAGTGGAGCTGTGGTGGGAGGGTTCAGAGACTATCCTTTACGGAGTACTCCAACGGTTAGTTGGGGGAAGCGCCTCGCATCCTCGTCCAGCCATACTGGAACGGATGAAGATATAGTCCACGCTGTCAGGAAACTGATGGATCAAGTGTAACCAATGGGTCGAGGGTTCGAATCCCTCCCCCCGAGCCAAGAGGAATGAACACTAGCAATAGCGTTCATTTTTCTTTTATCTTGGCCATTTTTCGTCGGTTCTAACGTTCGGAATTGCATTTCAAGTGCTGGATAGCCTTCTGCGATTGGAACAAGCCATTCAGACAACTCAATGCTAAGTTTTCCGTCCTGAATCGTCGGGTTCGAGCCAAGAGCCATCATAATCTGCTTTTTGAGTTGCAGATCTTCTGTCTCATTGAAATGGACGCGTGCGTACGTAGCGAAGTTAAATGTCTGTTCAGTAAGCTCGAGCCAATGCTCTGCCCGAGATTCAGTATCCACGACCTCGTGTTTGAGACGTTTTATCTCATCTTTGATCTGGTCTCGCTTAAGCAGGTATTCGTCATCGGTAAGCAATTTCTTTATCCGCATGTCAGTAAGTGAATCCAAGTGTCCTTGAGCGTCCCTCAGAGCCTTCTGTTGGCTCTCGTAGAGCTTTGAACGGGTCTCAACCTCCTTCTTATGCTCAGTACCCAACACTTCAAGCGCCCAGTCCCTAAACTCAGGTAGGATCGTGATCTTTTTCAACTCAGTACTCATCTGAGTCTCCAGCTCTTCTTCTCGGACACACGTACTCTGGGAGCAATGCAACTCGCGTCTCTTTTTAGTGCAGCGATAGTAAACATAGCTTTTCGTTTTGCCGGTAGATTTGATGTACTTGGTCTTCTTTTCGGCTGTGATAGAGCAACCGCACTCCCCACACCGAATAAAGCCTGTAAATGCAAAATTATGACTTTGAGCACGTGGTTTGCCCTTGCGTCCAAGTATCTGTTGGACGCGATCAAACTCATTCAAGGAAATCATTGGTTTATGCTTGCCCTCATAGAGTTCTCCGGAATATGTAAACGAACCCGTGTAAAAATCGTTTGTAAAGATTCGATGAAGGCCACTTAACGATACAGCTTTGCCACCCTGCCTTCTCATCTTGCGCGTTCTTAAACCCCACTCGTCTGACGATATATAAAAAAGCTGTGGAATAGTATAACTCCCAGTAAGCATGAAATCCCATAGTCTACGAACAAGATCATATCGCTCGGGGTCAGGAACGACGATACCTAAACCTTGATCGTCTTTCTCATTGAGATAGCCAAGAGGGGCTACCCCTGGCCTCCAACCTTGTTGGAGTTTCCGTTGAGTGCCCCTCATGCTGGATTTTCGAAGATCGAGAATGTACTGATTTGCCACCCCTGACTCGACAGCGAGTATCAGCGCGTTATCCTCCGGCTGATACTCGCGATCGATTGTTTGAATTGACTTGATGATTTGTTTTTGAAGCATCCATTGTAGCGTCCCTGAATCAACAGGATTACGAGAAAGTCGATCGATCTTCCAACAAAGAATCCCGTTTGCATCTCCGTCTCTAATTCGTTCAAGCATCTTTTCAAAGCGAGGCCTGTTTCCTGGTTCTTTTGCTGAACGAGACTCTGTGAAGATATCGACAACGTTTAAACCCATGTCATGTGCAAGTTTCGACATGATTTCCTTTTGGTTCTCGATCGACTGAACCTGACGAGCACTGTCTTCTGAACTCTTCCGGCAGTACATGAAGTAATTAATATCTTGGTTGTTCTTCATATATATTCTAGGTCAGAAAGATGGGCAAAATCTGCTGTGTTTTTGCTGTACTTCTGCCCAACCTTTCTACCATTATAATCCTTATTTCTTGGATATTTTAACAGTTTTTTCGTTAGTAGAGAATCTCACCTTCCTTAATTGCATAATTCAGGATCTGATCGGCTAGTTTGAGATAGGTTTGGTACATCTCATCTCTGCCATAGACCGATGCTCTCTTAGCCTCAAAGCTAGTTACAAAGGCGTTTACAGCTAGTTTCAACTCGTTGTGAGCCATCGGTGGTAATTCGCTCAGGAAGCGAATAAGGAGCGTTTCGCGAGTGACAATGTTAGGAGCCATAAGTTCTATAGATTAGGTTAGTTACAATTTTTGCCATGCTAATCCCTTGTTTCTTTTTTTGAATACGAAGCAGGGTATAGGCATCGCGAGGTAGTGCTACTTTCTTGGTGCTGAGATTTAGCTTCTCTTCTTTTGAAGGTAGTCTGACTTTCATAAATGGGTTTAGTGAATTAGATGTACGCGCGCGTCGACTCGCAGGCACCCATGTCGTCACATGTGTGCACATATCCTGCTTCCACCAGATCTACTGCCGGAATATCTCCTTGTTTGGAGTAATGCCGTTGTTCCAAGCCCCTGAATCTCTTGTCAGGGTCAAAGCTTGTTAGTGATCATTCCGTGTAGTGAGTCTGTATGGTGTGCAGGTTTTGTGAGTCGTTTTTTCACACACAAAATCTGAACATCATTAGTCCCAAAGTTCTGACTGCTTCTGTGTTATTGGTCGATATACAGCTCGAATCAGGCCGAGCAATGGAGTTGCTTTATCAAGAGCCTCTTGATCAGAAAGCTTTTTGCCAAAACGTTTCTGATAGAGGTCTTTGAAAGATTCGATATGCTGAGTTTCAAAAGACATAAAAACTAGACCTTATTAGTCTAGTTCATGTGATTGCAGATATTTGTCTTCTGCACTTACCTAGTTGTGGATCAGAGTTTTCTAAACAGACCAGATTTGTTGCGGTCTATATAGTCCTGATCAATTTTGAAATAGTCCCTCATTTTCTTGTTGGTAGTTTGATACAAGGACTTGATGCGTTTCTTGTACTGATTGGGGTTCTCTTCAAAGTCTCGGTACAAAATATGACTAAGTTGACGCCACTCAACAACTTCATCTATCTGATGTTTAAACATCTCAATAATCAATTTTCGCTCTAGGCTTTCGTCTTGTAGTACATTATTCACAAATTGATGGATGTCTAAACCTACAATCTCCCCTTGAACTTTCATATCGGACAAATCACAGACAAGATTGAGTATAATCGACTCCTTACTTACCAATACAATATCTATTTGATTAATCTTAATACTGCGCTCCGTGATTAGATTAAGTACTGATTTCATTGGTAGTTCACCGACGGATGTGTAACGCAGTACAAACATTGGATTTAAGTGTTTCTGTTTGTGTGCCCACATGCTAGAAAGTAACTGTCCTTCAAGATGATAAAGATGGTCTGTGGTGAAACCCGTTTTCTCAAAAAAATCCCAATTCGTTACATCAAATAGTCTATCTGGATCTTGATCGAAAAGACGTTGAAGAGCATCTCCTAATTCCATAAATCGCTCTTCTTCATACCTTGAGTCTCCGTTAAACAAAAAGTTCACTTGTTCAGTGTCGGTCATTAATCCTGCGCTTTCCAAAAATTGAAGCCAGTTATTCAAAACAGGTTCTTGGTCTGAGTGGTCCATATATGACCATATGTTATCAGAAAAAGAAGTTTATGTTTCTTTGCTAATATTAGTCCTTTTGTTGTTAGAAACTATTGACAAAACGGTCAAAAAGTGGTATAGTCTTAACATAAAAATGATCCTTCAAACTTCTGGGGAGAGAGCTACAGCCATCCGTAGTCCCATTTATTGGGTGGCGCACATGAAAGCCGGTATTTGGTTTCATTCTCCCTGTTTAGAATGAGCTTAGATACTGGCTTTTCTCGTTTCATGCCGTAACTTGGTTTAGACCAATCATCGGGATGACGCGAGAACTCAAGCGTTGAATCCACCCCCACCAACAAGTCCTGACGTTCATTCGTCGGGCATCGGAGCAACCATGCGTTCCATCAGCATCCTGACCCTCGCCGCCCTGACCCTCGCCGCCTGCGAGACCACCCCCACCCAGACCGAGATCGGTCAGGTGGAGGAGATCGAGCAGAGCGAGAGCACGGACACGGTCGGCGAGATCGTCGAGGACACCCAGGAGGACGAGACCGACGTCGTCGAGAGTGAGGAGATCGAGTGCGAGTTCGAGGTCCTGACCGCGGAGGGGGGCGAGGCCATCATGGCCAACACCATCTCCGTCGAGAATGCCCAGGGCGCCGCCAGCGGCAGCCAGGAGCCCTCCGAGGAGCTCCGGGCCATCGCGCTCCAGTTCAACAACGACGACCCCGAGTGCGGCGCCCTCACCGTCGAATCCGCCCGCTTCCTGGTCGTCTGGACCGACAAGGCCGACACCGGATGGCAGCCCCAGGACATCTGGGGCATGGACCGGTACGGCAACGTGTACGAGGCCGAAGTGTCCGACATGGGTGGTCTGCTGTTCGTCGACTTCGACCTGGACTACCAGATCGAGGCGGGCGACTACGGTCTGTTCGCGGTCATGATCGACACCCTGGGCGCCAGCACCGAGCTGGACGACCAGGTGCGCGTCGACCTGTATCAGGACAGCCTGGTCGTCAACGACGGCGCCGCCTCCGTCACCCTCGAGCACGAGGGGGTGGGTGGCGAGACGATCGTCTTCTGACCCCCAACGGAGGTTCTAGGCCTCCGCCACCTCATCCTCTCCCGAGCTGCCATCCTAGAACGGGCACGCTCACAACCTCTCCACGACACAGGGTTCGTGGAACCAAGAGGTACGCAACCCTGAGACGGCCCGGCCATTGCTACGAAGCATGGCCGGGTTTCTCGTTATGAGGAAAAACCGCCGGCTTTAGCCGGCGTGTGCGTTTAACGGCGTAGCCCTTGTG
>PFWU01000001.1 GCA_002791295.1 Candidatus Uhrbacteria bacterium CG_4_9_14_3_um_filter_50_9
GTAATTGAACTTATTGTGTCGAATCGGGCCAAGAAGTGCCAGGTGAACCTCAGCCATCAGATACTTGACTGCGATCTTCATTCTTCCATCCCGATCCATTCGACGAATGGAGACGGGAATTCTCGTCTCCTTGAGAATACCGAATTGACCAATCTTGTTAAAACGTCGTGCGTAGTCATGGTCCTCACAAAATGTCACCCCTTCATCAAACCCATTGATTTGATTATGGAGATCCCGACGGACAAGCATGCAGAAACCTGGTGCATGGGGAAAGAGAGATCCCCAAGCTCTCACATAGGTATTGTACGCCTTGTGCATGAAGTGATCGACAAACGCATCTGAAAGAGGAAAGACATCGCAGGTTGCCAAACCTAAATTGCGTTCAAGCATCTCTCCAACAGCCCGTTCTAAAAATTGAGGATCACGCAACTCAACATCGGCATCAAGAAACAATAACAGGTCTGTGGAGGCAGCTTCGGCGCCCCTATTTCTTCCTACAGCGACAGCTCCTCCTTCCACCACACGTGCTTCAAATGCTTCGGCGATTTCACGTGTTCTATCTGTTGAACCAGCATCGGCTACGATCACCTCCCGTGGCTGCAGTGTTTGATTCTGAATAGACTGTAACAAGACTGGAAGAAAGTCTTCTTCATTTTTTGTCGGAATAACAACCGTTAACATACCCCCTCAGTTTACCGTTTCTCTCGCCCTTGAGCAACCGCCTCCCTTGAATGTTTCCCTCTTTTCAGCTAGTCTTCGGGCGTTATGAAATCACTTTGTCCAAACAAAGAAATGTGTGGCTCATGCGGTTGGTCACATATCCCCTACGAAAAACAATTACAGCAGAAACTCTCTGATATCAACGGATCTTTTGCGCTCAAGAAACTTGACTTGGTGTGTGAGGAAATTGTGACCTCACCCAAAAAAGAGCACTACCGCAATCGAATGGATTTTGTGATTGATTTTGAGGGTCGTGTCGGCATGCGACAAAAAGGAAAATGGTGGAAAGTCATTGACGATCACACTTGTTTTTTGGCCGATGAAGAAATCGAACGTCTCTTTCACCTTGTGCGAGACTGGACAAAAACATCTGGTCTGACGTTTTTCGATCGCAAGGCACACACAGGTCTTCTGCGTTATGCGGTTATTCGTGTCACAAAAAAGGGTGAAAGCATGATTAACATCATCACCAGTGTTCCAGAAGATGTGAATGCTCTCAAAACAGCGCTCAAGGATCTTTTCGAACAGACAAACTGCACCACACTTATCTGGTCAGAGAACAGCACGGTCAGCGACGTCAGTTATGGGGATCGGTTAGAAACGATTACTGGGGATGGGGTCATTGAAGAAGCGATCGGGGGGCACCTGTATCGCATTAGTCCAAACGCCTTCTTTCAAACAAACTCCTATGGAGCAGAAGAACTGTTAGCAACGGTGGAGGAATTTTGTGGAGATCTTTCTGACAAGCACCTCTTGGACCTCTACTGTGGCTCTGGCTTTTTCTCAATTGCCCTTGCAGCGTCCGCGCGAAAGACCACAGGGGTTGAGATGGTCCCTGAAGCGATTCAGGATGCAAAACTGAATGCTGAACTCAATCAAGTTACGGTCGATTTCCACGACGCAAAGACAGAGGAGTTCGACTGGAAATCTCTAGGCGCTGACGTGGTGATCTTAGACCCACCAAGAAGTGGTATGCATGATAAGGCGCTTGCAGATGTCATTACCGCTTTACCACAAGAGATCGTCTATGTCTCTTGCAACTACAAAAATTTCGCTCGAGAGATGGTAGAATTAGTGAAGTACTATGACGTAGAAGCCATGCGGGCCGTTGACCTGTTCCCTCACACCCCGCATGTCGAGTTGGTTACTCATCTTGTAAAGCGCATATGAAATCAGGATTTGTTGTGATGATTGGTCGATCGAATGTGGGAAAATCCACGCTCATGAACACGATTATCGGTTCAAAGATCGCCATTACCACCCCCAAGCCACAAACAACTCGTATGCCCATCCAGGGTATTTTAAACCGTGACGGCGCACAGATTGTGTTTGTGGATACCCCTGGGGTTCTTAAAGGAGCCAAGGATACCCTTTCAAAAAAACTTTCTGAAGCCGTGAAAGCTTCTCTGCATGACGTAGACGTCATTGTCTATGTTGTCGACCCAACACGGGACATTGGGGATGAGGAAAAATCCGTCGCACGCATGATCCGAGACCTGAAACAACCAAAGATCTTGGTCATTAACAAAATTGATCTTCCCCGAAAGCCATTTATCGACTTTTACCGAGACATGGGTGAGGACTTTGATGATGTGGTCGAGGTCTCAGCGCTCGAAGGAACACATGTTGGAGGGCTCATCGAGCACATCATTGAGCGCATGCCTGAGGGTGAAGCCTATTACCCGATAGGACAACTCACCAACATGCCAAACAAATTTTGGCTTGCTGAACTTATTCGTGAAAAACTCTTTCTCCGCCTGCGACAAGAACTTCCCTACACCATCCACGTGGAGGTGACGGAACTGGAACGTCGGAACAATGGCACGATCTACATTGCCGCAACAATCTTCACCACAGAAGAACGTTACAAACGGATGATCATTGGCCAGGGAGGACGAGGAATCAAGGAAATCGGCCAATCCACCCGACGTGAGCTCGAGCTCGTCATGCAAACAAAGGTCTTTCTCGACATGACCGTAGACGTAGACCCCCACTGGATGCAACGATTTGAATAAGGAATAAGCTGAAAAAAGAGATCCCAATGGGGCTGTCCCAAGGGTCTCTTTTGCATTGACACTACGCGTTCAATCCTCTAGGATCAGGAGCTCGCAACCCTTTGGAGGAAGGCGTGAAACAACAGGAACTGTTCAGTGCTCTCGAATGCATCTGGTCCTTCGTCGACGACAAAAACGGCAATGGATGGGGTGAAGACGAACAGAATGCCATCTCTGTCATTCGTGCACAGATGGAAGGACTACCTGATTCGTCCATTGAAGCCAATTACGAACTTGAACTGAAGCGACCTGGCGACAAGATCACTGGACATGCTCCGAACATTGGCCAGGTTACGATCCGCGATCGAGACAAGATATTGAAGAAACGTTCGGAAGGAGAAGCGCAGGGAAGTGTCTACGAGGCCATTGGTCATTGGCGTGTCAGCCGACATGAAATGACCGTTGTGCGTTTCAGGCACTTCTGGTCAGGTGGCACTTCACGTGGGAATAAACAGCCCATGGGGTTGTTTATCAAATTCTATTCGAATGAGTCCGAGTGGCCCATCACGCTCTACCGTGATGTCGCTCTGAGACTCCCTGGCTTTCGCGTAAGTACTCAGGTGCCCATCTGGACATCTGCCTCGTTTGCCTGGTACGAGCGCATCATGATCTGGCTCTGGAACCGGACCAACATACACCAGTCATAAAGCATCCATACGGGATGCTTTTCTCATTTCTACAGCCCAACCTACTCGACTGATGTTTTGTGTATTTGAGTGACTTCGTAGCCAGAGAAGCCTTCTGCTAAATTTGTTGGGCTCAGCCCCTTAAGACTCCCCTCTGCAAGTGGTGTGAGTTTAATTTCTAGGATCAGCGGGTTGTCTCTATTAGCGAGAATAGTGTAGGACGCAAAACTATTTTTTGCTTCGATGGTTTGTACCGTGGTGCGCACATCATCAACCATGAGTGTGTACTGACCAAAGTCACCACTTGCTTCGATTTGTGTGAGGTCTTTCTCCTCCTCTAAAACTTCTTCTTCATCCGTGGGTTCTGTTTCATCCCCTCCCCCTGTCAGAGGAGCAATAAATGCGTTTATGGCATCAAGGTAACCCTGTGCATCGTCAGAAACATTCTCGAGCGTTGACAATGATTCATCAAATAATCCAAGGCTCACATGTGTTTTCCTGGTGTTCACAAGCTCATCATACTGCTCAACGGAAAACCAAATGAGAGATGAATCTTCCACAATCCCCCCATCTCCCTCTGTCCACAGCTCAGGAATGGTCACCACATGCGCATCTGCCAGTGACTCGGACTGAATCGATCCACGGATAACACGTTCTTCGTAACGAGGCTCAGGTGCCTCGGGAATTTCGACCCCAATGGGCGTCTCTGCATACTCAGCCTCGTACGCTTCTCGTGCGGCAATAGATTCCTCAGTCTCTACATCTGTCGTGATCGTCCACTCAAGACCAACCGAGACGTTTGGCATAAACGATGTCACGGAAAGCACGCGCTCATCCGCTTCCCCACCGAGCCAGTTCACCAATTGTCCTCCTACACCCAAGACCGTTGGCCTCAGAACAATCTCATTGTAAACAGAAAGAGAAAGCGATGCGGCCGCTTCCTCTACCGATAACGTTGAGACCTCCACGGTTTGACAACCCACCCCAACGAGGAGTAACCCCGCTAAAAAAATGAGTAATGATTGGCTCAATCGTCTTGTCATAAATGTATTTAGAAAGACTGAGGAAAACAACTTTGAGTCGGCTCAGTGAGAAACGGTCGATCTCATAAGTTCGTTTGCCGAAGTTCTTTCGATCACCAGAGACTATGAAAGTTTTTCTCCTGCTGCCCACTTCTGTAATGTTTCCTCTGATGTTGCGCCACAGATCCATTCACCGGACTCATCGTTGAGGAAAAATGGCACCCCTCCGCACTTTCCTCCATCAGCGGTCTCTAGCTGTTTTGCGTTCACGTCATTGTGCCAGGTTTCTAGTTTTTCAATCTTTTTTCCTTCCTCGATTATTTTATCCACAAGTGGCATCATGTCGTGACAATGTGGACACTCCTCACCGTAGTAAAAATACAGCATAACTTCATTTTAAGAATCTCTGCTACAATTCTACCATGTTTAAACTGCTTGGATCTATTCTTGTGGTCATCATTTTCAGCCTGCTCATTTGGCAACGTTTTGATGTTCCCCCTTCGCTTGAGGCTATGGTAACCGCCGTCGAGGGATCATCCACATACGAAATTGGGGATGACTTAAAGCGTGGAATCATTATTTCAACACAAGAGGAATATCTACTCGTTCAACTTGGTGATGCGTATCAACTCGCTCTGGACAGAAGAACTCAAGTGGAACTCGAAGATCTCACACTCGGGGAACCAACCATCAGACTTCAGAAGGGTCGCATTCAGATCACCTCATCTGGATCTCCAATTTGGATCACGACCAATCAAAGCGAGAGTACCCTCGCAGGCGGCACAGCAACGCTTGTAAACTATGATTTTTTAGAAGAGGTCCATATCATTCCGCTTGAAGGCTCTATCCAAGTACACATCAAAAAAACAGGAGAATACCTCAGTACCCCAGTGCCGATAGGAGTCCATGAGGGTTACGACGTTTCGTATGAGCGGATTGATCCAACACTCGACTCTGAATCCACTCGCCCGTTCTACGTATGGGTCGAACAGATGATCCAATAGTCCACACCCGCTCAGCGGGTGTTTTTGACGCTCATCGTTTCTTCTGTTAAGTTCAACGTCTGGAGGTTCCTAGTGCACATTCACGTCACACCAAAGCTCGAGGACGCCATCGTCCTTCTCGAAGGCACGTCGTCGGACTGTCTGATCTCACTCGTCCCTGAGGACGAACTCATGCGCCGGGCCGCAAGGATCACCGCAGGTGCCTTCGACTTCGACGGCACCCTGACCACCGGCAGCCAATGGCGTGCCATCGATGATCTCATGCCAGAAGTGCTCAGAGAGCTGGGCAGTCAGAACCGTGACTGGTACTGGTCCCACTTGCACAAGATCGGTAACCTGCCCGCAAGCGTGCTGGATCCCGATTGGTTCCATTCGGATCTGCACGAAGGCAACCAGAAGGTTGCCGAAGGAGCCTGGATCGCCGAGACGATCTCGCTCTACCGGCAGGCCGGCCTGACCAGAAGGGACATCGAGGATGTCTGGTTGGCACTTCCACAGCGCGAAGGAGCCTGCGATCTCCTGGAGCTCGTCGATCCACGGGTCGTCATCAGCTTCGGTGTTGAGCAGGTCATCCTCTCCTGGCTCCAGAATCTGCAGGTCGTGGACACGGCCGTGGCAGCCTTGCGACTGAAGTTCAATGAGGAGGGTGTCGTCTCCGGCTGCCACATCAACCTCGTGGTCAGTGAGACCAAGCAATTCGCTGCCGATCGCTTTCGTCAGATCACTGGTGTAGCAGAGGACCAACTCCTCGTGGTCGGTGACTCGGTCGTGGACGTGCACATGATGCACCCGAGAGGATTCAACATTCTCATCGTGCCGAGGGCAGAGGCAGACAAGAAACTTGCAGGCTTCCGCACCAACGGCATCGGGGTCATGTGGGATCGCCTCACAGCCATCCTCGTCTCGGACAGTCTCCAGCCGCTCGTGGAACTCATCGAGCGTGCCCGAGCCACACACGCAACGTAAAAACCCGCGAAACGCGCGGGTTTTCTGATTGTCCACACTTTGATTTGACTTTAGTCGATGATCCCTCCGCCGAGTACGTGGTCCTCATCATAGAAGACAATGGACTGTCCTGGTGTGATGGCTCGTTGAGGTTCTTTAAATGCGACCGAGACGACTCCGTTTTCAATCGATTCTATCGTGCATGTTTGTGACTTCTGGCGATAACGGATGCGCGCCTCGCACGTGTGCGGAGCGGTCGGTTCACTAAACCAGTTGAGCTGACGTGCTGTGAGGCGATCGTTAAACAGGGCTGGGTGGTGATTACTCGCAACGACGAGTTCGTTTGTCTCAAGCCGTTTCTCTACGATATACCGAGGAGGGCCACCACCAACGGCCAGTCCATGACGTTGCCCAATGGTATAAAATGCAAGTCCCTCGTGCTCACCAATGACTTCCCCCTCAACCGTCACAATCGAGCCTGGGGTCTTCGGAAGTCGCTCCTGTAAAAACTTACGCATGTCCACTTCCCCAACGAAACAGATGCCTGTGCTGTCCTTCTTGTTGGCAACGTCTAATCCAAGCTCTGTGGCCTTGCTGCGCACGTCGGGCTTCTTCATTTCACCAATTGGAAATAATACGCGCGGAAGAACCTCGGGGGGCATGGCCCACAGAAAGTAACTCTGATCTTTGTTGTCATCAAGACCTGTGTAGAGCTGACCGTCCTCGACGCGAGCATAGTGTCCCGTTGCTACGAAATCACATTTGAGTCGATCGGCCTCACGCACAAACCGATCAAACTTGATGTACTTATTGCACATGATGTCCGGGTTCGGTGTCCGCCCTGCCTCTGACTCACGAAAGAGATACTCCACAACATCACGACGATAATCCTCTTCAAAATCAAACGTCACAAATGGAATCCCGAGCTTGGCAGCGACACGTGCGGCATCCCGTCGTTCTTCTTTCCATCCACATTCCTCAAACGCATCCCCAACGGTTTCTTCATCTGTCTTGCGTGGCCCACAGACAGATCCAGACCAATTTTTCATGAACGCCCCAATCACCTCATACCCTTGTTCAACCAAAAGAGCTGCGGACACAGATGAGTCCACCCCTCCAGACATTCCTATTAAGACTTTGCCCTTGGTTTCCATAAGGAGCAGAGTATAGCGGAATAAAGGTAAAAATCAAGGAAACAAAGAAACTGTCCTGAGACAGTTTCTTTGTTAATCTATAGACGCCTCTAATTTCTCGAATCGTTTTCGATCTTCAGCGTGCACAAAAAAATCGGTGAATCGAAGCTTCTCGTTGTACTTCTGGAGCAAGTCAGAATACTTTGAAATCGGCACGAGTTCGTAGCCTCCAATCACCTTCTTTCGCACAAAGATAATATTGTCCTTACGAGAAACACTGTTCAATCGAGTGAGCTCATTTGCGGCGGCATGCGTGAACCACTTGATCCCTGCTTCGTCACACATCCCCTTGAGTTCCTTCAGTGTCCGACGACCGTCCTGTGTGTCCTGTAATCGAAGCACCCGCCTGGCGGTAATCCGATTCATGAGATTGTGTGACCAGTAATTGCGTTTATCTTTAGCCGCCTCAAACATCATTTCGATAACCGCCCCGTCACGAAGCTCAACATACGCATACGGGTCGGTTGGAATCTGAAGATCAATTTCCTTCTGAAGGACTGCTTGTTCAAGATGATGTGTGAACCCAGCCTTTGTTTTATGAAAATAAACCTGGTCAATCATGTGATACCTCGCAAGCAACAGATCCTCAAAAGCACGCACTCCGTTTTCTGAAATACCAAACACAAGCTTCCCTTCTTGCTCCTCAACATGCATCGACGAGATCAGCCAGTCGATGTCGTACTCTCCATAGACCACCCCGCAGAAGTAACTGTCTCGGAGGAGATAATCCATACGATCACAATCCACCTCACCGGAAACAAGTCCTTTCAAGAGCGACCGAAGTCCTGGTGCGCGTTTTGAAACCGTTTCAAGCCAGGGGGAAGGATGAACAGAGGCATGGATGAGCGAAGAGACATCTTGGGCGAACTCGGGCGAGAACACACCTTCTTCAGATAATGTCTGAACTAAGAGCACGCTGTAGTCCTCATGAACAGCCTGACGCTTTTCTTTCTTTGACCACCAATCCCAGTTGAGCGGTAGCTCCTTGAGCCGAGGAAACACTGCCTCAGAGGCATGAGAAAAGGGTCCGTGACCAACATCATGCAGAAGCCCTGCAATTCTCACGCGCTGTCGAAGTGCTTCGATTTCCTTTTTGGTCAGTTTTTGGGTCAAAAGTGTTGAGCTCGAAATCACTCGACCAAACAACCTACCGGCCACATGCATGGCCCCAATACAGTGGGCAAAGCGATTATGTACGGCTCCTGGGTAGACGTACGCTTGCAAAAACCCAAGTTGGCTAATAAACCTCAGCCGTTGAAAAAAAGGATGATCAATCACGCTTCGCTCAAACTCACTGAAGGCAATGCGCTTATGAATCGGATCTCTGAGTTCGTAGTCCACCATAGGGCCTCAGCTTATAACATCAAAATAAGGATGCCTAGGACGACTCGGAAAATCGCAAGCTCAGCAAAACTGTGTTTCTGTAAGAATGCGAGAAGCACTTTAATCGTGAGTAATGCTGTCGCAAAAGCTGTGACCGTCCCAACAAGCTGAGGCAAAAGATCAATGGAAGATGAACCCCCAAAGACCTGTAGTAATTTCAACAACCCCGCTGCGGCAATCGTTGGAATTCCAAGTAAGAAAGAAAACTTCGTTGCCGCTTCCCTTGTGAGCCCCCCCGCAAGTCCTGCGGTAATCGTGATTCCTGATCTCGACGTTCCCGGAATGAGTGCCAACACTTGTGCCAACCCGATCCAGACGGCACGACGCAGCCCCACCTTCTCAACAGATGGCTCTTGCTCCTTTGCAAAACGATCAACAAGATACAGAACCGCCCCCCAAAGAACAAAAGACCACCCAACGACTTGAATGGAACGAATCTCAATCTGAAGCACCTCCTCCATCACAAAACCAGCTGCGAGAACGGGAATGGTTGCAAGGACGATCCACGCAAACAGACGTTTTGACGTTGATGGTTTAAGCACCTTCACGTCAGGCCACAGGGCAAAGACAACTGCGGCAAGGGTCGCAAGGTGCAGGAGGGCATCAAAGGTCAGATCCTGTACATCCCAACCAAAAAATTCGGGGATAAGAATAAGAAACCCCGAACTTGAAATCGGCAAAAATTCCGTGATTCCTTGAACGAGCCCAAGGACAATGGCTTGTGTGAACGTCATGCTTAATCGAATTTAATACTTTGCCCCTTCTTGAGCGTGCCTGTTGTCGGTGCTTCCTGAACTGGTGGAGGTGATTGAGCGGGGATCGGTTCCTGTTTTTGGGAGGTCATTGGTTTTTGAGCAGATTCTTCTTTTCTTGGTGGTCGAATCACAGGACGTGGATCCTTCCTCTCCTCTGACCTTGGTGCCTCTTGACGGTCACGAGGTGTCTGCTGTGCACCTTCCCTCTTCTTCTTTCGGCGTTTCCGTTTTCGTTTAGATGGATCTTGTCCGTCTGACGTATTGAGGTTAGATGACGGTACTTCCTGCTTCTGGAACTCTCTTTTTTCCTTTTGATCAACTGAACGCACATCTCGTCGCTCGATTTTTTTCTGTTCAACAGGTTTTGATTTCACTTCGATCGGAGATGGTGCTTTTGGCAAAATCTTGTTCTCAACCTTGGGTTCACTTATACGGACAGGCTCTTCAACAGCATTAGGTTTTTCCTTCTCCGGTTCCTTCTCCGGTTCCTTCTCTTTTACCTCCCCTTTCTTGGGATCCTCTTTTTTTAACGCACTTAAACTGATTGATGGTTCGTCTGGAAGTTGCTCTACAGACTCTCCCTCAGAGGGCTTTGGTGGGAGAGACTTTGTTTCCACCTTCTTTACTGGCGGTTTTCCACTGCTTTTTTTTCCGCTCTTGCGCTCTTCTCGAACAATCTTAATGCAGTCATCACAATAGATTGGGCGTGACCGATCAAGCTCCACAGGAAGAATCACCTGCGCCTCACATCGTGAACAATTATATTCATGTCGAGGTTTTCCACCCTGCTTTGCCGCCTGCTTCTTCACTTCCGCCTCCTTATACATTTCCTCCGTATCCATGTCTCCCATTCCACTCCACTCCAGAATTTTCTCTTCAATCACGGCACGTGGTTGTGCATAACGCTCACGAGAAATCTTGATCACTTTTTCTTCTGATCCCGTCACTTGCGCAATAGGCGGAAGCGTGGCTGCGGAGAACGGTTGTGAGGTCACACCGTCAATCAATAACTTAAGATAGATATTGAACTTAGGGAGATTGATAATGTCCTCCGGAAGGAATCGTGGAGCAAACTCTTGCTCCATAAAAATAGCATCAGGTGAACCCACCCGGAAGGAAATAATCGTACCAACGTTACCAAAGACTGCGTCCCGCACAGGCTCAGTGAGCTGAGCGATGTATTGGTGAGCCATGGTTAAACAGAGACGATACTTACGAGCCTCGGACAAAATGCCTGCGAATGATTCCACGGCAAAGTTTTGAAACTCGTCAACATAGAGATAGAAATCTTTTCGAGTCTCCTCTGCCATGTCCACACGCTCCATGGCGGCAAGCTGAATCTTTGTGATCAACAGACCACCCAAAAGACGTGAGTTATCTTCACCAATACGTCCCTTGGAGAGGTTAATGATGAAAATTTTCTCAGAGTCCATGATGCCACGCACGTCAATCGTCGACTTCACCTGTGCCACCACGTTACGGATGACGGCTGCAGAAAGGAACTGCCCAATTTTGTTTTGAATGGCGGCTGTCGCCTCTGTGGCATATTTCTCTGTCCAGCTTGCAAATTCTTTTACCCAAAACTGTTTCACCACCGGATCCTTAACATTCCCCACCATGCGCTTACGAAACTCCGCATCAGACATCATGCGGTTAATTCCAAGCAGAGTCTGCCCAGGGTTGTCGAGCAAGGCCAAGATGGTGTTGTTCAAAATGTATTCCATTCGAGCAGACCACATCCCTTCCCAAATCTTTGCAAACACGCCCATCATTCCTGAGGCAACAAGATGTTTATGGCGTTCACTCACGGCCTCAAGAATGTTAAACCCGACAGGGAAATCAAGATCAGCTGGGTTGAAATACACGACATCGTTTAGTCGCCAACTTGGGATGTAATTAATAAGTTTCTCTGCGGTATCTCCATGCGGATCCACGTAACAACACCCATGCCCTGCATAGATATCGGATAAAATAAAATTCTCCATCAGGGTGGTTTTACCCATACCCGTCTTTCCGATGACGTAGACATGTCTTCTTCGATCATCTGTTTTGATCCCAAACTTCGTCATGGCATTTCGGAAGTTGGTCTTGGCGAAGTAGGACACTTCATTTTCATGGTCGTGGTTGTAACTCATATCGGCAAATTCGGAGGAACTCCGCGAGGAGATTCCTGATCAGGTTCAGGTGCTTGTGTTGGAGCCGTTACCTGGGGCAATACTTCTGGTTCAAGATAGGGATCCGGTTCCTCAGACACTGGAGAGGATTCCGAGTCTCTGATTGTTTGTGTCTCCAATACCTCCCCCTCACGTTCTATTCCTGTTGGTGCAAGTGGATGCGGCATTGCCTCATAGAGAGGTTCCTCCAATTCGAGTCCTGTTGGGAGCCCTATTGGAGGTGGGCTTGTAGGCGCATCAGAAACAGCCATGGCCCCAGGAAGTCCGGCTGGGAAATCTCTATCCATCCTTCCAAGCGAAATAGGGTCATATCCCGGCAGCGTATTTTCTAAATCGGTAATCGGAAGTCCAACAGGAGGTTCTGCTCTCTTCGCCTCTGCCTTGCGCACCAACGGTGCTTTGATTCCAATCGCTGGAAAATGCCACAGCGTTGCGAGTTCCTCTGCATTCAACCACATCGGCGTGGCTCCAATGCCCCAGCTACGATTTTTATACCCCTTCATGAGTGTGCGTTGACGCTTCGTGTAGGACCAGCGCATCCAAAAGTAATCATCCTTTGGCACCTGTGGGAGATAGAGCGTGAACTTATTTGAGTTGAGGTGCGCATATTGATTCAAAATACCCTTCACCATTGCTGTGCGCTCAACCTTCACAAAGGCATTCTTTTTTGCAGAGTAAAGAATACGAATCTTTGCCCCAAACCCAACCTTTGACGATTTCAGAAGTACACGCTCAGCCTCCTCCTTCTCTGGAAGTGTGATCTTAAATGCTTTCCATTGATCCTCTTCTGCTGCCCCTCCCTCACCGAAAAGCAATCCACTTAAATCAACACCGGCGAGTTCGGCTAACAACCCACTTGGCCATGAAAGTGCCGACTCTGCAGCGCTCGTAATCATACTCTTCTTCGCTGGAGGCGCACCTCCCCAGATTTCTTTCGCGCGTTTCACCCCTTCTTTCTGCCAATCATTACTGGAGGGTTGAATGAGGATTTGAATCCAGAAATGTTCCCCGGGTTTCATTTTTGCAAGTTGCTCAAGCGTATACCCAAGAGGATCCTTAATTTCCTGAGTCATCCGATCTTCAAAATCTATGTAGGTACGAATGGGGTGCATGAAATGGTTATCCAAAATCAGCTCTGCACCCCACATCTCATGTGTGTCGTTTGGGAATTCACTAGGAATCTCCTGTGCGTAGTCCTCCACCTCTGCAATTTCAGCCTCAGGATAATGCGCATAAATTCCTGCTTCTACCACATCACGAAAACGCGTTTGTGTACGAATCAAAAATGAAATATACCCCTGTGTCGAAATGATTTCGAAAGAAAAAACAGGATGCAATTTTCCATAAATCCATTTTTCTTTCCAGGTAATAGTTGACTTAGCCGAGTAGAGTGTCGCGAAAAGGTTCTCGAGGGCTTTTGGTGTTTGCTCTGTAATCGCTGGAACATCAATCCCAAGAAGTACGAACTTGAGATGGCTTGAATACTCACCACGTTTATAATTCAACCAAACTTCAACCAATCCCCAAATAATAACCCAGATAATCGGGATCCAACCAAACCAAACCAAAATATCAAAAAGAATCGCATCGATAGGTTGCGAAAAATAAGAGGTCGCTCGTGAGGTCGCTTGCGTAGCCTCTCCGACGATCGGAATCGCAAGCAGAGAAAGCATAGACATGAATTTACAAAAAAAGTATACCAAAAAACTGGGTAAGAACCCAGTCTTCTGTGTACTATTTTTTTAGTTTCTCCCACTGAACGAGAAGTGGGCTTGCAAGGAACAGAGAGGAGTAGGTTCCCACAGCTATTCCGATGATAAGTGCAAGGGCAAATGGCTTGGTGCTATCCCCTCCAAAGAGGAAGATGGCTACGAGGGCCAGAAGGGTTGTAATGGATGTGTTGAGTGAGCGCATGAAGGTCTGGTGAATACTCACCTCAATCGTCTCTTCGAAGGTATCACGAACACGATTCGCCAAGTTTTCACGTGTTCGATCAAAGACCACAACCGTGTCGTTGATCGAATATCCCAAAATGGTAAGAATCGCAGCCACAAACGCTGTTCCAATTTCCCAGCCAAAGAAGTGACCCAAAACTGCAAAGGCTCCAACCGTGATCAAGACGTCATGGAACGCCGCAATGATAGTGAGGAGACCGTACTTCCAAGAAGCAACCGGTTCAGCAACTTTTCGAAAGGCCCAAGCGATATAGAGCGCAATGAGAAGAAGCGTGAGCGCAACACCCCAAAGCGCAGTGCGTCGAAGTTCGTCTCCAATAACAGGACCAATGGAGTCAAAGCGGAGTTCGTCGAGTTCTCCCACCGCTGTCTCAAGAGCACTCAGGAGCGCTTGGTGTTCCTCTTCACTTAAGTTCTGTGTGCGGATGAGCACCCCTTGATCTCCTGTCGTCTGAATACTTATGTCTGCAAACCCAGACGCTGAGGCAACGGATCTCACATCATCCACGGACACATCGTTTGTAAACTCCACTTCAAGCAGGCTTCCTCCTGTAAAGTCGATTCCTAGTTTGAGTCCAAGCGTCACAATGGCGATAACGCTTAGAGCAACAAGGGTGGCAGAAAGCCCGAACCACCAGTTTCGATTTTCAATAATCTTCATACTACTTATTCTTCACACCAAAAAGTGCGTTCTTACGAATCTTCTTCCACTCGACCACAGATTTTAGATAGACACGTGTGACGGTAATGGCAGTAAACATACTGAGAATCACACCGATAGAAAGTGTGAGCGCAAACCCACGGATGAAGCTTGAACTAAACCAGTACAACACTCCGGCTGCAATCAACGTTGTAAAGTTTCCATCTCGAATGGCCGACCATGCACGAGCAAACGCTTCATCAATGGCGGAGGCATAGTCACGTCCAGATTTCAGTTCTTCCTTCAAACGTTCAATAATCAGGACATTTGCATCTACGGCGATTCCAAGGGAAAGCACAAACCCTGCGATTCCCGCAAGAGTGATTGTGACACCAAAGACACGATAGGCGGCAAGGTTGAGGAAGGTAAACATGAAGAGAGCAACAACCGCAATCGCACCAGGAAGCCGATACAGAAGCAACATGTAGAGGGCAACGAGCAAGAAGCCAAAGAGACCCGCACTTATTGATTTTTCAAGAGAGATCGCTCCGAGTGTTGGACCAACCGTCTGTTGTGAGAGGAGGTTCACAGGAACAGGAAGTGCTCCAGCATTCAAACGTTGAGCGAGCAACTTTGCCTCTTCAAGCGTGAAGTCGCCTGTGATCACCGCATCCCCTCCATAAATTGCCGTTTGTACAACAGGTGTTGAAATCGCCTCACCATCGAGAAAGATCGCGATCGGCTCACCGATATGTTCTTCGGTCAACGCTGCAAACAAATCCCCACCTTCGTCGTTGAAGTTCAGTGTCACGTACGGTACCCCTGTGTTGTAATCAAACTCCACAACCGCACTCTCAAGATACTTTCCTGACAGTTCTGTATTCGTCCAAGGTGAACTTTCAGGCACGATGTCGTAAATCTCTGTGAATGCCATGAGGACACGCTGGATGGTGTAGCTCGTTGTGGTGCGCTGATCTTCTTTGAGAATCAGATGATACCCAAATTCCGTTAGAATAGGTTGAGAAATCTCTCCGATCGCAAGCGCCGCTGCTGCGGTGTTGAAACCTGGCACATAGCTATCAATGGTTCCCCATCCAAGTGATCCACCCTGTGGTGCAGATGGGCCGGTTGAATATTGAGCAGCCATATCAGCAAAATTCTCTGCCGTGGCTTCTTCACGAATAGCGTTGATCTGAAGATTGGCTTCAATCTCTGGAATGGTGCTGTCACACCCTGTCGTCCCTTCGTAACAAATTAAGATGTGACGGAGGAGCATCTCTTCTGACTCAGAGGAATCAAGATACTTAAAGATGCTGATACCATCTTCATTTTCAATCAAGTTGTAGTTCACCTGCCCCTCATACATTCCACGATCCTTAATAAAAATCGCATACTCAGAGTAATACGAATCACCTGTGATGTTCTCGATGATTCCGCCTGTAGAAGCGATGTTAGGATCAATACTGAACTCCTGCACTAAGGACTCAAAATCTTCTCCAGAGAGTGCACGATTCAACACAACGGTTGCAGCAGCACGCTCTGTGGCATTCGCTTCGTTTAACTGCGCCAACTCTTCTTCTGTTGGTTCACGTTGCAGTTCATCACCGGGCTCCTTGAACTCAAGGACGGGTGTTTCGCCAATCAAACTAATGGCTTCGTTTACATCCAAGACCCCAGCCAGCTCGATGATGATTCGATAGGTTCCACCTGTTGTTGTCGTTTGTACAACTGGTTCAGAAACACCAAAAGCATTCACACGCCTCTCAATCACGTCACGGACCCCTTCAAGGGCTTCCACACGATCCTCATCCGAGATTTGGCTCATGTCAGCCTCATAGATAAGGTGTGTGCCTCCCTGCAAGTCGAGACCGAGATGAAACCCTTTCTCTTCGAGTGTTGGTGGTAGCCAGCCCGTTTTCGCCTCGACAACAGCCGCCCCTTGGTTCCAAATCTTTGGGAAATCATAGACTCCCACGGACAAGGTGGCGACCAACATGACGACCGCGAGAACACGTGTTCCCCAGGGTCTGTGCGCCTTTATCTTCTGCTGTTTCTTTTTCACGTTCCAAGTCTGCATAACTAAACATCAGTAAATAGTTGAAAATCGGCCCTAGTGTAAGCAATTCCCCCCTTCCTCGCAAGTGGACAATCTTGACAGATCCCCGAGACAGATGTGAGATGGGTTTCTTCCCGAAGGAGCACAGATGACAACTTTTCTGGCAGATGCGTGGAGATACAACCTTTACGCTCCAGATCACGTCATGCAGCAGCTCCCAAGGGAGCTGACCGAACAACAGTCGATCTCCCCTCTGATCACCCTGTTGCATTCAGGAGGAGGTAAGGCTCTTGGCCTTGAATTCTGCGACAGGATCGCCTCCAAGAGCAGGCACATCTGCGTCCCTCCTTGGATGCACATCTCTGTGGCAGATCAACGACACGGTGACACAGAGCGCATCAAAACGTGGTGTGCGCAGTATGGAAACAAGGTGAAGGTTCGGAGTTCAACCCTCAACGAAGATTGGCTGAGTGGTCAAAGCGGTGTACACGGTTCACGTACCGTCGAAACGCCTGACAAGATTCTCTCGCATGCGCGGGAAATCTCACGACGACGGTTCCCAGTTGTTGTGCAGCAATTCTCGGAAGGTATCGGGATCGTCGTAGACATTGTTTGGAGTCCCATCCTCAATCGTCACGTGATTCGCCTGTCCACGGGGAGATCGAGTAAGCAACCCGACGGCACGACCTGGTTCACCTCCGCCACATGGGATCACGAGGGAAGACATGAGGTGTATGATCCAGAGACAGGACTTCCACTCCTTGATCCCTGTCATGGCCAGCTGTTTGAAGGAAGTTGCATACAGCTTCCCCTTGGAGAACTGGCACAGGAACTCTGGGGAGCCGTCAACGCCTGTGGCATCCGCTTCGGGATCCAGCTCGAGATCATTATCCACCCTGAGCTGCCAAATACCTGGTGGCTCGTGCAGGTTCGCCCCTCCCCTGATCGTGTTCGCCTGCACGGCCTCAACGTCAAAAGCCTCAATGAACCCCTCCTGACAACTCCGGCTGTCAGCTGTGCCTTCGCACATGTAGGTCTAGGCGTGTTGATTGATACGCGCAGACGAACCGAACTTCTCATAGCGGGCACGGACGCTCCATCTACGTCCAACCCGCTCCTAAGCCAGCTGTTCCATACATCGTCTATCGCCGTCTGGGAACAAGACCCACATGAGGACTTCGGCCTGTGCCAGCTTGATACGGCCCATAAGCATGGGGCGCTGGTCCAAGTCACCAAACGCGTTATCACGGTCAGCACTTCACACGGTCGCATTAACTATCGACTTGAAGCGGAACAAGAGTCCTTGGTCACTCGTGCGGGAATCATTGCGGTCACAAATGAAGTGCACGACCTACTCGTAGCTGAACTTCGACAGCGCACACGCAATATAGGGGCGATCTCCGACGGCATCGTTGGACAGGTTGCCTTTATCTAAACCCCTTATGCAAGGGGTTTTCTGATACAAAAACCCTGAATCATATCAGGGATTTATAGAGACAGGACTGCGATGACATCTGTCTCAAACAGCCAAAGAAGAAGCGCTAATTGTAGAATCACCAACACCCCCACCACAAACTGAAACGATGACTTTCTGCTCTTGTGTCGAAACAGCCAGATGGAAACGAGCATTCCGATCGATCCTCCAAGAAACGTCATCAGGTAGAGTGAACGTTCAGAGAGCCGGCGAGCGCCATGCGACGCTTGAATCTTATCGATCAGCATGGCGATCATTGTTCCCACATTCACCCCAATCAGACCCAAGATAATCGGCTCAGCATCAAGAAGATACCAAGCTGCGAGAACAGCAAGAAGTGAGAGAATGATCCAAAGAATGAGGCTTTTTTTATCGACTGGTCTGAGCAACATGTATATTCACTAATCCTGATCGAACGTCGTCCTCACTAAGAGGTGCTTGATCTGACTTAAATCATCGATGAACGCCGAATGGAGTGGTTGTGGGAGATGATCGATATCAAACCAACCAATCTCATCCATCTTGTCAGGTTCCCCTATGGATACCTGCTCCGGATCAACTTCCACAAGATGGAGATTCACGACCCAATGTGAACGACCGTCCGCATGCGGACGAATGAGGTTGCGTGTGCGCACATACGTCACAGACATCGGTTCCACGCCATACTCTTCCCTCACCTCTCGACGCACGCCCTCTTCAAATGTTTCCCCATGCTCAAGCGCCCCCGCCCCAGAATCCCAACACCCTTGTTCATCACGGCAGTTCACTGATCGCTTATGCAGTAGAATCCTCCCCTGCCCATCATGGCAAACAAAGCAACAGTTTACTCCAATGTAGTCAATCCCTTTTTTCATAATCGTAGTTGGATCGGCTTCTATACCCCATGGCACTTCTTGTACTTCTTTCCTGACCCACAGGGACACAATTCGTTGCGGCCGACTTTTTCTGTGGATGATGTTTGTGCTCCTCCTTGGCGTTGCTCTGATGCATTCCCCATGGTTTTTGCTGCTCCTCTGAGAGTAATGCCAGCGCGGTTCAAGAGCGACTGATTTAGTTCTTGTTGCACCTTCATGTCCACGGCGTGCTTGGCGTACTTGAAGAAGGTGTAAGTCACTTCGTGATTAATAGCTCCGAGAAGGGATTGGAACATGTTGAATCCTTCTCGTTTGTATTCAATGAGTGGATCACGTTGACCATAGCCCTGAAGCCCGATCCCTGTACGCAAAGCGCGCATGGCTTCTAAGTGATCGATCCAGAGCATGTCAATGGATCGAAGGATGACTCCCCGCTCGATGTTATGGATATCCTTTGGATCTTCAAAAATTTCATCGAGTCGATCGTAGGCGACTCCAAGGAGCTCCATGATCTTTTCTATAATTTTTGTTTGACCTGCGGCCACGTCTTCTTTGTTTCTTGCGGCTTCAAGACCGATGGTCATGAGGGAGGTCTTGTGTTCATCCTTGAGTGGGATAATCGTCGCAACCGTTTCAACGATTTCCTTAACATTCCAACCGTGATTCGTTGAGGTGTCATCCTTCGCTGGCCCCTCCTCGGGGGTGGCGTGAAACAAGACCACCTGCTCAACCTCGCTTTCCACAATATCCAACACACGCTCACGCAACTTTTCTGGTTCCTTGTCAAATGTCTCAAGAACCTCTTTACGACGGGCGTAGATCACTTCACGGTGCTTGTTTAGGACGTCATCATACTCAAGTAAGTGTTTGCGCGAATCAAAATGATGTCCCTCAACACGTGCCTGAGCTTTTTCAATAGACCCTGTAATCATTTTGTTCTCGATTGGCATCTCATCTGGAATGCCCAGCCGATCCATCATGCCCTTCGCACGGTCTGAACCAAAGATACGCATGAGGCCATCTTCCATGGAAAGGAGAAACTGCGTGGTACCCGGATCTCCTTGTCGACCAGAACGTCCACGGAGCTGGTTATCAATACGGCGGGAATCATGACGTTCCGTACCGATAACGAAGAGCCCACCGAGCTCAACCACACGCTGCTCATCTTCTTTTGATCCTGGATTTCCACCGAGCTTAATATCCACACCACGACCAGCCATGTTGGTTGCGACTGTCACAGCCCCCACACGTCCGGCCTGTGCAATAATTTCGGCTTCACGTGCATGATTCTTTGCGTTCAACACCTCGTGCGGAATCCCTGCCTGTGTGAACAGCATGTGCACGAGCTCGTTCTTTTCAACAGAGGCTGTACCCACGAGCACAGGCTGTCCCTTTTCCTGGATATTTTTCACGTGTGTCACAAGAGCTGTGTACTTGCCTTTCTCGCTTTTAAAAATCTGATCAACAAGATCTGTTCGTGCAATAGGTTTGTTCGTTGGAATCTCCACCACTTCAAGATTATAAATCTTTGCAAACTCTTCTGCCTCTGTCGCTGCCGTTCCTGTCATACCAGACAACTTGCTGTACATGCGGAAAAGATTCTGGAATGTGATCGTTGCAAGTGTCTGACTCTCTCGTTTAATTTCAACACCCTCCTTTGCCTCAATCGCTTGGTGTATTCCTTCTGAAAAACGTCGGCCTGGCATCAGGCGGCCGGTAAATTCATCCACAATCATGACTTCCCCATCCTTGACCACATAGTGCACATCACGCTGGTAGTTCGCTTTGGCTCGAAGCGCTGTGTCTGCATAGCGCTGATACGCCCCCTGTTCCACCGCATAAAGATTTTCGATCTGAAGCGCTCGCTCAATCGCCTCGATCCCTTCATCCGTGAGTGTAGACGCACGCATCTTCTCATCGACGTTGAAGTGGACGTGTTCCTTCAGCGTTGAAATGATCTGAGCAAATCGCACATACAGATCGTTGGACTTCTCTGCGGGTGCGGAAATAATCAGTGGTGTGCGTGCCTCGTCAATCAAAATGGAATCGATTTCGTCGATGATCGCAAAGTTCAGCTCACGCATGACCGTACGATCAAGCGTTGGAGCCATGTTGTCACGCAGGTAGTCAAACCCGAATTGGTTGTTGGTTCCGTAGGTAATATCTGCCTCGTACGCCTCCTGACGTGAACACGGACGTAAAAAATCTTCTTTGATTTCAAACGACCCGGTCATGTCTCGTTCTTGATCGGCCACTTCCTCCGCTAGGGTCTGTTCACCCAACTTGTAGGCGGGGTCATAGAGAAAACTTTCTTGTTGCTGAATACAGGAGACACTCATGCCAAGAAAGTGAAAGATCTGCCCCATCCACACACAGTCACGACGGGCTAGATAATCGTTCACCGTCACCAAATGACATCCCTTTCCTGTAAGCGCGTTCGTATACAGCGCAAGCGTGGAAGTAAGTGTCTTCCCCTCACCCGTACGCATCTCAGCAATCTGCCCTCGATGCAGGGCGAATCCACCAATGAGCTGCACATCATAATGTCGCTGACCCATGGTGCGCTTCGCCACCTCACGCACAACAGCAAATGCCTCGTGCATAAAATCATCGATCGTCTCTCCATGATCAAGACGCTCTTTGAATTCGTCTGTTTTTGCCTTGAGCTTCTCATCACTCAGCGCTTGAATCTCTGTTTCAAACGCATTTACGCGCGCAACATCCTTTCCAAGCTCAGCAAGCATTTTCTTATTCGGATCGCCAAAAAGCACTTTTAAAACTTTACTCATACGGCCGTGATTATCGCTTTTTTCAGCACAAATGGCAAGGGAAAGGGATGACAAAACAGTCATTCTGAGCTATTCTCAGACGTTTCATGCTGAGAGGAACGTGCCATAGGGGTACGTTTATTCTTGCATGAGAGTCACTTCCAAGGAGAGGTCTATGACTTCAATCGCATGGCTCGTTGCTGGTGGCCTTCTCACCGGCGCCATGTACTTCACCGCTTCCAAAGCCAGCTCTGGCAAGAATACGTGGAGTGACCGGGACGTCGTGAGTTTTGTGCCTTTGGTCCTGATCTGGATCATCAGTACAATCTGGCACGGAATCTCAACGCACTCCTGGGCTATGCTCTTCGCCCAGATCCTCACGTTGCTCGGGACGCTCGTGGTCCTCACAACGGTTTCGAAAGGGGTCCTGGAAAAGCTGTACTGCCATCTTCAGGGACTGAAGTACAGCGACCAGGCTGTGCTCAAGCAGTACAAGGACATCAACCGACTGCTCCCCAGGCACAACCCCACCCGGGCACAAGTCCACAAGGTGGTTACCGTCACCCTTCCGGATCTTGAACAGCGAATCAAGCTCGTAGACGGCCGAATCGACCGCATCAGCAAGATCATCCAATCAACTGCCCCCGGAATTCACGCAGATCGTCAGTTGCGCGCACGCGGGTCACTGAGAGGGATCAGAGCGGAACTCCAAAACCGGCTGATGGAGTGCCTGGGCTTCCTAGGTACGGTGGAGGCACTGCTCCTGTCTGCGGTCGATGGCGACCTGCCCGACGTTTCCGAAGACTTCGAACGTCTGATGCAGTCCATGGAGGCTGATCGGGCCCAGAAGCAGGAAGCACTGCAGGAGGTCTCGAGTCTCGACAGGACGCAACTGCGTGCCGCAGAGCACGCCTAACCAGCCACAACGCAGGCTGGAAACACGAACGCACGACTCGAGAGGTCGTGCGTTTCAAATTCTATTCCTTCCCAGGCCGCACCCCTCGCTGGGTACGATCCTTGAGTTTGTTCTTATAATCTTTGAGCTGGCGCCGTACTTGGTCTCGTGCCTGACCGATGGCGTGGTAGAGATTTTCTTCTTCTACAACCGCACGCAGGTCGTTCCCAGGAACGGTAATCTGAAACTCTGCGCGAAAGTAAGGGCCCTTGGCATGATGTTTGGTTGACTTTCCTACCTCAACACGCAATTCAGACGCCGGATCAAAATCTTTTGTAAGTTTACCGAGCGCAACGGACTTGGATTCAATACGTGACTTAATAGCATCCGTGAGAGCCATGTTTGTTCCCTTGATTGAGACAATGCGCATAGTCGTTTTATTACTTCTAGAAGCCTACGAGCTTAACTTCCTCCTCTAACAGAATACCATATTCATCTCGAGCGCGGGTCTTAACAAATGCGATCAGTTGAACCACATGATCGGCGGTTGCCTCACCGGGATTCACCAAGAAATTTCCATGCACCTCACTGATCTTCGCACCACCAATTTGTTTTCCTTTTAGGTCGAGCTGGTCGATGAGCCAGCCGGCGGATAACCGCCGGCTCTTGCTCATCTCTAGAGGTAAATCGACTTTTTCACTGATTCGTTGCAGTTCCTCATCGTCTTTGATGTCATAGTTTTTAAACATGCAGCCGGCGGAACCCGCATCAAAAGGCTGTGAACGCTTACGCTCCATGAGGTAGTGATCGAGCTGTGATTTGAGCTCATCGGCTTCGGTTTCCTGAAGCTCAAACGTCGCCGCAAGGACGATATCGTCCGAGTGTTTAATGGCAGACTCTCGATAGGCAAACCCAAGTTCTTCATTCGTCAGCTCTACAATCTTCCCTCCACGCAACACTTCCACCTGCACCAGATTGTCTTTTACTTCACCCCCATGACACCCAGCATTTCCCCGCACCGCCCCTCCGATGGTGCCAGGTAATGAGATTGCCCACTCCAACCCCTTAAGACCACGGTTAGCCGTCGCACGAGCAAGGGCAGATGAAAGAACCCCGGCTTCTGCACGAACACGGTTTCCCTGAATCTCATACGATCGCATCCCGATTTTGATCATGAGGCCGTCATAGCCCTGATCGCTCACGAGCATGTTTGATCCCCCACCAAAGACAAAGAAGCCCACGCCTGCATCTCTCGCTGCCGTGATCGCATGCTGAAGCTCTTCAATAGTTCGCACCTCCACAAACCACGTTGCGGGTCCACCAATGCGAAAATTTGTGTGTTTCGCCATTGGTTCCTGTTCCTTAAATCTGCTTCCAAATATTTCTTGCAATTGTTCAGTCAAACTCATACCTGTAATTTCCTTGCTAATACATCAATGTCCCCGGCTCCCATGATAATCAGCACATCCTGGGCTTTTATTAAATCCCTGAGTAACGCCTCAGCGGCATCGTGATCCTCCGCAAACTGGACATCCTTTGCTGGATCTCGCTTTTTGATTTCTTGCACAAGATCTCTTGAGCTGATGTCATGCTCTTCATTACGCCCTGCGACGTCATAAATTTCTGAAATAACTAAGTGATCAGCCAGTCTGAGTGTCTCGACTAAGTCATTGAACAACTTTTTTGTACGATCGTGTTGGTGTGGCTCGTAGCAGAGGACAATTCTCCGGCCAGGAAAAAATTCTCTTGCCGCTTCAAGCGTTCCTTTAATGCCAGATGGATGATGGCCGTAGTCACTGATGAGATCAGCCCCTTGCCACACCCCAAGACGCTCGAACCGACGCCAAATTCCCGTAAACTCTTTCAGTGTGCGACGACAGGTCTCAAAGGGCACACCAAGCTCCATCGCAGCGGCAATAGCTGCAAGCGCATTCATGACGTTGAACGCCCCTGGCACCTGGAGCTCGAGTGGCCCAAGTCGCACGTCTCCATCTTCTTCTCGGTAGACGTCCACCTTTTGTGCGCCTTGTGACGTTTCACGGTCACGCACCTCGTAATCTGTGCGCACATCCATGCCATAGGCCACAGCACGAGCAAACTTAATCGGACGGGTACCAGCATCATTGGCATTGTAAACGGCGAGTCCCTTTCCTTGTAGCTTGTTCACGAATTGCTGAAATGTTTCCTGAATGTGTTCAAGGTTCCGGTAATAATCCAGATGATCTTCCTCAATGTTTGTGAGGACAATCATCTCCGGATCAAAGTGCATCATGTTTGCTCGATACTCACAGCCCTCAACAACAAAGAACCTTCCCTTCCCAATCCGAATATTCCCATCCGGAAACCCAGGAACCATGGAGCCAACCAAAACGGTGGGGTCATAACCAGCCTCGACAAGAATTCGACCCAGCATGGCGGTGGTTGTACTCTTTCCGTTTGTTCCAGTGACTACAATAGTTGAAAACGATTTTGAAATCTCACCCAGAAACTCGAAGTTTGTCAGGATGCGAATTCCGCGCTGCACAGCGGCGACGCGTTCGCTATTGGTCTCAAGAATCGCAGGTGTACAGATAACCAAGTCACACGTCTCAGGGACTTGATCTGCAGCGTGTCCAGAGACAACTGTGATTCCTCGACGCTCTAAATCATGCGTAATATCGCTCCTGTGTACATCAGACCCCGTCACAGTGACCCCTTCAGCATGTAGCCATTTTGCAAGAGCCGACATACCAATTCCACCAATACCTATCATGTGTACGTGTTTTGTTTTCTCAAACATAGTGCCTTAAGAGTACCCGTAGCTCGCCCTGTATTCAAGCAATCGAAAAACGCTGGGGTTCCAGCGTTTGCGTTCGTCAGAATCGTTCGGTCCAGTCGACCCAGCACATCACGTGCGAGCCGTGGATCGCATTGTAGGCCACAGACCCGTCGGGAGTCCTGTGAAGGTTCCATGCGTGAGGAACCCAATCGTGAGGTCGCTGACCGACAAAGGGCGTATCAAACTGCCCGTTGTACAAGATGATGGCGTCAATCGACCCCTGTGACCCCACGAGGAGATCACGGACGTGCTCACCTCTTGGAATAACCCTGTGTGAGTTTGGGGTGAGCACCACCTCTTGACCGTCTTCCTCGTGGATGACGGCTGCAAAGGTCTGACCGTTATCGGACCAGTACAGGCCACCCTGCTCCATGGTGAAGCTCCCCTCGTACACCAGCTCCATGTTCAAGTAGAGCTGACGCTGCCAACCGGTGCGCCTACGCACACGTGAGAGGAAGGCGATCGAGTTCCCTCGAGGACCACTCCAGGCCATCTCGATGAGACCCTCGACCTCTGTTTCACTGTTCCCGATGAGTGATCCGAACTCACGCAGGAACGAATGTTCCTGACCACGGACGGCGAGGAAGAGTCGGTCACCCCACACAAGGAGCTGGACAGGAACCTCACCCGCGCCACACGGCGCATTGGTGAACGATTCCATCTGACCGTGAGTGAAACGGTAGGTGTAGAGGAACGGATGATCTGGGTACTGCTCGAGGATGAGCACGGACCCGTCATGAGTGACCGTCACTTTGGCGCTTGCCTCCAAGGGAAGCAGGCCTTGTTCGGTTACGAGAAGTTGTTTGAGGTCCTGCTGACCCACGAGCACCATTCGGTCGCCACTCGGAGACATCGCTGTGAGGCGGTCGAGGTTGACGAGCTTGAATGTCTGGTAAGGACTCAGGTGCCAAACACCTGCCTGTCGATCCCCTTTCACGCGCCCATAGACGAGCACGGAGTCCTGGCGGACTCGGAGGATCTGTGGATGGAACACATTGCCGCACAGGTCCGTAGACTCGAACGGAGGGCCCAGCTCACCGAGGTCTGTGTGGTGTGCGAGGATCAATCCGTGAGCGTCTGGCTGGAGGATTACGGCCTCCAAGCCACGACGGCTGACCGTGAGTTGACTGCTGCTGATCAAGCTGGTCACCTGATCGGTGTCCAACGATTCTGGCATTGGCAGCACAAAGTGTGCCTCTCCCCGCATGAACGGCTGATCTATCCTGATCGGCGCGTAGCGGGACCCGGTAGCAAGGTACCGGGAAGGTACCACCGGATACATGGTGACTCTCCTTGGTTAGCAAGCGGAACGCAACCTGTGGATGCAGGCAGGCGGTCATCTCAACCTAGTGCTATTTCCGCTTATTGTCAACCTATAAGCGTGGACGTAAACTGTTTGTATTATGGGAGGAGACTTCAATCCTCACACGCAAAAACACCCTATGTTGTGATACACCTAAAAGCAGAAGAATTTACCTTATAAATATGCTTTTAGTTATCACAATCCTATGTTGAATCAATTTGACCCAGAGATCGCCGATGCCCTGAATCGTGAAGTAAAGCGCCAGCAGGAAGGGCTTGAGATGATCCCGAGCGAAAACTTTGTTTCCGAAGCGGTGCTTGAGGCCCTTGGTTCCATCGCAACTAATAAATACTCTGAAGGATACCCGGGTAAACGCTACTATGGTGGGTGTCATGAAATTGATGTTCTTGAAACGCTTGCCATTGATCGTGCAAAAGAACTCTTTGGGGCCGAGCACGTAAACGTCCAGCCACTCTCTGGCGCTCCTGCGAACCTCGCTGCTTATGTTGCGTTGCTTGAACCTGGAGATACGGTGCTCGGCATGGACCTCTCGCACGGCGGACATCTCACACATGGTCACCCTGTCACCCACCCTGCACAGGTGTGGAACTTCGTCCGTTATAAAACTACCCCAGAAGGATTCATTGATTATACGGACATTGAAGCAAAGGCTCGTGAACATAAACCAAAACTTATTCTCGTTGGCTATTCTGCTTACTCTCGCGAAATCGATTACGAACGCATCAAAAAAATTGCCGACGAGGTAGGGGCCCTCACCATGGCTGACATGGCACATATCGCTGGACTCATTGCAGCCGGTGAGATGAATAACCCCGTTCCCATCTTTGACGTCGTCACAACCACGACCCACAAGACCCTCCGTGGTCCACGAGGCGGAATGATCCTTTGCAAAAAGAAGTTCAAGAAAGCCATTGATCGAGCCGTCTTCCCTGGCTTGCAAGGTGGTCCACATGAAAACAATATTGCGGCGAAAGCCGTTGCCTTTAAGGAGGCCTTGCAGCCGGAGTTCAAAGATTACGCCAAGCAAATTAAAAAGAATGCTAAGGTTCTTGAAGAAGAATTTCGTAAGCGTGAATACCGATTGCTGTTTGGAGGAACCGATAACCATCTCCTGCTTGTAGACGTGACCCCTAAGGGAATTGGTGGTCAGCAGGCAGAAACTGCCCTCGACAAGGCCGGCATCACCGTAAATAAGAATGCGATTCCAGATGATGAACGATCCTATGTTGATCCATCAGGAATTCGCTTCGGTACCCCAGCCATCACCACCCGAGGCATGAAGGAAGATGAAATGCGGCGCATCGCTGACTGGATGGATCGAGCGATGATGAACTGGGGGGATGATGAGGCGTTAGAAAAAATTCGAGAGGAGGTCAAAACCCTCACAGCACAATTCCCTCTTTATCCAGGATTAATCTATTAGAAAAGACGAACTCAAGTTCGTCTTCGTCTAGATCATTTGTTCAAGAAACGCTTTGAGCTGCGTGAATGCGCGTCCGCGATGGCTCAAGGTGTTTTTTTGTTCGCTCGTCATCTCGCCAAAGGTTTGTTCGTATCCATTTGGCTGAAAGATCTCGTCGTAGGGCATGCCTTTGTGGTGGGTCCCACGACGGGTCATGGTAATTGTGCCTGGCACCATTCCCTCGAACGTGTGGATTTCTCCGGCGGGTGAGACTAAAGCAGCAACGGAATGGAACGAGGCCTGCCGTTCCCCTTCTCGCACAGCATGCAGTTGTTTGAGCGTGTACTCGATCAGATCCTCGTCGAGAGTTTCTGGTCCTGCCCAGCGAGCCGTCTGAACACCCGGGCGTCCACCGAGGGCGTTAATGCACACACCAGAGTCATCAGCCACGGCCCACTCCCCCGTGCGCTGAGCAACGAAGGCAGCCTTCTTGATTGCATTCCCTTCGAAGGTGTCCTGATCCTCTTCGACATCCTCATAGACACCTGCTTCCTTGGCACTCATGACTTCAATACCGAGACTTGAAAGCATCTCGGCGATCTCACGAAGCTTTCCTGGATTGTGTGTAGCGAAAATGAGTTTTTTCATAATTGTGCTCTTGGCCCGGACAAAAAGACTATCATGCGTTAGATTATGACGCCAACCACAAACAGAGAGGAGGTGGCATGAACCCGCAAGAAGACACACGTCGAGAGGCATCCAGGAAGCTGATCGAGGCGATCGGCATCGAGGCATTCCTCGAGATGTTCGGACCCCTCATCGGTCGGACCATGAAGGACTGCGCCGAGCGCGTGATCGCTTCGTTCCCCAAGTACCAGGACAGCAACGAATTCGAGATCAAGCGCATCAGGGACAACGGAAGCCCCGACTGGGTGGGCAAGGCCGACAAGCGGGCACAGCAGGTCTACGAGAAGCTGATCCGTGAGGACTGGGTCCACACCTTCGGCTTCGGCATGATCGGTGAGGAGGACGACCTCAGAATCCCCTGTGTTATCCCCGGCCACGATGTCTACTTCACCTGCGACCCGTACGACGGAACCGGTGCGATGAAGCGTGGCCAGTCACACGGCGTGGGAACCATGGTCGCACTCGTGTGCGACGGGAAGGTTGTTGCAGCGCTCGTTGGCGACACCAACAGCCAGGAGCTCTACTACTTCCGGCCTGGCTCAGACAAGACCCACCGGATCAAGCTGCGTTCGCAGACATCGAATGAGCTCGTCATCGACGATCAGCTCCCCCTGGCCGAGCAGGTCTTACTGCTCAGGTCCATGCCCTTCGAGCTCAGCCGTGTCATCCAGGCCATGGTCGTCGATCAGGGCAAGGAGCTCTTCAAGAAGGCCGTCGCAACCAACGGTTCGATCGGCGTCTCCATGGCTCAGCTCTGGAAGGGCGAGGTCGGCGGCGCAGTCATGGCACTCGGGAACTCGACCCCCTGGGACACGAGCCCGGTCATCGGCCTGAGTCTGAGACTCGGCTTCGACTTCTACTACGTGCAGAGTCCGACCAAGTATTCCTTCCACCATGCACAACAAGGTGAACCCATGGGGAGGCTGGTCCGCTACAGTCCAGTTCCACCCAAGGAGACGGTGAACGAACCTCACGAGATCTTCGTGGTCCACTCTTCAAGACGCGAGGAGCTGGTCGCCTGGGGCGAGCGGCGCAACATCCGCGTCACCATCTAGCCGAGCAACGTCGCTCGGTTTTCTTATTCAAATTGACTCATCTCTACGAGGTGCGGAATCACATAGTTCACAAAATGATTTCCATTTTCCACAACGGGCACTGTCTCTTCGTTGTAGACCGTGTTCCAATCTCCTGCGTTTACACGGAACCAGGTGACAAATGAATTGCGGACGGACTCGAGCATTTCAACCGTGTGCCCATACGTGGGTTGGATATGGTCTTTCTCTTGCTGAATACGCCAATAGTACCCAAGCCCATCAACCCCTTTCATAAACTCAGCGGCTTCACGCTCTGCCCAGTATGTGTCATCTGCACAATCATGGTCGGCGGGACTCACCTCTTCCCTATCCTCACCCATTACACGTCCTAACTTACAACCAATCGTCGTAAAAAATCGACTTGAGGGCCCCTCCCAATCTGAGAGGAATTTAATACCGAGCTCTGGATAACGAGCAACAACACCTGCGGCACCTGTGACTCCATACGAAAAACTTGCTAGGCCAATATTGTATGGATTCACAACTGTGAACTTTTTTGCCGCTTGAACAATGGCAGCAATACCATCTTGATCAGCAAAACCATAGAAATCCTGTTCACCCTCACTTTCACCAACACCGAGTGTTTGAAAGGCAACAACGACAAACCCTTCTGCTGCGAGCCATTCCATCTCGTTTACGTCATCTTTCGGAGCGACGGTAAATCCAGATCCATCACCAATGCCACCTGAGAGCAGGACAACCATGGGCAGAGAGCTGTACCCATCAGGAATGGCATACCAAACCTTTTGAACATGAAACGTGTTCGGATTTACGATCTCAGCCTCATAGGTCTGAATGGTCGTGCCACGGACATCAGTTGTTCTAAAGGATTCTCCTGACGTGATCTCTGCATCCAGAATACGATTCCACACTGCATCTTCATTCCCCACAGTCTCTTCGTCTAATTCCACAAAAGGATCATCCAGTCCTTGTACTTCACGTAACAACTCCTCAATGTAAACCTGTTCTGTTTTGGAATAATTCCACGCCCTCAAACCACCAAAGGCCAGAGCTGTGAGGACGACAAAAAGTACGGCACGTTTCATTGTATCTTGATTCATAAATTGAATGCTTTGTAGCCACATGATAACATAGTGGGGCTATCCCAAAACTCCGACATGAGCATCTTGCACAGCACAGCCGGCTGCAGCTTGGTAAAAAAACAGAGAAATAGCGCTGCTATTCCTCTATTTTTTCACCGGCGCTTCGCTCGACTGTGCTGGCAATCTGCATCATGCGGAGTTGTGGGACAGCCCCTAGCGCCGCTTTTTTATGGCAAAAATTCTCGATGGAAAATTACTAGCTCTCACGATTCGCGGTAAGATTCGCGATCGTGTCAGCACCCTCCCTTCAGAGCCAGGCCTGGCGGTGTTGTTGGTTGGAAATGACCCGGCATCCCACACCTACGTTGACTTGAAAAAAGTTGCGTGCGAAGAAGCGGGCATTCATTTTGAATTGTTTCTTTATGATGCGAGCGTGGGTGAACAAGAGTTGATTGATAAAATCCATGAGCTCAATCTACGAACAAACATCCATGGAATTCTCGTACAGCTTCCCCTCCCCACTCAGGACGCACATGTCATCATTCCTGAAATCGATCCATTAAAAGATGTGGATGGTTTCCACGCTGAAAATCTCAAGCGGCTGCGTGAAGGAAAACCTTGCATTGCCTCTGCAGTTGCGCTCGGGGTCATGAAGCTTATTCGTGCAGCTGTCGGTGACGGACCTCTCCCACCCACGGCCACGATTGTGTCTTCACCTTTTTTTGCCGTCCCACTCGAAACACTCCTGAGAGAACAACGGGTGGAAGTCACAGTGACTCAGGCTGAAGACCCTGAGCTGGTGGACAAAACAAAAAAAGCGGACATCTTAGTTGTTGCAGAAGGGATCCCCAACCTCATCCGTGCCACACATGTGAAACCTGGCGCTATCGTTATCGATGTTGGAACGACCAAGGTGAACGAGGTATTAAAGGGTGATGTGGATTTTGATGCTGTCGAACCCATCGCAAGCGCTATCACTCCTGTCCCAGGGGGTGTCGGGCCTATGACCGTCGCCATGCTGCTTGTGAATATTCTCAAAGCCTACCAACTTCAGAATATTGACACATAAGCCTGTTTCGTGTAGATTCATGCGTTCGTGAGGTAAACCTCGCGTACGTCTCATCTACACGGAGGCGAGCAATGATCGCACTGCAGAAGGAGGGCTTCAAGGCCCGTGTGTTCGTCACCACCGACGAAAGGGCGGTGGGAGTCGTCCTGTACGAGGACGACAAAAGCGTGGGTGGCCTCCGCATCGAGACCACCGACAGCGAATCGGCGCTCCGCCAGGTCGAGCACTGGCTTTCCAACTACGAGTTGGAACTCGAGGATGAGCTGGAGACGGCTGTCTTGGATGAGCTCGAGACGCTCGAGCGAGTCCGCACCGAGGGCGCTGATGCGGTCGGCTGGCTCGGGAGCCAGAGCGACCGACGACTGCCCGCGAGCAGCCTCATCGCCTGACCGGCCAACATCTCTCAACGGCCCGTGGACACTGATCCACGGGCTTTCAATTTGAAAACCACTGGTGATTTACCAGTGGTTGCGCGGGTGACCTGGGCTTCTTTCGTAGAACGGAAGTACCTGATCGAGTCCCGTCATCACCTCAGCGTAGGGTGTGCGGGTGCGAAGGTAGTTGACCTCGTAGGCGGGCGTGTATTCGTTGACCATCAGCCCCACCTGTCCACCAAGTGCAAGCGGAAGCGCCAGGTCGAGCTCGAAGATATCGCCAACGACTGTCACCTGGGCCCACGTGATGCCATGCTGATTCCTCAACTTGTTGAGGACCTCAAAGTAGTGGGGGCGCCTGAGCTGCACTGGTCTGTTGAGACCTGGGATGCGAAGTTCGAACGGTTCCACATCCAATCCACCAGGCAGGTACTTCTTCGCACGCCCATGAACACGAGGCAGCCACCAGTTGATGAAGGCGGCTCCATAGAGGGTGTCGCATTCGTCTGCCAACATCATCCCCATGCGACGGATCTTCTCCTGGACCGGCTCCGTGTGCGAGTTGGTGACGATGTAGCAGTCGAGCTCCTGACGCATAATTGCGACCAAGAGATCCTTGGCTCCGTTCGCGAAATGCATCGTTGTGCGCTGATAGTTCTGACTGTAGAGCGTCCCTGTCAGAAGCTCCCTGCGTGCGTCAGGATCTTGGTAGATGCCCGCTTCATCGAAGATCATCTCCGCAATCGGCTTGATCCGGAGGTAGGGGTCGACTGTGGCAGGAGCCATGATGACTCCATCGACCTTCCATCCGTGCGATCCAGGATCTGCGGCGATCAAAGCTGCGATCTGCTCAGCACGCTGCTGGACGCGATCAAGCGTCCATCCTGTGAGTCGGGCGATGTCCTGAAGGAATCCCACCGTAAACGGTGTACCCTCCTGTTCCACATCCGTCAGCGTTCCGTCGAAATCTAGCACGAGCATGACCTCTCCTCTTTTAGATAGAGCGACCACAAATATAATGGGGCCAGCCTACTCTGTCAATTGAGCAATCATAAAAACAGAGGCTGACCCTCTGTTTTTTCTATCGTCCTTTTGGTCCATTTTCGATTACATCCTGGATCTTGTCTTGAGGCGTTGGTGGCAACGTCCCTGGCATCTGTGCGGCTACTCCTGCCACCAAGACAGCGACCACGTTAATCCAGTTGGAGACAAGCACTTCAAGATTTAAAATGATCTCCCAAGAGTATCCGTAAACAGGTTCCACAAGAAGGACCTCTAATAGAAATGTCAAGAAGATCCAACCAAATGCAGTGACAAAACGTGCGGACCAGTCGTTGCGTGCTTTTCGGAAATAGAGAAAGCCAACAAATAAAAACCAAAGTGGGGTGAAGATGTTGCTGACAATATAGGTATACGGATTGCCTGTCAGTTCATAATACGTGAAGAGTAACACGGACACGGGGTACCAAATCACAAATAGAAGAAGGAAGTAGAGCCACCAGCGTTTTGAAAGAAGCATGGTCTTCATATGAACTTAGTTTAACAAGAGAGGTACTACTTCGACCAGCACCCCACCGGCAAACAATGTGATCAGTGCCCACGTAAGTGGTGCGGGAAAATTAACGCAATGGTGTTTCACACAGACAGGCGAACGACGCATCTTCCAGTAGGTCAGCGCAATCAAGATCCCCAACGTCCCTCCGAACACAGAACCGATAAAACCAACAAGCTCGATAAACTCACGGACACCGACAAGAAACAACACGAGAGGGACTCCAACGGTCACCATCCAAGCGGTTTTGTGTGGAAGTTTAAAATCGAAACGAAGGGTATTGAGCATTTCAATTCCGAGCACCATAAAAATTGAAATGATGGTTATGGAACCAAGCAGCGTTGCGATCACGCCGAATGAACTTCCGAAGGCAGGAATGAGGCCATCAAATGCTGTTTGTGTTGTCTCACTTCCAGTCACCCCAACAACCGCAAGTGCAAAAAGTCCATAAAGAAGCAGAATGATGGACATGCCAATCACAACCGCTCGACCCAAATCTTTCTTTCGCTCCCCTCCTAACACATCTGCCATTTCAGGAACGATCCCTATACCCGCAAGGGAAAAGAGGATCACACCATAAGGAAGAAGATAATCTGGCTTGAGCACAGCAGCGTAATGCGCCACATCAATCGAAGGAAGACTCAAGGCGATGATAAAGATAAACAGGAAGAGCAGTACCAGCACGACAATCACTTCGAGCTTGGCAGCGAACTGTAATCCTCGGTAAATCAGGTAGGACGCAATGGCCCAAATGACAATGGGATAGATGAGCTCCTGGCCTCCGAACACGGGACTGAGCAAAAGATGTAAAAAACGTCCGCCGACAATCAAGTAGGCAAGCATGGCTCCCCAGATGCCAGCTGACAACGCCACGATGGTGACCCAACGCATATGTCTTCCGAGATAACGTGCGGTGAGACCCACCAGGCGAGATTTTCCTGGTGTTTGTATCGCCACTTCGGCGAACATGAGCTGAAGTAAGGTGAGTAGGCCACCGATCACCAAGAGCCACACAAGTCCAATGGCTGTTCCGCTCTGTGAAAACGCATACGGCAATCCAAAAACACCCACGCCTACAATGGCGCCAATCATCATACCCACGGCACGTAACAGCTTCACATTCGGATGTTTCATGAATCCTCCACTCATTCTCCCCAAGTATAACACATGGAACGCTTGATCCATGGGGGCAGAGTGTTAAGATGCCGAAGCTTATGAATGAACTTCAGAAGATTCCTCCGCAAAATTTGGAGGCTGAGCAATCCCTGCTTGGGTGCCTTTTGATCGACAAGGAATCCATGATTAAAATTGCGGACCGCATTCGACCAGAGGACTTTTATCGAGAATCTCATCATAAAATTTTCGAGGTCATGCTCGACCTCTATGAACGTCATGATCCGATTGACATTCTTTCACTGGGAAATCGACTGGAGGAAAAAAACTGGCTCCAACTTGCGGGCGGTCGCGCCTATCTTGTAGAACTTTCAAACATGATTCCAACAAGTGCGCACGTCACGCACTATGCGGATATCGTGCAAAAGAAAGCAACGCTCCGACGGCTTCTTGAAGCTGCCGCAACCATTACCCGCATGGGGTATGAAGAAGAGGATGAAATAGATGCAACGCTCGATCATGCAGAACGTGCGCTCTTCCAAGTCTCAGAAAAATTTAACAAGAACACCTTCATCTCCATCCGCAGTGTCTTGCACGATGCCTTTGATCGCATTGACGAGCTCCACAAAAACCGAGGGCAGCTCCGTGGGGTGCCGACCGGATTCAAGGAACTCGATGAACTTACCGCCGGGCTGCAAAAATCTGATTTGATCATCCTGGCCGCACGTCCTTCTGTAGGTAAAACATCGTTAGCTCTCGATATCGCCCGTACCATTGGGACTCAAACAAAACTACCTGTGGGATTTTTCTCGCTGGAAATGAGCAAGGAACAGCTTGTGGATCGCATGATCTGTGCACAGGCAGACGTCGACTTGTGGAAGCTCCGCACAGGACGCCTCTCAGACCGGGACGACGACTTCCCTCGCATTGGACAGGCACTCGGTGAGCTCTCAGAAGCACCCATCTTTATTGATGACTCAGCTTCGCTCAACATCATGCAACTGCGCACGAAGGCTAGGCGACTCAAGACCGAACATGGGCTTGGCCTCATTATGGTTGACTATCTTCAGCTCATGGAAGGACGCTCTAGTAAAGGTTCTGATAACCGTGTTCAAGAAGTCTCTGAAATTTCTCGTGGGCTCAAGCAGATTGCGAAGGAGCTCGAAGTGCCGGTTCTTGCTCTTGCACAGCTCTCTCGTGCGGTTGAACAAGTCAAGCCAGCCATCCCACGCCTCTCACACCTGCGCGATTCTGGATCCATTGAGCAAGACGCTGATATTGTGATGTTCATCTATCGCAAAGCCGCTGACCGCAATTACCGACCAGAAGATGTTGCCCCCGAAGAAGCGAATATCGCCGAAATTCATATTGCCAAACACCGTAACGGACCCACCGGCATGGTGCGTCTCCACTTTGAGAAGAATCGTGCATCGTTTAGGAACTTGGATCGATCATTCGCCCAGCACGCCCCACCGCCCGTGGCCTCACAAGACAGCACCGGCTTTGCCCCTCTCGCACGAGCGCAGCAAGCACCGCCACCGATTGACCCGAACCCAAGCCAGCATTGAGCCCCCACCACTCGTGGGGTATCATAACGGGACTGTTCCTGAATGCGCGATCTTGGCTTTCACGGGCACCCAGTCATCGCTTCAACGTCCATTTGAGGACGTTTTCAGCGATCGACAGCCCGTTCAAGCCAATCTCATCGCATTCAGAAACAGTCCCATAACGACACATAACAAAAAACTATGTTCAACAAACTCAAAAACATCAAAGACCTCAAGAAACAAGGAAAGTTCATGCAGACTGAGCTTGCAACTGTGGTACATGAAGGTTCGGCTGCTTGGGGAAAGGTAAAGATCATTGTGAATGGAAACAAAGAAATGATCGACGTGAAGATCGACCCATCCATGCTAGAGGATGCTGACAAACTGGCTGATGCGGTCAAAGAAGCATTCAAGGACGCCACGGGCATGAAGTTTCAGATGAAGCTTGCAAAGAAGATGCAGGACATGGGAGGCATGGATATGTTGAAAAATTTTGGAGGGTAACCCTGTTGGCGAACCGATCGTTCAAACGAACTTGTGAGATCACCTGGATTCTCACTGAGTCGACTCAACGTTGTTTGAACGCTCGTTCCCAGTACGACACATGCGTCGTTTTCCAGAACCAATTTCGAATCTTGTCGCGACCTTTGCGCGACTGCCAGGCGTGGGGCCCAAAACGGCCCTGCGCTATGTTTATTATCTTTTGAAACAACCAAAGGCAGACCTCGACGTCATGGCACGTGCGCTCGTTCAACTTGGTGAACGCATCCGAGTGTGCTCTGTATGTTTCACCTACACCGAACAAGAGGTGTGTGATATCTGCCAGGATCCAAAACGCAACCGTGCGCAAATTTGTGTTGTCGAAGAGTCCCGCGACATTTCAACCATTGAATCAACAAACGTCTACACCGGTCTTTACCACGTCCTCGGCGGCAACTTGAACCCCATAGAGGGCATGATCCCAGACACCATCCGCATCCGCGAGCTCAAAGAAAAACTAGAACTCGACCCAACCATCACAGAAATAATCCTAGCCCTCTCCCCCACCTCCCACGGGGAAGCAACCATGCTCTACCTCTCCAAACACATCCAGCCCCTTGGACGCTCGCTTACACGCCTAGCACGAGGGTTACCCGTGGGGGCAACATTGGAATTTGCCGACGAGGTAACCTTGGGAGATGCGATGAAGGGAAGGAAACGGGTGTGAGGGGGATCGTCTAGTTTGAAACTCTCTATGGTTGACGACATTCCAAAAAGCTTAGCTGACCTCTCAGATCGCAAACTTAGAACAAAACTTCTAGAAAAGGAGCATGTTTTTCCGCTTACTTATTTTGTTCAAAAGATACGAAATGAGCGAGAGCTGGAGAGAGAGGTGCCTGATTTTGATCCGCTTGATGGCGGAATTCATGCTGAGTGCTTGTTTTTACTTGAGGCGCCTGGTCCTAAAGCAGTACAAAGTGGTTTTGTTTCCAGGAATAATCCTGATGAAACCGCAAAGAATTTTTTTAATTTCAATCAAGAAGTAGATATTCCTCGTCAAAAGACAATTATCTGGAATGTTGTTCCGTGGTACATTGGTAGTGAGAAAAAGATTCGAGCCGCACAGCAAAAAGATATCCAACAAGGCTTAGCCTATACGCACCAACTCATCGCTCTTTTACCACAACTAAAAAACATCGTTCTGTTTGGTAAAAAAGCACAAGCTATCAAAAATGAACTTTCAGAGCATTATAAAGGCTTGGTCATTATAACCTCTCCGCATCCAAGCCCAATGTTTGTAAATCGCAAGAAGCAAAATAAAGAAAGTATTATTTCGGCATTAAAAAGAGCAAAAATTGAGCTGGGATTAGGTCGTGAATAGTACATTTGCATGGATGAGAGTCAGCCCCCCATAACTCACCTAGCCTATGAATCGTGTGAATCAAGAAGATGTGATTCAAAAAACTGTTGCTTTTGTAAAGGAAGTTTTATCTGAGGCTGAAGGTGGTCATGACTGGTGGCATATCTATCGTGTTTGGAACTTGTCGAAGCATATTGCACAAACAGAAGATGTAGATCTACTTGTCGTTGAACTTGGGGCATTGCTTCATGACATCGCAGATTCTAAATTTCACAAGGGGGATGAGGAAATCGGTCCTCGCAAGGCTAGAACATTTTTGAGTTCGTTGAGTGTTGATGAAGAGATGATTGTGCATGTTGAAAATATTGTCTCAAATATTTCTTTCAAAGGCGGGAAGCACGCTCAAGAATTTAAATCTCGTGAATTAGATGTTGTACAAGATGCAGATAGATTGGACGCCATGGGGGCAATTGGGATCGCGAGGACATTTAACTATGGAGGTCATAAGGGAAGGGAAATTTATAATCCTGAGATTGAGCCAAATCTCAACATGACCAAAGAAGAGTACAAAAAAAGCAGCGCCCCAACGCTCAATCATTTCTATGAAAAACTTCTGATCCTTAAAGATAGGATGAATACGAACACTGGGAAATCTATGGCTCAACAGAGGCATCAATTCATGGAACAGTTTCTCGATGAATTCTATAAAGAATGGAATGGAGAATTATAGCGAGAAGTAAATTAACTTCTCCCTTCGTTCCACCCATATCGCCATCACAACATCGTATACCCAGACACATTACATAGACGAAACCCATCCCCTATGCCAACCATTGAAGAGTTGCAATTCGAGATCGAGAAAATTAAAGAGCGGAATCGGCGGGTTGAGGGGGATAAGGGTTGGGAGGTGAGTTGGACGAGGAAAGTTGTGGTGTCCGTGCTCACCTATGTTGTCATTGTGGTTTTTTTCTATTTTGCTCAATTACCAAAACCCTTTGTGAACGCCATTGTTCCCGCTGTGGCCTTCGTCTTATCCACACTCACGGTTCCCCTTTTTAAAACTTGGTGGCTCAAAAAACAGTCGCACCAATCACCTGACAGAACCTAAAACGATATACCCCTTTTTGAGAAACTTGTCTCAAAATATTTCTGGACCCCCACGCTAATAAAAAACAAGCCTTCCTATTGGAAAAGCTTGTTTTTAAACCGCTACTTGATGAATCCACCAGCTTGGATCTCCCAGAGCTTTTTGTAGATGTTGTCTTTCTTTTTCAGCAGCTGCTTGTGTGTGCCGCTGTCTGTGACCTTCCCGTCTTCGATGACGATGATGCGGTCCATCTTCATGATGGTTGAGAGGCGGTGAGCGATGACGATGGTGGTTTTATCTTTCATCAACTCCTCAAGCGCTTCCTGGATGAGCGCTTCGGACTCTGAGTCTAGGCTCGACGTTGCCTCGTCGAGCACGAGAATTGGTGCGTTCTTAAGGATTGCTCGTGCGATGGCTACGCGTTGGCGTTCACCACCGGAGAGCTTCACGCCGCGTTCACCCACAAACGTCTCATATCCCTCTTGCAGGCCTTCAATAAACTCATGCGCATGTGCTCTCTTTGCTGCCTCAATCACTTCCTCATCCGTTGCACCCCGTCGACCATAGCGGATGTTATCCATGATAGTTCGATGAAACAGAATCGGTTCTTGAGGCACAAGAGCAATATTCTCACGCAAGGAGTCTTGCGTCACCTTAGCAATATTCTGATTCCCCACAAGGATCTTTCCACGTTCCACATCGAAGAATCGAAACAGGAGTTTTGTGATTGTGGATTTTCCGGCTCCAGACGGACCGACGAGGGCAATCTTTTCCTTTGGCTTAATGACCAAGTTCATGTCTTTCAAGATCCGTCGTGTCTTGTTAAAGCTGAAGTAGACGTTTTGGAACTCGATGCGACCGGTTTGAACTTGAAGTTCTTTTGCATTGCGCACGTCCTTGACCTCGTGCGGGGTGTTTAGGATCTCGATCATTTCGTCGGCATTTGCCAAGGCCTCGTAGAGCTTGCGAATCGCTCGGCCCACGTTCCATAACACCATAAAGAGTCCCATCAAATAAGTTTGAATCAGGACAAAGTCTCCCACCGTGAGGACCCCCTCATACCACAGACCAATGGCGTAATACATGATCACAAACTCAATGAGCGTCATCAGGAGGGCCTGAACGGCCTCCATAGCCTCACCAATATTCCAGGTAAACGTGTGCATCCGACGCAGCCGTTCGGTCACGTTCTTGAACAGTCCTGACTCAAACGCATGTCCCGTAAACAATTTGACCGTCACAGCGTTTGTGAGTGAGTCCGCCAATACGCCGGTAGTTTCGGAATCTAACTCCGCACGACTGAAATCATACTTCGTCTTCCACGTGGCAAACAGGACATTGATCACAATATAGAGCACCACCCAACCGAGCAGAATCAGAGCAAGCATAGAACTCCTTGTCCACAATACGATCAAATTACCGACCACGATAACAAACAGAGGAATAATGTTAAACACCATCTGGTCAACCAACGCTTCAAAAGAATCTGCGAGTCGATTGACGCGACGCACCAACGACCCGGAAAAACTATTGGAGAAAAACCGGTAGGAGTGGTGATGCAGATAACTAAATGCTGTCTGTCGCAAGTCAGCCATCACACGAGGTTGAAACCAGTTTGAAAACAGTGCAAACAATCGCCAGGCAATCCAATTAAAGAGATGAAGAATCAACACGATCAGAATCGTTCCTCTCAGGAGTGCTGGAAGTTCTTCTGAGACGGCGGGAATCTCCCCTGAAAGCAGATCAAAAAACCGTTTATAAAACAGCGGTGCAACGACATCCAAGGATTTTGCTGCCACCACAAGAGCCAAAATAATACAGACGACCCAAAGGTATGGGCGCATGTGCTTCCAGTACACTTGGAGAATCTCCTTTGTGTGAATATGGTGTGTTGTTCTTCTCATAAAAAAATCGCCTAGGCGGCGATTTTTTCAATCTTGAGCGTGGTGAACGGTTGCCGGTGCCCGACGTTTCGTCGGTAGCGGGACTTAGGCTTGTACTTGATAATCGGTACCTTCTTAGCCCTTCCCTGCTCGAGCACTTTGGCCGTCACTTTTGCGCCGCCAACGGTTGGTGTTCCAACCTGTATATTAGATCCATCTTCGTTAGAAACGAGAAGGACGTCAAAATCAATCGTTGCCCCCTCTTCGAGAATAAGTTTCTCAACCTTAAGTTCCTGTCCTTCACGGACGAGGTACTGCTTTCCCCCTGACTGGATGACAGCAAGTGTTGCCATAATCGGATATCTGCGGCTCCTCAGCGAATGCCAGTGTGCCAGCGATTTATAGAGTTAATACGCGGGGAGATTACTCCTCCACAAACTCTATGTCAAGGAAATCACCCACAATCAACTCATTTTCTTCAACAAAACCAGCATTCACTTCTAAAACCATGTTAATTGGGATTTCAGGGGAATAGTAGGTCTGTGCTGGATCCTCAGGAATGGCATTCTTACTGAAACCCACAATTTCATCATCCACAAGCCAGATAATATCGATTGAAAAATTCATGTCTGGCATCCAATAGTTCGGAACCTCAAGCTGATCATGCACAAACAACATTCCTTCAAACGGCTTCAACGCTTCTCGACCAGAAAGACCACGGGTGCGTTCGGGTGTTGAATCAGCGACGTCTGCATAGACCACCGACCCATTTGGAAGGGTCACGAGTGCTTCGTATTCAACCTGGAGCGTTTCAACCGGCTCAAGTGTTTGTGCATACACATAGATGGCTACACCGACAGCCATGAGCATGACTGGAATGAGTCTGTACCGCATCTTCATACCCGTTTCTCTTTTTGCGAAAAGAAAAAGGCAGCGATCAGCATGATAAGGCACAGGACGACAAGTGCCACGAGCTTCTCACGACTTTGAAAGAAGAGCGCGGTCACACCGAATGCGCTCGCCACCATGACATACACAAGCACGACTTGTTTTTGCCCGAGTCCGAGATCGTAGAGGCGGTGATGTAAATGCTTGCGGTCACCGACAAAAATCTGTTTGAGTCCACCAGCACGAAAACGTCGCACCACCACCCACACGGCATCTAAAAGTGGAATGCCGAGCACTAACAATGCAGTCGCAAGCTTTCCACCAGAAATCACAGCTAGGACACCGAGTAGAAAACCCACAAAGGTACTTCCCCCTTCTCCCAAAAAAATTGTCGCTGGATGAAAGTTCCAAAACAAAAAACCAACAATCGCACCAATCACCACAGCAGAGAGGAGTGCCACGTCAGGCTGATAGTAGGCGGCTGTGAGAGAAAGAAGCATCACCATGAGCGCTCCCACACCTGTGACTGATGAGGCAAGTCCGTCCAAGCCATCCAAAAACTTTGTGGTGTACATGACCACCATAAGCCAGACAAACACCAGCAGGTCTGACTGCCATGAGGTCAGGTAAATCACACCACCAAACGGGTTTGAGAGCTTTTCAACTTCGATCCCAAAGAAAATAACCGTCATGGCTGCCAAAAATGGTGAAACGATAGACAGACTTGGCGGAAGTTCATAGCGGTCATCAAAATACCCCCCAAGCATCAGGATCATCCCCCCGAGAATCACACCCGCATAATGAAAGCGTGAAATCGCTCCACCTGTCAGTGCATCTGAGGTAAACAGAATCAAAATAACTACCACTGCGAAAGCAGCAAAAATTGCCAGTCCCCCGAGTCGCGCCGTTGGTTTATCGTGTAGGTTCCTGGCTTTCGTTGGTTTATCAACGGCCCCACGCTTCAGAGCAAGCTGCTTTACAAAGACCGTCAGAACAAACGAAACAGCGAATGCGAGCAGTCCCCAGCTTATAAGTGTCGTCATAATTCTTTTCCTTTCTCAATCTCAATCGTCCCTGAAGCCTTGAGTACAATGGTATCACGCCGTTTCACTTTTCCTGCAAGGAGGGCGTTTGCGATGGCGTTATCTACTTCTTCTTGCACCACACGACGCAGTGGTCTCGCACCAAATTTAGGATCATACCCCTTCACAGAGAGCTCCTTAACGGCATCTGGCTCTGCGCGGAAAAAGATCCCCTTTGGTTCAAGACGTTTGGCAACCTGCCCAATCATGAGGCCTGCGATCTGGAAGACCTCATCTTGCGTGAGCGGTTTGAAGACGATCACCCCATCAAACCTGTTTAAGAATTCAGGACGATAAGTCCCCTTAAGCTCTTCCTCAATGAGATGTGTCTTCACGCTATCCAAATCCTCTCCACGCCCCACGGCATCTTGAATATATTGTGTTCCAGCGTTCGAGGTTGAGACGATAATCGTATTTTTAAAATCAATCGTGCGGCCAGCAGCGTCTGTGAGCCGACCATCATCAAACACTTGGAGGAAAATATTCAAAATCTCTGGGTGGGCTTTCTCAAGCTCATCGAGTAGCACAATCGCAAATGGTTGCTTGCGTACCGCCTCTGTGAGGAGACCCCCTTGGTTCGATCCTGGAACTCCAATCAACCGATGAATACTATCCTGCGATTGATACTCAGACATATCAAGACGAATCATCGCATCTTCATTCCCGAAATACGTTTGTGCGACCGTCTTAGCTAATTCCGTCTTTCCCACCCCTGTTGGCCCTAAGAAAAGAAAGGTCGCGAGCGGACGATCTTGTGAGCTGAGCTCTGCACGCGCACGACGCAGGGCGGACGCCACCGCCTTCACAGCTTCATCCTGACCAATGACCCGTCCGTGCATGCGCTCTTCCAGATTCAACAGGGTGTCTTTTTCTTCACTCGCCACACTGGTCGCCTTTACTCCTGTTTTTTCTGTCACAATTTGAGCGACATCCTCACCAAGAACGAGTGCATCTTCTCCACGTAGCTTGGACACCATGAGTGCCGCCTCACGAGCGATCGTGATCGCTTTCTTTGGCAAGTACTCCTCGTGCATGTACCTGTCTGAAAGCTGAACAGCCTTTTCAACCGCCTCATAGCTAAACACAACCTTCTGATTGTACTCGATCTCACCAATCTTTGACTGAAGCATGTGGATGGCACTCGTTTCGTCTGGCTCGTTGATATCAACTTTTTGGAATACACGTCCAAGCACCGACCGTTCAATCGATCCCACATACGCACGTGGTGTAGCTGTAGCGATCGCAAACGTTCCCCCTCGGGAAAGGAAATCAACAAAGGTTGCGGCCAAATCTGCCGTGGCATCGTTTCCAGAAGAAAGACCTGTCATTTGCTCAAGATCTGTGACGGCGAGAATGATATTGCGTGATTTGGAGACTTCGTAAAACAAACGCATCATGCGCTCCTGTGCCATAGACGGATCCACACCCGAAATCAAATGTGGAACCGAGAGTCGCACAAGGCGCTTGTCCTCTAAAATCTTCGGCACACGTTCCTCTACCATGAGCTGAGCAATCCCAGCGAGAATCGTCTGCTTTCCAACCCCCTCTGAACCCACAAGAACGGCACTTTGTCGTCCTCCCTCGATCACACGAAACACCTCCTCAATTTCACGTTCACGACCCACAAGAATCGGCAGCTGTCCGTACACGCCGGCGGTTGTGAGGTCTTCAGAAAACTGATCAAGGATGGGTGTCGCCACAGAGGTCATTGAACGATTCATCGGGCCAGTTGGTTTGAATGCTGCCGCCTTTTTGAACGCCTGATAACGTATGCGCATGCGGTCATTGATGCGAATCCATTCAATCATGTTGTGAAACTGCTGTGCGCTCACCCCGCTATCCAAAAACAACTCTTGCAAAAATTCTTCCACATCAAACGAGGCAACAAATAACTCATACGATGGAACTTCCTGAAGTCCCTGCTTCACGCTCTCCAAAAAAGCCGTAAGCAAAACACGTTCCGTCTCTTCCGAGAGGACCGTTGGTTTTCCAAGCTGACGACCTTGAAGATATCGTGCAACAGGATCCTTAATTTTTTCAAAGGTGAGTCCAAGACGACCAAAGACGATAGAAGCGTCATTGCTCTCAAGGGCTCCGATAAAAAGATGCAGTGGCGATACAGACGCATGTCCAAAGGTGGTTGCGAGTTTGAACCCACGTTCAAGCGCTGCACGTGCCTCATCACTAAACACATCTGCGAGATTCTGAGCCTCACCTGTGAGCGAGGTGACAGCGGGGATTTCTTCCCCTTGCTCAAGAACAGGCATCGTTGCACGACGTTCTCCCAACTGCTGCTGGTGGGCAAACAAAACGCATCCTGCAAGAAGGGTAAGATAGAGGAACCAAACCCGCCAGGATGTTTCGAAAAGCACCCGTGGATTGAGAATGTCTGTTGGGTCTGTGAAGAGAAAAAGTGCGAGTGAAGTGATAAGTCCTATAATAAGCACAGAAAAAAGAAAGCCGCCGACAATCTGTATCGACTTATTTTTTGCTGCGTGTTGCGTAACAGAATACTCGTCTAGCGGTTCCAGCCAAGCGTAGGTTTGCTCTTTAATGGTGAGTCCAAGGAGTGCCATAGCAAGCTAAAACAAGAGCGCCAAAAGATTTATGATCACTCCGAGGAGAGACAGAGGCAACACAACCACATAGATCACAAATCCAATCCAAGAGAGGAGACTCAGGGTCACTACCCCGATGCCACGCACAATAATCATGACAAACCGCACACCAAAACTTATTGCGCGTCCGGTCAACGATGTTTCCCCGTACATGGGGACAAAAAGATTTTTCACCCAAATACCCAATCCAAAAAGATCCGAAGACCATTTCATGGAATATAGAGTGAAGAGAAAAACACGCTTGAGCCCGTTGGTGTACCACCAAACCGGAAGCAGGACGAGCTCCCTCAAACCATCTTTAAACGCATAACGTACTATGAGCGATGCCGAAGCCTTTTGCATAACGTTCTTAGTTTATCACAAAACCGCGTTGTCACGCGGTCACTTTTGCACAAATGAAACACCCGCCGACTGCGAGAGCGGGGGTGCTCATCGCCGTCCGGCGGGTTCGTGTTACAAACAACATCCTGGGGAGTTCCAGGTGCTGCCGCAACCTGGGCACCCCTTGGACTCGGGCAGCCGCTCCTCCCTTCTCCGATGGACCGTCGTCCCATCAGAGAGGGTCTGCCAGGTTTCGGTCACCTTGTACGACCGCGCACCGCCCTCATATTTGTACCAGACGCTCGTACTCGCCGTCTGGACATCATTTCCGTCCGGCATCACTGCCTCCTTTAGTGAGGACAAATTTAAACACTTTTTTTCAAAATTGTCAACCCTGTTACTTCCCCGTGTTACTCGCCGACGTTTTAAATAAAGCAAAAACAGGTCCATTTTTAAACCTGTTTTTTGATTGATTCTCGCAGCTCTTTCATGAGCCTGAGATAAAATTTCAAGTTATGCATGGTTGAGAGTCGCAGGGCTAGAATTTCATTCACTGAAAAAAGATGTCTCAGATATGCCCTGGAATAACTCTGACACAACTCACAGTCACAGTAGCTGTCAACCGGTTTCTGCTCAAGTTTATGCGTCTCATTGGTTGCGATGTATCTGTTATAAAACATCCCGTCAGGATTCATGCCGCAATACTTCTTCCACTCAACCTCTGATGGATCCTGGTTCCACACAAAGAGAGTCCCGTGTCGTGCGTTGCGTGTCGGAAGCACGCAGTCAAACAGATCAACCCCCATGTGCACATACGTCACGATTTCCTCCGGCATACCGCCACCCATGAAGTAGCGTGGCTTGTCCTCTGGCAAGATCTTGCAAATCGCCTCAACAATTCGATACGCATCCTCACGCTTCTCCCCCACCGAGAGCCCACCGATTGCATACCCATCAAATCCAATCTCCATAAGCCCACGAGCTGATCGCTCACGCAGATCTTCATGTGTGCCTCCTTGAACAATTCCAAAAAGTTTCTGATTCGGATTCACAGATGCCTTGCACCGCTGTGCCCAACGGAGAGATCGCTCCATGGCTTCTTCGTATCGTTCGCGAGTTGAATCGCCGGCGGCCACGTCATCAAACTGCATCACGATGTCCGCACCAATGGCCGCCTGCATTTCCATAGACTTCTCTGGTGTGAGTTCAATCCGTGCTCCGTCGATGTGCGATTGAAACGTCACGCCTTCCTCTGTGGTCTTATTCATTTTTGAAAGACTAAACACCTGGTAGCCGCCACTGTCCGTTAAGATTGGCCCCTTCCAGTTCATAAGCTTATGAAGTCCACCAAGGGTTTTCATGTCATCAAGCCCTGGGCGCAAGAGCAGGTGGTAGGTATTCGACAACAGTATTTGTGCACCGAGTGCCTTCATATCCACACTCGACAAGGTCTTGACCGCACCCTTGGTCGCAATCGGCATGAACAACGGCGTTTGGATATCACCATGAGGAAGTGCGATCGTCCCCTGACGTGCGTTTTCTTTGATTGAATGTGGGGTGAAGATTGACATGAGTGGTTTAATTTGCTAGCTTCACTCTTCTGGAGGAAGCATGTTGAAACTGCATCTGCCCAACCGGCAGGAGATCGTCGATGTGGTCCTGCAAGAAGGCGACATCGTAGGGCTGGAGAATCCCCGGCAGCATGTCTGGCTACTTACGCTCCATGGTTCGCGCAGGGAGACCATCACGCACTTCCTGTTCGAGGGAGGGGATGACAAGATGTTGCTCCGCTCTCGCACCCACGCACAGGCCGTCGTAGAGATCGAGGGGATCATCGGGCCCGAGTTCAGGCTCGGTGAGCCGAGGATCAATCCGAATGGACCCTGGTACTACCCAATCATCCGTCGTTAACAGCGCTACGCCGCGCTGTTTTCTTATTCCCTCAGATCCAATTCTTCAATGAGTTTCTTTTGCTCACGAGACAATTTCTTCGGCACGACAACCTCCACATGGACATAATGATCGCCTCGTCCTCCACCGGCCATCACGCCTTTTCCCTTCAGACGGAAACGAGCGCCAGACTGGGTGCCTGATGGAATCTTGAGCTCCACGGGTCCATCCACTGTCTCGACATCAATCGTGTCACCAAGTGCGGCCTGTGTGAACCCAATCGATATTTGTGAATGGAGGTGCACGCCATCTCGTTCAAACCGTGGATCACGACGGACATGCAGGCGGACATACAGGTCACCGGGCTGACCATTTTTGATCGCCTCACCTTTTCCACGAACACGCAGTGTGGATCCATCTTCAACACCCGCTGGAATTTGAATCTCCATCGTCTGTTTCTTTTTATCTGTCCCTGATCCACGGCAGGTTGAACACGGCTCCTTTGGCACCTCTCCAGACCCTTGGCACGTCTGACAGGTCACTTGAGTTTGCATGTTGCCCAAAATAGTTCGTTGCATGCGCACCTCCACACCACTCCCCTTACAGGTGCCGCACGTCTCAACGCCCTGTCCGGGCTCAGCGCCGTTACCACTGCAACGCTCACAGGCGTCTGTTTTTGAAAGGGTGATTTCCTTCGTCGCACCAAAGACGGCGTCTGTGAACTCAAGCTCGATGTCGACTTGAATATCGTTTCCACGCCTCACGCGCTGACGACGCTGTCCACCGCCAAACAAGTCACCAAAGATATCACCGAAGTCACCTGCGGCAGAAAAATCAAACCCACCAAAACCTTGGCCAAATCCAGCTCCGCCTGTACCTCCCTCAAAAGCTGCTGAACCAAACTGATCGTACTTCGCACGTTTTTCAGGATCGCCAAGCACTTGGTAAGCCGAGTTGGCTTCCTTAAATTTCTCTTCATCCCCCGACGCTTTATCTGGATGATAGGCATGGGCCTTCTTGCGGAACGCCTTCTTAATCTCGTCCTGTGATGCCCCGCGATCGACCTCTAAAATTTCGTAGTAATTTTTTGCCATGTAGTTAAGTCACATCTACCACAAGTGGTTTCTCAGCTCTAAAATAATCATGATAACTCATCCGAATGGAATGTGTGAGAGAACCAGCATTAAAGAACACGTCTTTCTCTTCTTCAAACTTTTTGTCGATCATGGTGCGCAGGCCAATCACCGAACCAAACGGTGGCACCGAGCCTGGAATACATTTTGTCACGTCGATCACTTCTTGATACTCCGCAAAGCTCCAGCGCTCTCCAAGCACATCCTTCACCTTTTTCTGATCGAGCTTCAGATCATCGGGCAATACGAACAGATAAAAATCTTCAGACTTCTTCCCCTTCACCACAATCGCTTTCGCCCCCTCATGATGGGGAGCGCTGTCAGGATCAAACCCCACCGCCGCCTCTGAAGCATGCGGTTCATTGGGATGTTCCTTCGTAATGAAATCGACCTGCTCCTCCAGGAGCTTTTGCTTGATCTGTTCAAAGACGGTCATAAAATAATCGAAATGATTAGATCTCCTTCCTTTCAAACCCCTTTCTCAACATCTCAGCGGTGCAGGGCCAGATGTAGTTGTAGTCGTTGATCTCCTCTTGAGTGATCCACTTGTACTGCAGATGTTCAAAGCTTAGCTGAATATCTGCGTGATCACTCGTAATCCGATACGCCACCGCACAATACGGCACCTTCCGCTCACCTGCGTACCAAGGATACGTCATCAGGTGCTCCCCTTTTTCAAACACATCCATTCCAATCTCTTCCTTGAGCTCCCGAGCAAACGCCACCTCCGCCTCTTCCTGCTCATCAATCCGCCCACCCGGAATCACATACAACCCAGGCTTAGAGGCATCCTCAAGAATCAGAACCTTCCCATCCTTCACCCAAACACCAACCTGAGAAATCATGAATTTTTCGTAGTTAGGCATAGTTGTTTCTGCTTCACTTGTTTGATATATTTAGATCAATATGAGCGCCGAAGATAAAATCATCGAAAAACTCATTGAGCTGGGCGAGGACATTAAGGATGTAAAAGTAGAATTGGCGTCAAAGCCATCACGGGAAGAGGTGATGTCCTCACTCGATGCCCAAGGAGTCATCCTCCAACGCCTCGACCAAGAACGACTATTTACCTTGGAAAGAATCAAGCGTATTGAAGCGGATGTCGATCAGATGAAGGTGATGCTAGACATTGCTTAGATCTAAACAGGCTTAAGAGCCTGTTTTTTGATTTGGAAAAGGAAAGAAGAGAGACTACTCCCCCTTCTTTTCCCCTTCACCCTTCTCCGTAAACTCCGCGTCGATCGGTTCATCTTTCTTTTCCTCACCACCCTCACCACCAGCCTCGCCACCTGCTGCCTGTTCCTGCTGGTAGAGCTTGGCACCGACCTTCTGTGCTGCATCGGTCAGCTCGTCTGCTGCCTTCTTGATGGCTTCGTGGTCGTCGCCGTCTTTCACGGCCTTAAGCGCTTCGATCTTTGCTTCTACTTCTTTGCGATCGTCGTCGGTGATTTTTTCGCCAGCATCCTTAAGCATGCTCTCAGCCGTATGGATCATGGTGTTTGCCATGTTCTGGTGCTCGACCATTTCTTTTCGTTTCTTGTCGCTTTCTGCGTGCTCTTCTGCTTCTTTTTTCATGCGATCGACTTCTTCGTCTGAGAGTCCGGTTGAGCCTTGGATGGTGATGTTCTGGCTTTTTCCTGTTCCCTTTTCGGTTGCCGATACGTTCAAGATTCCGTTTGCGTCGATATCAAACTTCACTTCCACCTGTGGAACACCGCGAGGGGCTGGGGGGATGCCTGAGAGGATGAAGCGGCCGAGGGTTTTGTTGCCATCTGCCATTTCGCGCTCACCTTGCAGGACATGGATCTCCACGGTGTTTTGGTTGTCAGCTGCGGTGGAGAAGGTTTGGCTCTTCGATGCTGGAATGGTGGTGTTTCGTTCAATGAGTGCGGTCATCACCCCACCGAGGGTTTCGATTCCGAGTGAGAGTGGCGTGACGTCGAGGAGGAGCACATCCTTCACATCCCCTTGGAGCACACCTGCTTGAACGGCCGCTCCCATCGCAACGACTTCATCTGGGTTCACACTCACGTTTGGCTTCTTACCAAAGAATTCTTCTACGGTCTTCTGTACGAGTGGCATGCGGGTCATTCCACCCACCATGACGATTTCTTCAATATCTTTTTTCTCAAATCCAGAATCCTTAAGCGCTGCCTTCAATGGTTCCAAGGTACGCTTCACGAGGTCGCTGCAGAGTTCGTCGAGCTTTGCACGGGTCATGCTGAGCACAAGGTGCTTTGGTCCGTTTGAGTCCGAGGTGATAAACGGTTGGTTGATCTCTGTCTGTGGAGCGGTTGAAAGCTCAATCTTTGCGCGCTCTGCTGCATCCTTGACACGCTGAAGTGCGAGACTGTCGTTTGAAAGATCAATCCCTTCCTGCTTTTTAAACTCTTCCAAAATCCAATCGATGATCACGCGATCAAAATCATCTCCTCCAAGGTGGGTGTCACCATTGGTGGACTTTACTTCCACCGTGTCCTCTGAAACTTCAAGGACAGACACATCAAAGGTTCCACCACCCAAGTCGTAGACGACAATCTGTTGACCGGCCTTCTTATCGAATCCGTAG
>PFWU01000053.1:0-10487 GCA_002791295.1 Candidatus Uhrbacteria bacterium CG_4_9_14_3_um_filter_50_9
CGGACCAGCTGCGGGCAACACAGTGTTTCGTTGTCCAAAGTGCACAAATGTTATTTCATTGACGGAAAAATGTGCAGTTGATCAAGCAGATCTACAGAAAAAATCATTGCAAATTCAAGAAGGACACACACGAAATGGTATGTTTGCAAATATGATAGCTGCCGCAGCCTTAATAGTTGCTGTACTCGTATTGATATTTGGTGACGCTATTGTATCTTCATCTAATAAGAGCTTAGATCCGGTTGACGATCCTGCTTTAGTCGATTTACAAATTCAAAATCCATAAAATTTGTCGGACCGACTTATAGATAAACTTTGACCTTCAATTTTCGGGTGGGGGGTACCCCCTGGGGGGGTAAAGTAAAGGGGTTAAGCACACACAAGAGTTCTAACCTCCCTCACGAGCCCCTGCCACGAAGAAATCACAGTCTGTAAAGCTGTGGTTTTTTCTTTGTCGAATGGGTCGTTTTGAACTCAGGTCATTAGAAATTAACGCTTTACTATTTACAACCACTGTGGTTCATTAAGGCTGTTTGGATCTTCCAAACAGTCGTTCCTTCCCAACTCACGAGGATCACATGGCTCACGATGAAGAATACTGGCGTCGTCGCATGGAGCATGAGCGCCTCGTTAACGACGTAGGTGCCATCCGTCACATCGCTGAATCCCAAGAACTCGAGCTACGAGATCAGCAGCCTGGCCCATTCGAACTCGAAGTCGTCACTGACGCAATCGAACGTGGCAGTCATCAGCTAGCCGACGCACAGACGAGCGCATCTGGTGAACTAGCTGAATCGGTGACTGATGCGATCGGAGACATGATGGACGATCACTTCGAAACAACCCTCATGTTCGCCGGCGCCATGGCAGATATTCAGGGAGAACAAACGGCCTACTTGCGAAACCTTCTGCACGAAGCTCGGGATACTCGCTTTGTCCTGGAGGACATTCAAGACTTGGCAGGCTATAACCTGATCGCAGCTGGGGCACAACTGGCCATCTCCTATGCCCAGCTCTCAGAACTCAACGACCTTGAGGGCAGGCTGGGAGAAATTGAGACTGAGTTGGAGTTCCACGGAAGACTGTTGGAATCGATCGACGAAGGAGTCTGGGGTCTTTACGACAGAATCGAAGACCTCGAAGAGACCGTTGTCGAAGTCGGTGAAGCGATCATCGATAACCAGGTCCGAATCGGTGAAGCGATCGTGCAAGAGATCCGGCTGAGTGCCGAGCAATCTGCACAACTCCTGGGTCGTCACATCTCACGCACATCACAGGCACAGACTAGTGAGATCAAAACGTACCTAGCTGTACTGGATGAACGTGCTCACAGACGCCACGAGGAACTCGTTCGTGCCGTCAGTTCTCCTGTTCACAACGCTGCCAACGAGAAGTATGTGCAGGCACGTACCCTCTATGCGAGCGGAGAGCTGAGCCTCAGTCTAAGAAAGCTGTCAGATGAAGTCTTTGAGCAAGACAGCACACACCAACTTGGCTGGATTCTCTACGGAGAAATAAGCCAACGCCGTGGTCGACCGAAGGAAGCCCGAGCTGCGTTCAAACGCGCAAGCACCTACGCATTCGTGGAACAGAATGTGGAAATCTACGAGCTTGCCTGTCTCCATCTGGCACGACTGGAGCTCACCGTTGGCAATACGTGGCATGCCAAGAATGTACTGATCAGGGCACACCGCAAGATCAAGCAGTTGCGTGGCACAACAAGTGCTCATGTTGCCTACGAGCTCTTCAAGATCAGATTTGCCGAAGGGCAGCGTCGATGGAAGGAGGAGCCAAAGCAGTGGGGGCAAGCGGCACAGTGGAGATCCGAGCAAAAGAAGAAACTGCGCAAGATTCTTCTGCTCGCACCTGAGCTCCGCAATGACGCAGCACACAATCCGCTCATCCAAGGGATAGCCTCGCACTGGGGTCAGGCACCCTTCATTCAACTGTTCGATCTTCTCGAACACTACGGGGAAATCATCACGACGGATCGGCACATCAAGGACGATCCAATCGTGCAATCCTTCATGGAAATACTGAGGAACGTTCTGTACCTCACGGAGGCTGGGCGTGTGCGACACACCTCACGCAAGGACGCTCGGCGAGAAATCCACCCATCTGCACAAGATGTCTTCGATGTGCTTGATCAGATTCAAACCATCGTCGTTGCCTTCGCTGGACCAATGGACGCGGATCACCCAACATCAGAGAAAAATGCAGACGCTGTTTTCGTTGCATTGAGCAAGGTCTTGGATGATCACTTCAATACCTGCTCACGTCTATTCGAAACCCTGCTCCTCTACTACGTCGACCACGTCAACGATCAATGCGATCAGGAAGAGGATCCTCCTGACCGTGAGTATCTCCATCCGGAAACGATCCTGAATCCATGCTGGGTGGCTTGGAAGAGCGTTGGTTTCCCCCTTCCAACTGTTGTTGTCTGGCTGATAGAGGACAAACTGCCACAGTGCTTCAGTTATACGGAGGTACTCAAGGGACTCACCATGCCAGATGGAACAACGGTGTATGCCGGAGCTGTGGTGCGGATACCAGCCGACCCCGATGCTGTGGCATGGATAAAGGATGCACGAAACGGCTACTCCAGTGGCGGGCTTGGCTGGATCATCAAAAAGCGTCCAGAGCTTGAAACACTGTTAGAGTCACTGATGCGCAAGGCCGATGCCTTGCGCTAGGTTCTCAGAACCAATGGTCCGCAACGAATCGGATCCATCTCTCAATCCCGCGCGCTGTACAAGTGCCGCGGGATTTCTGTTTTAGAGATGTGTTTCCGGAAACACACGCCCCCGTTTTCACCTATTCCCTTGAAATTTCCGCAATTTCTGGCATAATAGAGCCAAGCCGGTGTTTGGGAACGGTCCCATAGCAAGGCCGTGAGTATGAAAAACTACGACATAATTGTGATCGGTGGTGGTCCTGCCGGAATGATGGCAGCCGGACGCGCGGGCGAGCTGGGAGCCCACGTTCTTTTGATTGAAAAGAATGATCGGCTAGGAAAAAAGCTCAGCATCACAGGTGGTCGTCGCTGCAATATCACAAATGCGGAATATGACAATCGAATCTTTCTCGACAACTTCCCCGAGTCAAAGCACTTTCTCTTCTCGCCGTTCTCTCAGTTCAATGTCGAACATACCTTTGAGTTCTTCGAGGGTCGTGGGCTCCCGATCATGATCGAGGATCATAAACGTGCGTTCCCAAAATCAGAAAAAGCATCCGATGTCTGCAAGGTGCTCGAGCGTTACATTCAAGAAAGCGGAAACGTCACCGTGCAGCTTAACACCGAATTCAAATCCTTTATCTATATCGATGGTGCGCTTCAAGGTGTACGGACATCGAAGGGACTCTTCCATGCCCCACGCATTGTTCTCGCGACCGGTGGTCTTGCTGCCCCAGAAACGGGTTCCACGGGCGAAGGCCTGTCCATGCTCGAAGCGATTGGTCACACCGTGGTGGATCCAGATCCAAATCTGGCGCCGCTTCGCACGTCTGCCACCTGGGTTCACGAACTCTCTGGCACCAGCGTCGATGACATGACCCTGCGTTACATTCAAAACGACAAAATCAAACTCAAAGCACGTGGGCGCCTGTTGTTCACCCACTTTGGTATCTCTGGCCCACTCGTTATCAACTCAGCCCACCAGGCAAAGGCACTGTTAAAAGTTGGACCTGTCACCGCCTCCATCGATCTGTTTCCAGATTATGATCTCGGTGCCATGGACCAGTTTCTCATTCGCCTCTTTGATGCACACAAAAATAAACAGCTCAAAACCGTTTTGAAAGATCTTCTTCAAAAAAATCTCAGCGAAACGCTTTTGAAACTCGCAGGCCCCTCCCTCGCCGACACCCCTGTCCACTCCATCACCAAAGATGAGCGCAAGCGCCTTGTGCACACACTCAAAGACCTCCGGTTCCCCATCATTGGCACCATGGGATTTGAATGGTCGATTGTGGCAGACGGTGGTGTCATCCCACAAGAAGTCGATTTTAAAACCATGACCTCTCGCCTGTTCCCGAATCTGTATCTCATTGGCGACACGATCAACATCAACCGACCGTCGGGTGGGTTTTCCTTGCAACTGTGTTGGACAACAGGATGGATCGCAGGGACACACGCCGCAACAAACTGATCTATGCCACATCCCCTCCTCGAAGGACGACAACTCAGAAAGAAGTATGGCCTGCAAACCGTTTTGGAGGAGCTTTCTTTTTTAATCTCCGAAAAACAAAAAATTGCCTTGATTGGTCGGAATGGCGCTGGGAAATCCACACTTCTCAAACTGATCACCGCTCAGGAACAAGCCGATGGTGGCGAAGTGTTTGTCTACCCAGATACCCGCCTTGGCATCGTCAAACAGCATGAAGTGCTTCCAAGCGACCGCACAAGCCTTGCATTCCTTGAAGAAGTGAGTGAAAAGCAAGAATGGGAAATTCGGAAGCAGGCCGCAGCATTCGATCTCCACGACCAGCACTTGAGCCTTCCCCCATCCGAGCTCTCTGGCGGATACCAGATGCGCGTCAAACTGGTTGCCATGCTCCTCCAGGACCCCAACCTCCTCATCCTCGACGAGCCAGTGAACTATCTCGACCTCCAAACTCTTCTCTTGCTCGAAGCGTTCCTTCAAGCGTATCGAGGGAGCTACATCATCGCCGCTCATGACCGCACCTTCTTACAGAACACCTGTACGTACGTCTTTGAAATCGAACGCGGAGCGCTCACGAGCTACAAAGGCACCGTCGAAGACTATCTTGCGTTTAAGCAGGAGCAACTAGAATACGAACTTCGTGCTAACAAAAAACTCTCAAAAGAAATCGCCCACCAACAAAAATTTGTAGACCGCTTTCGCTACAAAGCAAGCCTTGCCACACGCGCACAGAGCAAAATCAAGCACATCGCAAAACTCAGGAACAAAATTTCAACCATCGACGCAGCACTTGCCACAACCTCCATCACCATCCCCTCCCCTCATGTCGTTCCTGGCACGGCGCTGCGCGCACAGGCTCTCGCAATCGGCTACGGCGAAACCAGAGTCGCTGATCGCATTGATCTTGAATTGCGTCGTGGAGACAAAATTGTGATCGCAGGGGAAAACGGCCGTGGAAAATCGACGTTACTCAAGACGATTGCGGGACGCATCCCCGCACTGAGTGGCACCTACAAATGGTGGCATGGAGCCGATATTGGCTATTACGATCAAAAAACAGAGGCAACCCTCAACCCAAAAGAGACCGTCTTACAATACCTCACACGCAATGCCCCAAAGGACGCCTCAGGAGAACGCATCCTGATGATGGCCGGAAACTTTTTGTTCAAAGGAAATGACTTGGATAAGCAAGCCGATGTGCTCTCTGGTGGCGAACGCGCACGTCTCTGCCTTGCGGGTATTCTCTTGCATGAACACAATGTACTGCTCCTTGACGAGCCAACAAACCACTTGGACGTGGAAACAACTGAAGCGCTCGCCCTTGCATTGAAGCGCTATACCGGCACGGTCCTCTTTGTTTCCCACGCACGAACCTTTGTGAACGCACTTGCAGACCAAATCTATGAAGTCCGCAACGGAACCGTCAGGCGGTACATGGGCACCTACGAAGAGTATGTGGAAGACCTCTCAGGGCATGTGAGCGCAGCGCTTCGTGAAACGCAGACGGACACACAACGAGATGAAGGCGGAGGAACACAGCGAGCCGAATACCAAACCCGCGTTAAAGAACATCAACGATCCCAAGCGCGCACAGACAAAAAAATGGAAGTGCTCGATAAAGAAAAAGGTGAGATCCTCGCCTACTTCTTTGAAAACCCCACGGACTACGCCCCCCTCAAGGCAGAGCGTCTTGATGAGCTGAATACAGAAATCACACTCCTTGAACACCAATGGGTCAAGGACCAAGAAGCCATTGACGCCCTTCGTCTGCTCCTTAACCATTAGTTTATGAATAAGAAAAAGATCCCCGTCACCTTGATCACCGGATTTCTCGGTGCTGGAAAGACTACCCTCCTCAACAACCTCTTATCTCAGCTCCACCACGAGAAGATCGCTGTCATCATTAATGAGTTTGGTGAGATTGGGATTGATGACAAACTGATTTTGCGCACGGATGAAGAAATAATTGAGATGAACAACGGAGCAATTTGCTGCGCTGTGCGCACAGACACGATCAAGGTTCTTCTCAAACTGACAGAACGAAAGGATCTTCATTTCGATCGTGTCATCATCGAAACAACTGGTCTTGCGAATCCTGTCCCAATCGCACGCGCCTTTCTCGACAAACCTGCGCTAAGTGAGCGATACGAAATCGACGCAATCGTCACGCTTGTTGATGCCACACAAATCACCAAACAGCTGAAGTCCGCTCCAGAAACTAAAACCCAAATTGCCTCTGCGGACGTGATTCTTCTAAACAAAATAGATCTTGCTGATGAACGCACCGTTGCCGTTGCAAAACACGACATCAAACGTATCAACCCGCTTGCAACGATTCATCTCACCCGCAAAAGTGATCTCACACTTGAAACCCTCCTCAGCACCAAGAGAGATCAAACCTTCATTCATGAACACACCCATGAGGATGAGACCCACGACCACGACAGCGACATCACAAGCTTTGTACTCACAGCCACTGAACCTCTTGACCTTGAAAAAGTCAGCCACTGGATCGGTGAGTTCATCATGCTGAACAGCGCAAACCTCCTGCGCTACAAGGGTCTCCTCGATATCGCCGGCATGGACGAACGCTTTATCTTCCAGGGCGTGCATGAGCATTTTGAGAACCGAAAAGATCGCCCATGGGGTACTGACGAGCGTTTAAGCCAAGTCGTCATCATTGGAAGAAATCTGGATAAAGAAGCATTTAAGGAATCGTTCAGGGTGCTTGTTGCGAGCTAAACTGAAAGCAAAAAAACCGCACTTGTCCGCGGTTTTTTGCTTAAGTGAGAAGTGTTATTTATTCCTGATCGGAACTCCCTGAATCGTCCTCATCGTTCGTATCCTCATCGTTCGTATCCTCGTCTTCATCGTTTGCATCCTCTTCATCATCTTCATCGTCGTCCTCTGTGTTTATAGCACTACCCATCCGCGCATCCTCAGCGTAATCCTGTGCATCCTCAGCGAGTTGTTCCGCCTGATCATAATCCTCTAACGCATATGCCTCTTGAGCCTGAACGTACAATTCTTCGGCCTGATCGAGGAGGGCTTGTGCCTCAGTTACATCGTTCCCCTCCTCTTCACGTTCAGAAATTTTCTCCATAGCCCGCTCGATTTCCTCTGCAGCCTCTTCAAGCTCCTCACGAGCATCATCTGAGACATCCTCATCTTCCTCTTCGATTTCGATTTCAATCTCAATTTCTAACTCCCCTTCTACGTCAATTGTTTGTAGTCGCTCTAAAAGCGCAAGAATCTGATCATTGGAAAGATCTGATAAGAACGTGAGCGTGATTTCAATCTTAATCTTAGACTCGACATCCTCAAGCACTTCTGCAACACCTTTAAAAAGAGCTTCGTCATCTTCCGCATCAAGGACATCATCTATTTCAATGGCAGTTCCATCATCTTCAATGCGATACAGTGTTCCATCCTCATCCTCCAAAACCATCCCCTCAGGCAATTCATCTTCTGCGAGATCCTCACCAACTTCAAATGAAGTAAAGAACGCATCTGGTAAATCATCAACAAATAGTGCCCAGTCATCACCATAAAGATTTTTGGCCTGCTCTTCGCTTTGGATGGCACGGAGAACCCCGCCAGGAGTCACAGCATACACGGTCGGTACACTCTGTAACTTCAGAAGTGTTGTCCCTGGTTGATAGACGACATTCCCAGCAAGTGTTAGATCGGAAAGGGCCTCACAGCTGATTATTTTAACGTCGTCAAAGTCTGGATACCAGCTAAAAAAGATATTTTCATTAGGAAAGGTGTATCGATTGCCGTCTTCAGCAATGAAGTAAACTGTTTTAAAATCCGCACACGTGACCAAATCACCGATTCCCGCAGCCGCTTGTACAGATGAAGACAACGTGATGAATGCTAACAAGGAGAACAACCCACCGGCAAAGAGTCGTAATGACATATGTTTTTCTATCAATCTACTTTAGAGAGTAAAGACTTTTTCATTATAGCAGAAATGGTAGACTAGCACTGCTGCAAAACACGTATCAGTATTTGAGTATCTATTGTTCGCAATTACCCAACATATGTCTCAATTTCCAAAATCCTTTTACTGGGGTTGCTCCACCTCTGCCCATCAAATAGAAGGCAACACGATGAACGACTGGTCCGAGTGGGAACAATCCATGGACCGTCGAACACAGCTACAAAACACCGGCAAAGATCCAAACGAATTCATTTCTGGTGCTGCGTGTGATTCTTGGAATCTGTTTAAAGAAGATCTTCGCTGTCTCAAGGAACTCGGAGTGAATAGTTATCGTTTTTCCATTGAATGGTCTCGTGTTGAGCCCGCACGTGGCTCCTTTGACCAGAACGTGATTGACCGATACGTTCAGTTTGCCAAACGTCTCACAGAAGAAGGAATCGAGCCGTTTGTGACACTCTGGCACTGGCCTGTCCCCTTGTGGGTGCGTGACCAAGGACGTTTTGAGTCGACAAAAACGATCGATGATTTTGTCACATTTGTCGAGGTGATGGTTGAGGCCATGCGCCCATACGTTCGCACCTGGATCACGATCAACGAACCACTCGTGTACGCAAGTAACAGCTACCTGACGGGACAATGGCCGCCGCAGAAGAAACATTTGCGATCAACCATTCGTGTTGCTCGTCATCTGATTGAGGCGCATCGTCGTGCCTATGAGGCAATCAAGCAGATTGATTCAACCCTTCAGGTCGGTCTCTCAAAACACAATATCCATTTCTCAGCGAAGCAGCCCTGGGGGATAAACCAACTCATTGCCCGCACCTCAACCTACGTCTGGAACGAGTGGTTTTTGAATCGTGTGCGTCACCACCAAGACTTCATCGGCCTCAACTACTACTTTCATAATTCCGTTGATCTAAAACTTGGGAAGCAGAAAAAAATTGTTTCCGACATCGGCTGGGAGCTGTACCCAGAAGGATTGTATCGCGTCCTCAAAGGACTCAAGCGCTACGGCAAGCCCGTGTATATCACCGAGCACGGCTTGGCCGATAAAGACGATCGCCACCGTGCATGGTACCTCCAAGAGTCGTTGCGATACGCCGCGCGTGCCCTGAACGAAGGTGTCGACCTGCGCGGCTATTTCCATTGGTCGCTCCTCGATAACTTTGAGTGGGCAGATGGATTCTTTCCACGCTTTGGACTTTTTGAAGTTGATTTCAAGACGTGCAAGCGCAAGGCACGCCCTTCGGTAGATGTCTATCGACGTATCATTGAACAAGGCGGCCCACTCAAAGAAGATGAGCACCACATGAATCCACTCGTGAGCACCGCTTCTACCAACCTCACAAACATTCTCACACATGCGATTGAGTTTTCAGCACCATCTAAGGCACTCGTCATTTTTGACGATGAGGCGCCGCTGACAGAAATCCTTACAGAGGCGTATCGCCAAGCACTCAAAGGACAAGACTTCGTCAACATCAAGGAGACAGGTGCGGAAAATATTCTTGAGCGCATTAATCAGCTGTCACCTGGGGATCTGGTTGTGCTTGTTCAATCAATGAACTTTCGGCTCAATGAATTTCGTGTGCGCATTGAGCTGTTTAATCGTGAACTTAAAACCGTAGAACATGTCCATCTCGCCCGCATGCATGAAGATCAATTCCCTCGATACATCGACGCACTCGCCTATGATCCAAACTACTACCGCCTAAGAGGGCGTGCCCTCAAAGAAAAAATCGACCGCTGCAACAAAATCATTGTTGAGTGCCCGGGAACCACCCTTGTCTACGACAGTCCGTTCGAAGAAACGCGTCTTAATATTGGCGACTACTCTGAGATGAAAAACACTGGTGGCACCTTCCCTATTGGTGAAGTCTTTTCTGAGCCAAAGGACCTAGACAAAGTAAACGGCGAACTCAAGATCTTTGCCTTCGCTGGTAAAGACCACATCATGCGTGAGTATGAACCCTTCACTGTGGTCATCAATGGAGGCATCCTCTCTGCCCCAGAGGCGCCGGAGGAGTTTCAAGAAATCCTCCACATGATCGAGGAACGCTCCCCTGTCCACGTCCGCGAGTTTGGACTTGGTCTGAATCCTGCCATGGGTAAGGGCAAGCTGATCAACGACGTGACTGGCTTTGAACGTATGCTCGGCCTCCACCTTTCCCTAGGTTCAAAACATTCGATCTATAAAAAACCAGGTCTCCCTCGTAAATCAGCTGGCTTTCACGTAGATGTCTTTGCCGATCTTGAACGTATTGTCATTGATGACGAGGTGGTGTTTGAAAACGGAGACTACACGGGACTGATCCCTAATGCGATGAGATTGGCTTGAACGGGCTGTCGATCGCTGAAAACGTCCTCAAACGGACGTTGAA
>PFWU01000053.1:10524-27648 GCA_002791295.1 Candidatus Uhrbacteria bacterium CG_4_9_14_3_um_filter_50_9
GAAGCGATGACTGGGTGCCCGTGAAAGCCAAGATCGCGCATTCGGGAACAGTCCCTACACGGTTTAAGACTCACGAGTGCTATACTTGTCAGCACGTATGTCCAAAATTAAGATTACGAAGGAGTTCAAGGAGGCCTACAAGGCCATGAACGACACGGGCGACCACATTTTCCTGACCGGCCGTGCAGGCACAGGAAAATCCACCCTTCTGACCTACTTTCGCAAACAGACAAAAAAACGCCATGTCGTCCTCGCCCCAACAGGAGTTGCGGCGCTGAACGTGAAAGGACAAACGATCCACTCTTTTTTTGGTTTCCATCCAGCCATCACCACCGATCGTGTGCGGAAAGCCTTTCCAGACACTATCCCTCTGTTTAAAGCCATCGAGACCGTCATCATCGACGAGATCTCCATGGTACGTGCCGACCTTCTGGATTGCGTGGACCGCGCCCTGCGTTTGAATCGCGAATGCGATGAACCGTTTGGGGGGGTCCAGATGATTTTTATTGGAGACTTGTACCAGCTTCCTCCCGTTGTCACACGCGACGAGGAGTTTCGATTTCAAACCGAGTACACTTCCCCGTACTTCTTCTCGGCCTATGCGATGAAAGAGATGGACATCAAGATTATTGAACTCCATAAAGTCCATCGGCAAAAAGAAAAAGGGTTTATTCAACTCCTCGAAAAATTGCGAACACGCTCCCTGAGTGAAGAAGATCTCAAGGAATGGAACACCCGCCATGACCCCTTCTTTGACCCTCGGGAAGAAACAGGGTTCATTCATCTCACCACCACCAACAAGATGACCAAGCAGCGCAACGATTACGAGCTGCACCAACTCCCCGGCACACTCCACAAACTCAGTGCCTCCTCTGATGGCGAGCTCCCAGACCGTCGCATGCCCTCTGAGCCGGTCATTACCATCAAAGAAGGCGCGAGGGTCATGTTCACGGTCAACGATCCTGAACGACGCTGGGTCAACGGAACGCTTGGCACGGTTACACGTTTAAAGAAGCAAGGTCTTTCCAAACTCCCCACCATCGAAGTAGAACTCGAAGACGGAAATATCGTGGATGTGCGTCAGCACAAATGGGAACTGTTTGAGTACGAGCGGAGCGAAAAAGGCAACCTCGAGGAAGCCGTTATTGGTTCCTACACCCAGTATCCCCTCGCCCTCGCCTGGGCGGTCACCATCCACAAAGGACAAGGGAAAACATTCGACCACGTCCTCGTCGACATCGGCTGGGGCACCTTTGCCCACGGCCAGCTCTACGTCGCCTTAAGTCGTTGCACCACATTTGAAGGACTCGTACTCCTCAGACCCTTTGAACTAAAAGACGTCATCTTGGATCAAGCAGTCGTGGACTTTATGAGCAAGACACAAGATTGACAAACGCAAGTCATTTATGAAAATGTGAGTCTCGCCTATGACACAAGAAGAAATGAAAACGAAACTAAGAGATGCTGGATTTCGCGCCACTAACACACGCATGGCCGTCCTTTCCTATCTCGATTCTCAGCACAAACCCGTTGGGATCGAAAAGATCGCGGAAAGACTCTCAGACACAAACCTCACCACCCTCTATAGAATGATGAACGATTTTGAGAACGCAAGAATCGTCCATGCACATGAGCTGGGTCACGGCCATCAAGATTACGAGCTCGCAGACCGACCCCATCACCATCATATTGTCTGCGAAGAGTGCGGAGACATCGAAGACGTGTATGCGTGCAAAGACGATTGTGAGTTTGAGGAAAAAACATTGCGATCTAGTTCAAAATTCACAACCATCAATCGGCAAACAACAACCTTCTTTGGCACCTGCAAGCAGTGCAGTTAAAAAACACCCACGGAGACAAACCCCATGGGTGTTTTTTGTTGTCGATACACCTACTCCAGAAAAGTCGTGATGATCATGATCCCAATTCCGAGTGAGAAAATAAGAAAGTGTAGGAGTGAATCCTTAATCTTTTCTTCATGTTTTAATTCAGGCAGGAGATCTGAAGCGGCAATATAGACAAACGCTCCAGCCGCAAACGGAATCAATACGGGGATGGCGAGCTCGACAGACGATGAGACAAAGTATCCAACCAATCCACCGAGAATCACACTTGAGGCACTGAACGCATTCAACAGGAGTGCACGTCCCCTCTTATACCCACCATGGACAAGCACAGCAAAGTCACCGAGCTCCTGTGGTATTTCATGGAGGGCAATCGCAATCGTTGTTGTGACTCCAAGAGCTGGAGAAACAATAAATGCTGCGGCAATAATAATTCCATCGATAAAGTTATGAATCGCATCACTCATCAGAACCAGCTGTGTATACGGCTTGCGCCCTAACTGACAGTCTTCAGGCTGATCATGACCTGCATGATGTGAGGCTCTGTGGCAGTGATGCCAAGAAAACAACTGCTCAAACAAAAACGAGAGAGCAAACGCAAGTGAAAAGAGCAACATGGAGACAAAGAGGCTCACTCCTCCGCCCTCTTGTGCCAACTCAATCGATTCAGGCAACAAATGAAACAACGCATTTCCGAGCATGGCTCCCGCAGAAAGTGCCACGAGCGAAAGAACAGCCTTTCCAACTGCACTATCTTTTATAAACAGGATGGTCATCCCCATTAAGGAGAGAACGGCAATAATAAATGTCGCAATCAATACAGCAACTAATGTCATATGAAAAAAATATCAAATATTCTTAATGCATATTACTTGCAATAAGAAAGCACTGTCAAGAGCATGATCCCCTGCTGGATTATCAAAACCCCTTGAGCTATACTCCTCCTCGCGGGCAATTAGCTCAGTTGGTTAGAGCGCTGCATTCACATTGCAGAGGTCACTGGTTCAAATCCAGTATTGCCCACCACGTAAAAACGACAGCATGACTGTCGTTTTTACGTTGACCCGCTTTTAATTCTCACATTGGATCTCCAGCACTCCTTCTGCTCCGCTCCCAATCCAACATCCTTCACGTTGTGACGTCTTCTCGTAGAGGGCCTGTGCCTTCTCGTACTCATGAACGGTTGCATAGAGTTGAATCTGTGCAAGCACGATATCGAGCCGCTCTGGCGCAAGGGCAGCGGATTGCTCAATTGCTTCAATAGAATCCATATATCCCTCTTGATCCCCTGTCACAGAAGCCTTGATGGACAGAAGCTGTGCATATTCATACCAATACTGTGCACGTAGTGGGTGAAGCTCTACGGCCTGCGCATAAGCCTCGGTCCCATTCATCACCACCTGTTCCCATTCCCCCGTCTGAATCAATGGTTCAATTTCACGATAAAACACCTCTCGATACTCACGACCAATCAAACGCCAGTCAAGCACAAACGATTGTTCAGCTAACCGATCAAGCGTCTTGAGCCCATCAAGAGAACCTGTGAAAGATCCCATTGTGGAGAGGTAGACATGGATCGGCCAAACAATAAACAGAAGTGCAAGTAAGGAAAGAATGGCGGCTCCGCTCACACCTAACGACATTCGCAAGGATTGTTCAGGAGACTGGCGTAGTCGCACGGACACAGGAAGTGCAATAAGGAGGATGAACATGAGTGAAGCGGAAATGGTCTCAAAAATAAAAAGGCTCTGAACAAGGTAGGCAGCAAGACCTGCAATCATCATGCGAGAAAGCAGTCGATCTTCCTCTTTCCACAAGACCTTCACCACCACAACCAAGAGTGCGATGAACACGCCAAATCCAATCACCCCGTTCGTCACGAGCATCTCAAGAAGATAGTTGTGTGGCTTGTCTGACCAAAGACCCTCGACCACGTGATACTTCTCTGACACAAACGCTGGGTCGGATACAACGAAATAATTCTCAGGCCCCGTACCCAATAAGGGATAATCAACGAAGCCTCGCAGCGCAATCCCCCAATAGGTGAGACGTGTGGTGACATTGTCATCGGCAAAGGTTGTTAAGCGCTCAGCAATAGAAAAAGATTTTGCGGTTGTGCTAATACCAACAAAGAGGAGTAGACCAAGTAACAGAAGCCCTCCAACAGACAAAGCAATCTTTTTTCGTTCCAGTGGATGTTCCATGAACCGAAAGAGAGCGAACAAAAGTAAACCACAAATAATTCCGAGCAGTGCCCCACGTGTCCCCGTAGCTATCACCGCTCCAAACAACACAAACGCCGCTCCTAGAAACGCAATCTTCTTGCGCCCGGCAGAGACACCAAACTGCCAGAGAGATAAAAAGAACGGAATAACGAGATAACTCGCAAAGTAAATAGGATTTCCGAACACACTAGTGGCGCGTGCACTCGCGGTTGCACTCGGGAGCCACCCCCATCCCTCAAGAACGCCATAGGCCGCACAAATAGTTGCTACCCAAATCACACCCTGAATGAATCGTTGCTTCCGTGCAGGGTACATGGCAAAAAATAACATCAAATAAAAACTATAGAGCACGAGATGGAACGTAAACCAGACACCTGTAAGCCGTTGTCCATTTCCAAACAAACTGTTTAGCAGATCTTCACCGAGAAAAGCTGAAAGGAACATGACCAGCAAAAAGCTTCCTAGAAGAAGGATAGTGGGGTGTCGAAACCAGAGCTTTCGATCGACGTGTGAAAGAAACAAGCAAAGAAAAAACGGGAAGGTGATTTCAACCAACACATAAAAGACCACGGTTTTTGCACCGCCAAAAGGAAGATGATACGCAGGAAAAAAGAAAAGAGGAATGAGTAGTGAAGCAAACATGAGTCCCTTGAAGCCTCTGTGGATCTGTTGTTTGAACGTCATATCTCCTCAATAGTATCACAAACAAAAGAACGCGCCTGAGCGCGTTCTTTTTCTGATTACTCTTCAAGACCCTCAATGATTTCTGTGATTTCTCCCGTTGCATCCTCAGAAACACGATCTGTGCCCTCAGCCCAGAACATGAGTTCAAGATCAACGATGAATTCATCACGAATCACTGCATCACCGAGATTATCAAACAAAGAACCAGATCCATAATTTACCCCCCAGAGCGTTCGGTCGAGTTCGAGTTCAGCCTCAAACGAGACGCCCATCTCCTGTGTTTCAATAAGGGCTGGGAATGAAATCGCTTGATCAATTCCTCGAATCGTCATAATGCCATCCACACGAAAATTACTTCCAGCAATACCCTCAAGTGGAACAACTTCTGTAGTAGTGAACGTTGCTGTTGGGTAGGTTTCAACGGCAAAGAAGTCATCTGACTTCAAATGCTTCTCCAACGTTTCCTTCATCACACCTTCTTGATCAAGATCAACAATAGTCGTCATATCAATGGTGACCGACCCAGCCGTCAGTGCCCCATCCTCAACCGTAAGTGAACCTTCAGATACCTCAACCGTTCCATTGTGGGTCACACCAACAACCTTAGAAGCTTCCCAGGTCACTTCACTCTCACTAGATGAGAGGATAAACAACCCATCAGACAACTCAATGGCCTCAACCACGGTCTCTTCAATAACAGGCGGCTCTTCTTTGTTCACACATCCCGCGCCAGTCAACACAAGCGCCAGAGCAAATACAGGGACAGTAAATTTTTTCATAAAACACGCATCTAATTAGAGTTCTGTTAGATTTCGACTCTGGAACAAGCCCAGCGTCCAGCTGAACGCCACACGCAACTTATTCACAACCCCCGGAGTCTTAAACAAGTATACGGTCCTCCAGAGCCACCAGGCAAGTACCCCCTTGATCGTGATCCCGTTAATCACCCCAACCCCTTTTCCAAACCCAAGTGAAAACAGCATGCCAACCACTTCTGGTTTGTACGTACGAAGAGAGCGCTTTGTCTCCATACGATGAATATTCTCTGCAACCACCACTGCTTCTCGAGTAGCCGTCTGTGCAAGTTTGGGGACAGGCTCCCCGTCGATAGCAATAATGTCTCCCAACGCAAACATGTGTTGATCCTCCACTACCTGAAGCTCTGGAGTAACGGGGACATGCCCTTGCTCATCAAGAATGATGTCACGAGCAAAGACGCTTGTATTCGGTTTCACCCCAGAAGCGACAATCGTCACATCTGACGGAAACGTCCCAACCGTGGTCACAATCTGATTCGGAGTGATACGTTCACAAAATGCACTGCAGACCGGTGTAATCTGTACCGCTTCCATGGCCTTATGGATATAGGTCTGGACCGATGCTTGATCAACACCACACAATACTTCGTTTGCATGAACCAAATGGAGTTGAAAGGACAAATCGGGATCTTTCTTACGCAGTGAAGTGAGCATTTCTGCCACCTCGAACATGATTTCAACACCAGTCGGCCCTCCTCCCACAACGGAGACACTAATGTGATGATCCTTGTCCTGCGCTTTGGAAAGGATTGCGTTCTTCAACTTAATAGCATCCTCGACATCTTTGAGAACATATGCGTGTTCTGTCCCCTGCATCTTAAAAAAGTTCGTCGTTGATCCCGTTGCTACAACCAGATACCGATAAGACATTTCCTCGCCATCCACCCAAACACGCTTCTGAGCACGATCAATACGCTCGACTCGTCCACGCACAAACTCGAACGCTGGGTGATGAAAAAACGTCTCGTATTCAAAAATCACGTCATGCGACAGAAGGGACCCAGTGGCAACTTCATGAAGGAGTGGCGTGAAGGTGAAATAATTTGTTTCGCTGATCAAGAGGACAGGATAACTCTTCTTAAGAAGTGCCTTGGCAGTATAGACCCCACCAAATCCCCCACCGATAATCACGATTGGTTCATTCATAGACGCAGGAATTTTAGCTGATTTTAAGCAAATAGAAAAGCGGCTGGGTGTACCCTAGCCGCTTTGAGCCGTGTGGCTCCGTGAAGAGGATCAGTCCCCCTTCTGTGTGACCTCGATGTGGCGGACCAAGTAGGTCTGCCGGTTGCGAGGATCACCGTACTGGATGAAGACGGTGTCCCCGACTTCCAGTTCGAGGGCTGCCTCGGTGTGAGGATCGCCCACGTACTTGATGGGCACCTCCCAGAGCTTGCCCTTCTGGCCCTCGAGCCGGACGAGGTAGCTCGTGTTGCCGCCCACGACCACGATCTCGTAGTCCCGGACGACGCCGCTGATCTCGCTGTCCTCGAGCACGTTGGAGCCCACGCGGGTTCCCTGCTTGAGGTAGAGGAGCTCCTCGTACCTGCTGAAGGCCTCGTGCTTCGTCTGGGCAAAGACGACGTCTGCAGGGCGCACGTCGTAGTTGGCCTGGAGGAGCACCGTACCTGCGTAGAGCGAACCGTAGGGCTGACCGGCGTTGTCGAAGGCCGGGCGCGTGAGGATTCCTTCCCACGTCCGCACACCGTAGATGGTGTGGAGCGTGAGATCCTCGACCTCGTACCCCCATCGGATGGTGGCCTGCCGGATGGCGTTGACGGCGGTCGACTTGGTGGCCATGGCCGTCTCGGGACCATTCGACCAGTACATGACCGCCTTGCTGGTCCTCGGGTCGATGAGCATCGTCCCGACGGTGCTGTTGTCCTGCTGGGTGCTCGTGATGTAAGCGACGTACACGAGGTTCGTGTTGTCAGCGTTCATCACCACGTCGAATCGCCCGCCGTCGGCCATGAACTCGTTGAGGCTCGATGTCTTGCCGTAGTTGTCGAGGTTGTAGCCCCAGTAGCTGATCCAGTCGAGGATGAGCTGCTCGGAGTAGATCCGATCGACCCAGTCGGGGATCTTCTCGTCGCGCTCGTTCGCATCCGTGGTGTTCGGATTGTCGAGTGCGTAGGCCGTGACCTCGCGGGTCTGGGCATCCACGACGAGCAGCGACTCGGGGAAGTACGCTGTCCCCACGTTGGCGAAGCCGTCATCATCGACGTAGGTGGCCGTGTAGTAGGGCCGCCAATTGTCGTCGAACTCGAGCGTCGGGTCATCGAGCCGATGCGACCCGTAGGTGCGGTACCCCTTGCTGCGCAAGAGGCGCAGGATGTAGTCCTGATCGAGGTTTTCCTGGGGGTTGAAGCGCACCACGATCTCGTAGGTGTTCCCTTCGGCGTCCGTTGTGCGGATCCAGGCGGGCTTGGTCTCGTCCTCAGCATCGACCACCGCGATCGCGGGGATCTTGCCGTTGGTCTGGACGAAGCTCGCCCGGTTCTCCTGACGCTTCGGGTAGTCGAGCGGCGCCACGTAGTAGTAGTGACCATCAACCACCACGTCCGTGATGATCGGCTGGTCACCGATATCCTCAGCCGGCACGGCCACCTGGAAGACGGTCGAGAGCCGGTACTCGGTGCCCGACTGACTCTCCAGCGCCTGGCTGATCTTCGCCAGCGCGAGCAAGGGACTCACGTTGGAGATCTGGGTCTGCGTGGTCGCGATCGGGGCGTCCGGAGGGGCGTCCGTGACCTCGAGGTAGTTCCCCCACTTCTCCAGGTTGGAGTGCGAGGGTTCGTCGAAGGTCATCTTGTGCTCGCGGTAGCAGCCCGTCAGGACCGCCAGGACGACGAGCAGCGGAAGGAAGAGGTATCTCATCGGGAAATCTCCGTAGTGATGAGGATGCTCTGGCGAATCGCCAGGACCTTGCCGTCGGAAGTGAAGGCGAAGGCATAGGACTTGTAGTTTTCGAACAGGAAGATCTGTCCGGGGTTCACCGTCAGCTCGGAACCACGTTGATCCTTGAAGCTGATGGTCCCGTTGTCGTTCACCCGTGGATTCACGATCTTCTCGGTCACACGCGGAGCGAACCCCTCGAGTGAACCGACGTGCACTTCGGAGTACTTGATGCCTCCAGTGCTGTCGATGAGTGCCAGATTCTGGAACGACGACTCGTTCACCTGACTGATCACCTGACCACGTGTGAGCCAGGGGCCGAAGTTGGCTTCCTGCTGGTCCGCAATCTGCGGCTGGTACTCGACCACCACCGCAGGAGGCGGCTCGACGAGCGGTTGTGCCACGTCGTAGTAGGTCCAGACATTCCAGGTGGCGAGGAGGCCTGCCGTTGCGACGATCATGTGGGGCACGAAGATCGCGAACGGCAGGAGCTGGATGAACACGGCCGTCAGGACTTCGGGATCTACGTACTCGAATGGAGCCACAAGGCTCTCACCGACCCGACGGACGCGAGCGCCCATCTGCAGATCGTTGATCCTCGTTTCCACACTCGAACGCAACGCTTCCACCTCTCGGCGGAACTTGGGCACGGTAGCGTAGCGTGTGACGTACTTGACGTGCCGCCAGCACAGCTCCCACATGTCCCGAATGCGGTACCACGGACCGAAGGCCTGCTTCCCGCGCACGGGGTAGGTCACGAGACCGAGCGTACCGATCACCACCTCGATCCCCGTGACAAGCACGGTGATGGGAAGGATGACGGTCACGAAGAAGATCTCGAACAGAGCGAGCTTCAGAAGCTTGGATCGTTCTTGCTCCTTGAAGAGTCGCTCGTACTCGCTGTCGTCTCCCCCACCCGCCTGACGATCTGTTCGCTGGCGAGGGGGACGGTGACGCTGACGCTGATCTTCCATCTTGCGCTCCTCTGTTGCCTTGTGAGGCAGGAAAAGGGCTTTCTTGCGATCCCAAATGAAACACAAGAACGAAAAAAAATAGCATGAAATGCTAGAATTGTCAATCTAAACTATCAGAAAAGAGCTGCGTTTACAGCTCTTCGTCTTCGTGTGCCTAGATGGGCGGGAGAACGCCGCGATCGTCGGCCTTTTCTTCGTAGATCTCCTCGACGGGGCGCTGATCACCCCGATTGCGATCTCGCATGACGTCCTCGTTGAAGCCGTCCATGTTCCGTCGCCACTCAGCGATCTCTTCCGGGGTCATCTTGCGAGGCTTGTACTGACTCGGGATGTAGTTTGCCCGACTGAGCAACATGGTGCGTAGCAGGGTCGCCTTGAAGCGAATTGCGTTGATGTGCTGCTTCATGCTGCCGACGGTCCAGAGCGTCAAGACGCTGGTGACCACCATGACAGCGAAGCACACCGTCATGAGCTCGCTGAACCCACTTGCAGTGAGTAGGATCCCTGCGAAGATGACATAGCATCCGAACACGAGCAGTCGCCCGAGCAGCCCGTAAATCGGGCTCGGCTTCGTCACCTTCCCTTCCTCGAACTTGACACCACCCGTCATGGCCAGAGCCTCGTGGTAGCAGAGCTCGATCTCGTGTGGCCGATTCGCACGCACAAGCATGTGCTTCATGACCATGGGCGCCAGTGCGTTGGGCTCGGCGTTGCACAGCTTGATGCCACGATCGATGTTGTTGGCCAGAACCAGTTTGTGCACCTGGTTGAAAAACACCTCGACGTTGATCTTCATTCGGAACGTGTAGGGACCCCACACGACCAAGAAGATGAGCGTGCTCAGGCCGGCTGCCGCAATTGCGATGAGTTCCATGCTGCCTCCACTCTGGACTGGTTGACGAATCCAGAAGTGTGAAACCTACAATCGGGCTCGTGTTTTGTCAACCCAGTAAGCTTAATAGTTTTCAAAAGAAAAATCGCCCTAAGGCGATTTTTACTTTGTTTCTTTGTGCGGTGTATGCTTTGAACAAAACTTACAGAACTTCGAGATCTCAAGCCGATCCTTGAGTTTCTTCTTATTCTTGTGGCTATGATAGTTGATACGCTTGCACTCCGTACACTCGAATTTGATGAGATTATCTTGAGACATAGTGTTGAATTTCGAAAAGACTGTACCAGAGCCCCCATACCCTGTCAATGATTACGACCCATACGAAAGACCTGACATTGCTACAAAAAACTGCTTGGGGGGAAAAAGAAAAGGGATGTCGCATGGGCATCCCTTACCTTCTCTCTTACGCAGCTGGAGCTTCTTCTGCAGGAGCAGCTTCACCACCCTCTACAGGAGCCTCCACTGGAGCTTCAGCAGGAGCCTCTGCGGCCTCTGCTGGAGCCTCGGTTGCTGGAGCTTCAGTCATCGGAGCATCTGTAGCAACAGAACCATTTGTACCGTCGTCGGAAAATGTCATAGTCGTACGGTCAATAATTAGTAAGAGGATATATTCCCTTCTCTGTGGAAAGGAATCCAATCAATGAAACCAGTTACCTGATGTCATCAACTGGAGCCGTTGTCGGGAATTGAACCCGAGACCTCATCCTTACCATGGATGTGCTCTACCAACTGAGCTACAACGGCGGATTTCTGAGCGCTCGGTGGCTTACCAGCCATCTTGTCCGTCATAGCACGAAGTGCGGCGACGGAAGATCCATCACGTGTTTGGCACAAAGATGGAACTGGCTTGCCAGCCATAGCTCCATCACTTGTTTGAGACATACGTCCGCCGTCGCCAAGGCTATGGCGGACAGCCGTCGCTCCATCAACGAGAAATCCTGATGGAGCGACGGCTGGTGGGCCGGGGAGGATTCGAACCTCCGAAGGCGAAAGCCATCAGATTTACAGTCTGACCTCGTTGACCGCTTGAGTACCGACCCTGGTTATAATTTGAAGTAACAACAGAATTGTAGAACACTCAGAATGAGATGAGATTTTGGTGAAGCAGCAAGCAGCGCCGGGAGGCGTACAAAGATGTACGTTGACCAAGCTGCGCAGCGATGAGCCAAAAGCTCGCTCATTGTGAGGGTTCGAGGTGGAGCCGAGAACGGGACTCGAACCCGTGACCTACGGTTTACAAAACCGTTGCTCTACCAACTGAGCTATCTCGGCAGAACCGGGCTGATCATAACAGAGCTCAGTCATTTTGTGAAGACTCTTCTGTGGGCTGTGTTGTTTTTGCAACATAGACCGCCTTCTTCTCTTCAAACCTACGCTCAAACTCCTCCAGCTTCTTATTTTCTGCGTTCACCTGCTTCAGAGCCTTAATCCCCTTTCGAGCATCCTTGAGGGACCCTGACTCAAGAGCCGCCTCAATATAGAAATCAAGATACTTCGGATTCTTTGAGCGTTTGTCCACGGCCTTCCTTAAATACTCAAGAGCAGTTTTATGATTCCCCTGAGCAATTTCAAGCTCAGCCAAAGAGACATTCACACTTGCATCATCCGGGGCAAGCCGAAGGGTAAACTTCAGCGTCTCACGTGCTTGTTCCAGCTGACCACTCTTGATATAGAGATTTCCCAATCCCTCGTAGGCATCAATACTCTTTGGATTATGACTGATGATGTCGATGTAAATTTTTTCGGCAGGAATATATTCTCCTTGTCTTTCAAAACCTTCTGCCTCAGCGATCAGCGTCGTTGCTACATCCGCACTATACGCATGTTGCCCCTCAGAAGCAGTGCGTTTCAACTTTTGATAATACTGTTCCATCTTATAGAGTCGCTGAACAGCTCTTCGTCCGTACTTAGACGCCGTTCGCACCCCCTGCGATGCGACCTTTTCAACCACACGTAATTTTGCTCCACCCGTTCGGTTCAATTTTTTCAAAATAAGTTGTTCTTTCACGCGACGCGCACGTTCCTGAGGAATCGATGTCACATCAATAATGCGCAGCTGTGGAATCTTCCGATACACAATGACTCCGATCAGTAGAAGGGAAAGAACAATGAAAGTAATTGCTATCCAAGTCATATAGGTGATTGTGCTTCAAGAACCTCTGCCGCCGCGTCAACGATCTCACGGAATTGATTAAGCTTCACACTCGCCCCACCAACCAGCACTCCATCGACTTCCTCTTCTCGAAAAAACTGGTACGCATTGTCCCCGTTCACACTCCCCCCATAAAGCACGCGAATCTGCTTTGCGGACGCATCAGAAAACACCTCAGAAACAATCGAGCGAATAAACGCATGCATCTCCAAGACATCTCCAATCTCAGCTGAACGACCCGTGCCGATCGCCCAAATGGGTTCATAGGCTACAAAAAGCGTATCAGATCCACGAAGACGAGTATTTGAAAGAGCTCCTGCAAGTTGATTGCGCACCACCTCCCGAGCTGTTCCAGCATCACGCTCTTCTGTTGATTCTCCCACACACACGATCGGGGTCATCTGATGAGCAAATGCCTGCTGTACCTTTTTTGCAATTTGTTCGTCTGTCTCACCAAATAAAGCCCTTCTCTCAGAATGTCCAAGGATCACAGAAGAAACGCCGAGTTCTTGAAGCATGCGTGCGGAAATCTCACCGGTGAATGCTCCTGAATCTTCAGAAGACATATTCTGCGCCCCCAAGGATGCCGCACTGCGAGCCACGACTTTTTTGACCTCACCCAACGCCACAAAGGGTGGGCAGACAATGAGCTCAGGAATCATTTTGCGACCTCGCACCGTCAAAAGCGTGCCGCGTGCAAGCGCCACACTCTCTCGCACACCAACATTCATTTTCCAGTTTGCGACAATGGTTTTCATAAGCCCGCACGTTTAAGTAACTCAGATGCACTTTTAAAAGGACCGACGGCCGCCACGCTCATCACCTGCTCATTCAAAATCTCCTTGGCAACCGCTTGAATCTGAGCCGGTGTCACAGCATCAATCTGCTTCAAACGTGATTGTGGACTCTGAACCTGGGACTGAAAGGTTCGCTCACCCGCATACCATTGAGCACGTTCAAAGCTATCCTCAAGTTTGATGGCCAACTGACCACGAAGAAAATCTTTCGCAGCACGCAACTCTTTTGCACTCACACGTTCACGTTTCATCTTGCTCACTTCCTTCATAATCGTCTTCACCGCCACATCCAAACGCTCCTTATCAAGGCCTGCACGGATCATCAAGACCCCGGTCTCCTCATAGTTACTGTGCAACGCACGAACAAAATAGGCCAATCCTTTTCGCTCGCGTACCTCCGTAAAGAGCCGTGAGCTCATGTTGCCACCCAAAATCGTGACTAGCAACTTCACCGCAGCATTCCGCTCGTCTTGATATCCAATAGACGGAAAACCTAATGCGAGCTGAATCTGTTCTGTTTGTTTCTTTTGAATGCGTGCTCGTGGGCCTTTTGCTGTTGGAAACGTAACGGGCTCAAAGGTGGTTCGATCAGCCGTTCCACGTTTGCGCTTGCCGAATCGATCATCGATCCAAGCACGAACGCGTCGGTCGATGTTTCCAGCAATAACCAAAACCATATTCGATGGCTGGTAGTACTGCTTGTAAAATCCGTACATCTCATCTCGATCAATTTCACGAATAATCTTCGGCGTGCCTGCAATCTCCCATCCAAGTGAACCAGTAAACATTTCCTGCTCGAGCAAATCATCCACGTGCATCATCGGATTGTCCTCATACATGTGGATCTCCTCGATAATTGCACCACGTTCACGATTCATTTCATCTGCATCCATCTTTGAGGCAAAGAGCATGTCATCGAGCAAATCAATCCCTAATTCAAGATGACGCTTATCGACCTTCACGTAATACCCCGTGTAATTTTTTCCCGTGAACGCATTAAAGTCGGCTCCAATCGAATCGAGCGTGCGCGAAATATGCTGTGCGGTTGGACGTCGACGTGTACCCTTGAACATCATGTGTTCAATAAAGTGGCAGGCTCCGTTAATCTTTGCGTATTCATAGCGCGACCCAACACGCACAAGCACGAGCACAGACACGGTGTCGGTGCCGCTCGCCGGAGCGAGGACGATACGCATTCCATTGTCGAGAGTAAATTGTTCAATAGCCATAGAATGAAATGATACGTGCCTTATGGGCGATGTGTCGACTTAAAGGAGGGATACTTGTCATACGCATCCAACTCATCCCCTTCGTCGACCGATTCTTTCCACCAATCAGGCAGAGTCACACCAAGTGCCCTTGCTTGCTTAAGTAGATTCTTTTGAGATGGAACTGGTTCGTTAAATTTCTCGTGACGTTCTTGTATGTACAGCTCCCATAATTGCTTCGCTTTCTCCTGACGAACACGAGAAAATTCCTGAAGCACTTCTACGATTATACGTGTTCGATCCTCATCAAGGTCTACCTTCTCAAGCTCTGCTGAACAAACCCGATACGTTTCTGGATGTTTCTTCATCTCTCTAAAAAACTCATCTTCAAGTTGTTCCGGTTTCAACGCCACGCCAACGACTGTCACGGCTCCATGATACTGCATGGTTCTGTCAAGAAAGACCTGCAGTCCAAGTTTCAGAGCAAGCTTAGACGCCCTCCTCCAACGTTCATTGAAATCGGGTGGAATGATTGCCACCGGATCATTCATCAAATCTTCATCAACATACGCTCCAAACAACACCGCGACTTCACCTTCTGCAAGGGCATGGACGTGCGAGACGTCTCCTAACCCTGGCACCGGTAGGACTTCTGGAGTGGTGTCAGGCTCCCATCTCTCTGCGCGATCATGCTCATTCATTTTCGCTTCAGGCGTCTCTCGATAAAACTTCTGCGTCCGTGTATCGACTTCCTGTGCACCAAACCATCCATCGTTATCTTCGTAGGAAATGACACCTAATTCAGGAAATCCGTAATCTGCTAAATTCCCCTCTCGTCTAATCAGATCAAATTGGACCTCGGCCTTTGATTTATCAAATGTTTTTCCTAGTGCGATCAACTGCTTATGCAGGCTGTCTCGATCGAGATCGATTTGGTTTGTTGATCGATCTCTTGGACGAAGCATTTTCGTGGATTGAAACATCTCATGATAACGATCAATAAACGCTCCGTACGCAATTCTGCGTTCTTTGTCGGGAAGGTCTAAAGCGAATGCAAAATCCTTTTCTGAGACGGGACCGAGTTCTTTCTGTAAGTCGTGACGAAAAGCTTCAAATCGAGCCGGATCTAGATGCTCTGACATAGACATTACGTAAGTCGTGCGCTAAACCATTCATCTAATGCATCAATCTTCACACGCACCTGCTCCATCGTATCGCGATCGCGTATGGTCACTGCCTTGTCTTCCAGCGAGTCAAAATCCACGGTCACACAATACGGCGTTCCAATTTCGTCCTGACGACGATAGCGTTTACCAATGGATTGCGTTTCGTCGTAGTCGGTATACCAACGTTTCGTGAGTCGCTCCTGTAATGGTTTTGCGACGGCATTCAACTCGGCTTTCTTTGAAAGTGGAAGGACCGCAATCTTGTAGGGGGCAACTCGTGGATGGAATTTCATCACGACGCGTGTTTCCCCATTAATTTCTTCCTCGGTATAGGCCTCTAACATGGTCATGAGCGTGAGACGGGTCAAACCAAACGTCGGCTCGACCACATGAGGCACAAACACGTCTCCCGAAACAGGATCACGATATTCGAGTTTCTGACCACTGTGTTCAGCATGATTCTTCAAATCAAAATCGGTGCGATAGGCGAGTCCGAACATCTCCTTCCACCCACCAAACGGCGTATGGTACTCAATGTCCACCGTTCGTTTGGAGTAATGCGAAAGCTCATCCTTCGTATGCTCTCGCACCCGCACATGTGCCGCATCAAATCCCATTTCAGCAAGCCAGGCATGCATCTCACCAAGCCAATACTCAAAGGTCTGCTCCCAAGCTGCATCACGAATAAAATATTCAAACTCCATGAGATCAAATTCAAGTGTACGGAACGTAAAGTTGCCCGGTGTAATTTCATTACGAAACACCTTGCCGACACTTGCGATTCCAAATGGCAGGCGCTTACGTGAGCTCTCTACAATGTTTTTAAAATTGACAAACATGGCCTGTGCAATTTCACCACGCAGATAGATGGTTGACTTGTCACCCTCCGTCTTACCGATGGATGTCTGGAAGAGTTGGTTAAACTCTCGCGCGTCTGTAAAGTCTCTCTTTCCACATTTAGGACACGCAATTTCTTTCTCTATAATGATGCTTGTCAGTTCTTCTGGAGAGAATCCATCAACTTTCATCTCTGGGTACGTCTCCTCAATCAAATGATCTGCACGATGGCGTGCCTTGCAAGCTTTGCAATCAATCAATGCATCATTAAAGTTTGCTACATGCCCGGAGGCCTCCCAGACCTTGGGATTCATCATGATAGCGGCATCAAGTCCCACCATATCCGTGCGCCCATGAACAAACCGATCCCACCACCAAGAACGGATGTTATTTTTCAACTCAACACCCAAGGGACCATAATCCCAGCTGTTCGCGAGTCCACCATAGATCTCAGATCCTGGATAGACGAACCCTCGCTGTTTGGCGAGGGCAACCAGTTTCTCCATTGTGACTGTCTGTTCTTTCATATGCGCTATGTGTAACTTTTTTCATCCCAAACAACGATGGCTTATACCGTCATAATTTCATCTTCTTTCTTTTTCCCCATCTCTGTAATCTGATCTGAAAACTCT